>JAFGOG010000066.1 GCA_016926595.1 Anaerolineae bacterium
ATCTGGCTGTGCCCGATCCATAATCCCGACGGTTACGTGGCCGGCAGCCGCTACAACGCTCACGGCGAGGACCTGAATCGCGACTTTCCCGACCGGATTACCGACCCCTACGACAACCCGGCTGGCCGCGAGCCAGAGACCCAGGTGATGATGTACTTTGGCTACGATCATCGCTTTGTGATGGGCGCCAACTATCACGGCGGGGCGGCGGTGGTCAACTACCCCTGGGATAGCGTGCCGACAGTCCCGGATTACGCGCCGGACGACACGCTGTACTACGAGTATAGCGTCGGCTATGCCATCCGCAATTCGCGCATCTGGAATGGCGGGTTCCCGCAGGGTGTAACGCGTGGCTGGGAATGGTACATCATCCGCGGCGGCATGCAGGACTGGGCCTATCACTGGCAGGGCGAGCACCACGTGACCATCGAGCTGGGGAATACCAAGAAGCCACCTTACGAGCAGATGGACACTTACTGGGGCGAGAACCAGGAGGCGATGCTGTGGTGGATGGAGCGGGCCTTGCGCGGGGCCCGCGGCCTGGTGTTCGACGCGGTGACCGGCGAGCCACTGGACGCGACGGTGGACGTGGTCGAGATCGGCAAGATCGTGCGCACCGATCCCGACGTGGGCGACTATCACCGCCTGCTGCTGCCGGGCGCCTGGACCCTCGTCTGCCAGGCCGACGGCTACCTGGATCAGACGTGGACGGTGGAGGTCATATCCGGCACGGCGACAGTGCAGGATTGTGCCCTGATGCCCGAAGCGGAGTTTGGCGTCGTGGTCGGTGGCAGCGAGGTCAGCGGTCAGCCGGGTGAGACGGTGACCCATACGTTTGTGATCACCAACATAGGCACGGCAGCCGACAGCTATGATGTGTCGCTGACGCCAGGCGACTGGCCGGCGGCACTGCTCGATCCCCTGGTGGGGCCGTTGCTTCCGCTCGAGTCGGGCCAGGTGCAGGTCAGGGTCCAGATCCCCAACGAGCCCGCCGGCAAGGGCCTGCTGGCCACTGACGTGCTGACGATAGAGGTGACTTCGCAGGGAACGCCGGGCACCGGCGCCCAGGCCCAGGGCGTCACCCATGCATTGGCCGACTTGGCTGTGGAACTGGCCGCCGACCAGGCGAGCCGCTCGGCCCTGGCCGGCGAGGCAGTGACCTATACCCTGGTCGTGACCAATACCGGCAGCTACACCGACACCTACACGCTGGCCGCGGCCGGGAACCTGTGGCCGACGCAGGTAACGCCGGGGCAGACAGCGCCGTTGGCGCCGGGAGCTGCCGCCCAGGTCGTGGTGCGGGTCGAGATCCCGGCCGGCCCGCCGGGTCAGGCCGACACAGCCACGATCCGGGCCACGTCAGGCCTGGACAGCCAGGTCTATGCCGAGCAAAGCCTGATCACGCTGCGGCTGTGGGGGGTGTACCTGCCGGTGGCGGTGAAAACAGGCGAATAAGCCCCTTTGTCTCTGACCCTTCCCCCCGCAACAAGTGGGGGGAAGGGAGGACCTTTCTGACCCCCTTGGGGTAGACCGGTCTACCCCACAATTAAGCCCTGTGGCCCATTGCCCTGCGCGCCAAATAGGGTTATAATAGTTCCAGTCTGACGGGGCGCCCGGTTTCTTGTGCAGAAATCGGGTTTCTGATGAACGATGATTGGCACTATTCTGAGCAACCGCTACAAACTGATAGCCGAGTTGGGCAACGGCGGCATGGCTTGGGTCTACTTGGCCGAAGACCTGCGCGAAAAGCGACAGGTGGCGGTTAAGGTCCTCTATCCGCAGCTCAGCCAGGACATCGGGTTCTTGCAGCGGTTTGCCCAGGAAGCCAGGCTGGCCATGAGCCTCTCCCAGTCCGATCCAGAGATGCACGTCGCCTGCGTGTTGGATTATGGCTCCGATCGCGATACCCACTACCTGGTCATGGAATACGTGGAGGGCCGGGACCTGCGCCGCCTTCTGGCCGAGGATGGCGCCCTGCAGTGGCAGGAAGCGCTGGACATCGCTCGCCAGGTAGCCTTGGCGCTGACCCATGCCCACCGGCATGGCATTGTTCACCGGGACATCAAATCGGAAAACATCATGATCCTCCCTGACGGTACCGCCCGGGTGCTGGATTTCGGCGTCGCCCGGGCGCGAACCTCGCCGTCATTGACCCATTCCGGTTTTGTCGGCTCGCCCGACTATGCAGCTCCGGAACAGGCCATGGGCCGTCCGGTGGACATTCGCGCCGACCTCTATTCGCTGGGTGTTGTGTTGTGCGAGATGCTCACCGCCAGGCTGCCGTTCGAGGCTGATACCCCGTGGGGCGTCATCGCCCATCACATTGCCACACCCCCGCCTTTGTTGGAAGAGACCTGCCCTAATCTGCCGGCGCCGGTGGCACGCCTGGTACGCAGGATGATGGCCAAGCGGCCTGAAGATCGATTCCAGACGCCGGCCGAGACGGTGCAGGCTATCGAAGCCATGTTGCTTGGAGTAGACCTGCCGCTGGAGGCGCCGGCCACCGAGCCGGGCGCGTTGGCTCTGTTATTGGAAGGGCTTTATCAGCGGGCCCAGCTAGCCGTCGAGGCGGATCGGTGGCAGGAAGCGGTAGATTTGTTCAGCCAGATCCTGAAACTGGATCCGAGCTATCGAGATGTGACCGACCAACTGGCGGAAGCGGGCAAGCAGGCTCGCCTGTCTGCCCTGTACGGTGCCGCCCGGCGGGCGCTCAAGTCGAACCGATGGGCCGATGCACTTGCCCAACTGGACGAGATCGCTGCCACAGAGCCCGATTACCAGGACGTTAGAGATCTGCGCGCGTGGGTCGGGCAAAAGAATGAGCTTGACCAACTGTACCGCCGGGGCATCAGGCACCTGGAGGCAGGTGAATGGGCATCTGCCATCGAATGCCTGGCGCAGGTTCACGACCGGGATCCCAGCCACGCCAAAGCCGCCGAGCTGCTGACCTCGGCCCGTGCCGAGCTGGCGCGGCAGGAGCAGCCGCTGACTTCTGCCAACCGTCACAGGGCAGCAGGCGATCGACCAGTCCACCTCCATCGCCGCAGCTTGTTGTGGGGAATCGTCGCTATATTGATCGTGGCCTTGGTCGTAGAGACCTATTTCTTCTACCAGTCCCACCAGCCGCCCGTGGTAGCAGCCGGTTCTGGTCCGAACTGGACGGCTGCTACGGTTGTGCCGCAGTTTCGTGCAGATCCCCCTCTCCCTTCTGCAGAGATAGGGGGAACGGGTCTCCCCGGTACCCAGTCAACCCCTAACCCACCTTCGACCTCGGAAATGCGGAGCCCCCCTCCTTCCGGGGAAGGAGGGGGACCTGCTGCGACGGAAGTCTCGGCTACTCGACTACCTACGTCCATGCCGAGTCATACCCCACGTCCAAACGCCACTGGCGCACGTACCCTAGTGCCGGCTGCGACTCGTACCTCTCTGTTCTCAGGGTCGGCTCGACCTGCTGCGACGACCAGCCCATCGGCAACCCAGTGGCCGACAACAATTCCCACTTTTGTCCCAACTGCACCGCCCACCAGGCAAGCCGTAACCAGGATCGATCCGCCGCTGGTCGGGCAAATCGCCTTTCCCCGGTTCGATCCAATCCGCGGCGCCTACGATGTGTACGCCTGCCATGTGAACGGATCAAACTGCCGGCGTCTGGTACCTGAAGCCAGCCAGCCTGATCTACTGCCAGACGGCTCGCAGGTGGTGGTTCATTCCTGGGCGCCGGACAGCAAAGGCCTGGCGCTTTGGGCGCTGGATGGCCGACGGGTGTGGCAGATCACGGACCAGGAGGAAGCCGCCCGGCCCAGCGTCGATTCCCAAGGCAATGTGTACGCGTACCATTCCCGCCAAGAGGTCGATCGTCTGCCGCGCCTGTATCGCACCTATGGTGCAGAGACCGGGTCGATCCTGCGCGAGGCCAGCCCGATAGCCGGGCATTCGCCTTCGTGGCTGCCCAGTGGGCGGATTGTGTACGGCGGCTGCTTGGGGAATGACTGTGGCATCATCGTCACGAACGCCGATGGATCGTACCCCTATCAGGTGGCGGCTGGCGGCGCTGAAACAAACCCTGAGGCCTCGCCTGATAGCCGGCAGGTGGTTTTTATGTCGCGGCGTGACGGCAACTGGGAGGTTTATCTGGTCGACATAGATGGCGACAACCTGCGACGGCTGACCAAAGACCCCGCCGACGATGGGCTGCCGACCTGGTCGCCCGACGGGCAATATATCGCCTTTGTCTCGAACCGAGGCGGTGAGTGGGCAATCTGGGTCATGCGGCCGGATGGCAGCGGCCAGCGATTGCTCTTTCCCCTCGGCGGCCCGTTGGATGGGCGGGTGCGAAGCGCCGCATCGCACGATACCTACGGCTGGGTAGAAGAGCGCATTTCCTGGGGGCCTGTGCCCTAGCGATTCACTCCTTTTGACATATCTCCTCAGACTGTGCTATAGTCCGGACGTAATCTAAAAGGCTCTTGGCTCGTAGAGCGGAGGATAGCATGGCTACATTGTCTTTTCCCTCTCGGCGCTCGGCAGTGCTGGCCCGCCACGGCATGGTGGCCACCAGCCAGCCGCTGGCGGCCATGGCCGGCCTGCGCACGCTGATCGACGGCGGCAACGCCGCCGACGCCGCCGTGACGGTCGCGGCCATGCTCAACGTCGTCGAACCGATGTCCACCGGCATTGGCGGCGACTGCTTTGCTCTCGTTTTTGAGGCCAAGACCGGCCAGGTCACGGCTCTGAACGGCAGCGGGCGCGCGCCGGCCGCCTTTACCCTGGAGGAGGCGCAGCGGCGCGGCCTGACCCCCGGCAGGGGCATCCCCCTCACCGGGCCGCTGCCGGTGACGGTGCCCGGCACAGTGAGCGGCTGGGCCGCCCTGCTCGGCCGCTTTGGCAGCATGACCTTGGCCGATTGCCTGGCGCCGGCCATCGCCACGGCAGAGGAGGGCTTTCCCGTCAGCGAGCTGATCAGCGGTGGCTGGCAGCGATCGGTTGAGAAACTGGCTCGAGACCCAGAAGCCGCCCGCGTCTACCTGCCTGCGCCCAAGCCGGGCCAGATCCACCGCCAGCCCGACCTGGCCCGTACCCTGAGCGCCATTGCCGCCGATGGGCCGGAGGTGTTCTACCACGGGCTGCTGGCCGAGCAGATCGCCGCCTGTGTCCAGTCGTGGGGCGGCTATCTGACCACCGCCGACCTGGCAGCCCACACCGCCACCTGGGAGACGCCGATTCGCACCCTCTACCGCGGTGTAGAGATGCTGGAGCACCCGCCCAATGGCCAGGGTCTGGCCGCGTTGATCGCGCTCAACATCGTCGAGGGTTATGACCTGGCCGGCATGGATTACTTTGACCCGGCCCGCTGGCACGTGATGATCGAAGCCATGCGCCTGGGCATGGCCGACGCCGGCCGCTATGTGGCCGACCCCGCGGTGGCGCCTGCGCCGGTTGCGGGCCTGTTGTCGAAGGAGTATGCTGTTCAGCGCCGCGCCCTCATCCGCCCCGACCGGGCGATCGATCTGGCCGCGCCCGGCCAGCCGGAGCACCGTGACACCGTTTATCTGACGGTGGTGGACGGTCAGGGCAACGCCGTGTCGTTCATCAACAGCCTGTACTATGGCTTTGGCTCAGGGCTGGTGGTACCTGGCACCGGCATCTGCCTCCAGAACCGGGGCGCCTGCTTTAGCCTGGAACCGGGCCATCCCAACGTCCTGGCCGGCGGCAAGCGGCCCTACCACACTATCATCCCGGCCATGGCGCTGCGGGATGGGCGGCTGTGGCTCAGCTTTGGCGTTATGGGCGGCTTTATGCAGCCCCAGGGGCACCTGCAGACGCTGATCAACCTGGTAGATTACCGGCTGGACCCGCAGGCGGCGCTCGACGCTCCCCGATTCCGGGTGGACGAGCTGGGTAGCCGCCGGGTGGCCGTCGAGACCGGGGCGCCGCTCAGAACCCGGCGGGCGTTGGCGGCCCTGGGCCACGAGGTGCGGCCCGAACCGACCTTCTCGCCTGGCTTTGGCGGCGGGCAGATCATCGCCGTGGATCCAGAGACCGGCGCCTTGTCCGGCGGTTCCGATCCCCGCCGGGATGGCTGCGCTGTTGGTTTTTGATCTTACGCTTTGTGTGGGCAAAGGTAGTGTAGTATGATATTGGCCGACATCACATTCAAAAAGGAGTCGATACGATGAAGCTGCTCGATTTGACCATCCCCTTGGGCATCGGCACCCCGCCGTGGCCCACCTACGAGCCGTTACAGGTAAAGTACTTCAAACGCCTCTCGCCGAACGGAGCAAATGGCCAGCTCCTCACCCATTCCAACCACCTGGGCACCCACCTGGACGGCGAGATCCATTTCTTCACCGCCGGCAAGGACATTGCAGCCCTGGAGCTCAACGACTTTCTCGTGGGTCCTGGCGTCGTCGTAGACCTCTCGGACGCAACCGGCGACTATCAGATCTATACCCCCCAGATGATCGAGGACCGCGTCGAGGTTCGCGAGGGCGACATTCTGATCATCCACACCGGCTACCACCACTTTGGCTGGGATCAGCCCTTCGCCGACGAGATCCGCTACATGGTCCAGCACCCCGGTCCCGACCGCGAGTTCGCGGTGTGGGCCAAGGACAAGAAGATCAGGTGGATCGGCGTGGACTGCGGCAGCGCCGACCACCCGATGAACACCATCATCCGGAACTGGATGCCCCGTCAGGCGGCTGAGGCGGACAAGCTGTTCCGGGAGATGTATGGCGCGAGCCTGGAGGAGCGGTTCACGCCCGACAAGTACCAGTTGATGCATATCGAGATGTTCCCGCATCACATCATCCACGCCGAGTGCCTCGGCGGCGACATTGACCTGCTGTGCAACCGGCGGACCACGATCGGCTTCTTTCCCTGGCGATTTGTCGACGGCGAGTCGTGCATCGGCCGCTGCGTCGCCTTTGTCGAGGACGCCGAGTACGAGGAGTTGATGGCGCGCAAGGCGGCGTTGCCCAAGACGCGGTTCGGAGATGGGTACGATCCGGGGCACGTGGAGAGCATTCAGCGGCTGACCAAGCGATATTGATCGTGAAACACCTTCCTGGAGGTTTTGGAACCTCCAGGAAGGTGGGCTCCAACCTCATCCGATGATGGCTATTCGCCGCCAGCACCTGTGTCAAGTATCCTTTGAATCAGCTCGCACCGGACAGTCTGTTGGGCCATTGGATGCAATCCTAGATACCGGTGCTGATGGCACATTGGTCCCACAACGCTACCTCGAAGCCATTGGTGCACGGCCGGTTATGGAGACTGGACTGCGCAGTCAGTGGGGAGAGCGACGGGCGGTGTATCTCTACCTGGTTTCCGTTCATGTCGGCAGTATCGAGCTGCCCGGCGCCTATGTGGTGGGCGACGAGCACTCGGACGAGGTCGTGATTGGACGCGACGTGCTCAATAGGTTAAGGATCTGGCTTGACGGGCCAGGGAGCGTGTTGCGCATCTCGGAGGACTAAAGCCCTCATCTTTGCTCATCTGCGCGCTTCTTGATTCACCTGGCCATGATCTCCTTGCCCAGTGAGAACGACGTCGAGTAGCACAATTTGGGTAAGTAGGTCCAATGGCCAGCTCTTAACGCATTCGAACTACCTGGGCACCCACCTGGACGGCGAGATCCACTTTTTCACCCCGGGTAAGGACCTCGCCTCACTGGAACTCAACGACTTTCTCGTCGGGCCGGGTGTCGTCGTGTACCTGTCAGATGCCACCGGCGACTAGATCTACACCCTGGCCATGATCGAGGAGCGGGTCATCGACTTGCTATGCAACCAGCGGACGGCGATCGGTTTCTTTCTCTCGGGACAAAACTCCCGGCTGCGCTGCCCTGCGGCCGGGAGCCTGTTGCCTAGCGCAGGATCATCTCCACCTGAGGTGGGCCAAGGAACCTGGCGCCTGAGTCTGTGACCACCACGTCTTCTTCCAGGCCAATGTAGCCATAGCCGGGCGCCGCCAGCCCTGGCTCGATCGTGAACACCTGGCCTGCTTCCAGGGGCTGGTTGGGCGAATCGCCATAGCGCTCCCACGCCGGTCCCACGAACGCGCCGCCATCGTGCGCCAGGCGACCAAGCTGGTGGCCGGTGCCGTATTTGTATTCGGGATAGCCCGCGCCGGTCACGACGGCGCGGGTTACGGCGTCGACCTCGCGGCCCAGCGCGCCCGGCTTCATGGCCGCCGCCGCGGCCTGGATGGCGCGCACCACGGTGTCAAACCCGCGCTGCACCGGTTCGGGAGCGCTCGTTTCGCCGGGGGCCAGGTAGTAGATCACCCGCTGCAGATCGGAGCAATAGCCCTCCTGCTTGACCCCAAAATCGATGTGCAGGATATGCCCCCTCGCCAGCTTTTGCCCGGTCGGCCCGACATGGCCGACGGCCGACTCGGGCCCGGCGTTGACGGTGGGGCAGTGGCCGATGTTCCAGGCCGGCCCCACGCCCAGGTCGTCGAGCTGGGCCTGCATAAAGGCGGCGATCTCCCCCTCGGTCATGCCGGGGCGCGCGTAATCGTAGGTACGGGCAAAGATGGCCAGCGCCGTCTCGACCGCCGCCTCGACCCGCGCTGCCTCGCCAGGCGTTTTTCGCCCCCGCAGCGCGCCGATCACCTCGCCGGCAGAAGTAACTCGCCCGGCAAAGGGAGTGCCTTCCAGGTAGCCGAGCAGCACCTGGTACAGGCCGTGGCTCAGCCCGTCGGCCAGCACGTCGCCTGTCGAGTAGTTGAGGGCGATCTGCTTTGGATTCAGCCGCTCCAGTGTCTGAAGCAGATCAGGGCGCAGCGACTCGTGGTAGGGGATGACGGTCGAGTAGGCGCCGCCGCGGCGCACCGCCTCGGCTTCAAAGTGGCCGACGATGGCGATCCGCTCGCCCGAGTGAGTGAGGATCAAAGCGCTCTGCCAGGTCAGATCCTCGTCGCCGTAGATCAGGGGCAGGACCGGGTCGGCATGGGCGCTGGTCTCACGCACAAAGGTCAGCCACAGGTCGATCCCCTTTTCCTGCAAAATGTCGATAGCCTGGGTTACTTTTTCCTGGACAAGGGATGGCATAGTAGATTGCTCCTTCGAACATGGATTTTCCCCTCACCCTGACCTCTCCTCCAGGGGCGAGGGGCGCCCTTTATGATCCTGTTACCACTGGGCGTGGTGCTCCTCGGCAAAGCCGATCACGCCCTGCAGCGGGATCGTCTCGCCGTCGTCGGCGATCACCTGGCCCTGGTAGTGGCCGAACATCTGGTGAACCTCGCTCTGGATCAGCAGCACATTGCTGCGCGCCACCCGCTCCTTGAACGGAATGAACTCCAGGTCCAGCCGGCCGCTGGGCGCTGTCATACGCCACGGGCGCATGAAATCGGCCGGGTCATAGTCGAAACGGACCTCGCCCAGCTTGTGGATGCGGCCGTCGAGGATGATCGCGTTCTCGGTGGCCGCGCTGGTGTCGCCAAAGCCAAAGCCAAGGTTCAGCCCCAGCGTGCGCTTGTCAGGCAGAAAGGTCGAGGCGCTGGCCCATACCCAGAAGCTGCGATACTCCCACACTCCCCGGCCCCAATCCAGGTTGCCCAGGCTGTCCTGCGGGGTCAGGGTCGCGCGGCGCTCGCCACGCTGCACCCAGCCCTCGGCCGGCAGGCAGTTGACCTTGCGGTTGTAGTAGAAACGGCGTTCGGCGATGGGGATCACAATGACCATCGATTCATGCTCAGGATGAAAGTAGAGGCCTACGTCGGCCGACAGACCCTGGCCGTTGTTAAAGGCAGGCCAGTCGACCTGGACCCGGCGGTGCGTGCCTTCCAGTCGAAAGGCGATCCGCACCCTGCCGTTGTCAAAGGTGCTGTCGCCCTGCTCGCTGTTGCGCGGCAGGTAAATGCCGCGGCCCAGGGGCACGAGCAGCGTCTCTTCGTGCAGCTCGCCGCTGACAAAATCGAGGGTGTAGACAAAGATAGTGCCGGCGTAGCCCAGGTGAGCTAGGGTGGCGGAAAAAAAGAACTCGGGGGTAGTGACGCCGTAATAGTCCCAGCGTTTCAGGCGAAAGGCCTGCAGCGGCCGGGCTAACCGGTAAAAGCGGGCGTTTTCCAGGTTGCAGTCAAGGAGCGGCTGCCTGGCCCATCCAACCTGGGCCAGGTTGCCATCCTTGTCCAACAGCGGCGATGTTGCAGTGAGCTCACGTTGCATAGCTTACCCTTTCTTATTTTCCCGGAAACTGGCCAGCGTATTCAGATACCCTTCCGGCACGCCAATGTCAAAGCACTGGCCGTCGATCAACAGGCCCATGAACCCATCCTCTTGGCGCAGCCGCTCCAACGCCGAGGTGAGCTGGAACTCGCCCCGCTCGCGAACGTCGCCGGCGATCTG
>JAFGOG010000454.1 GCA_016926595.1 Anaerolineae bacterium
GCAGGACACGCAACCGGCTGCTTTTGACCAGGAGGCGGTGAGTGTGCTCCAGGTGCTGGCTGACCAGGTGGCGGTGGCCCTCGACAACGCGCGCCTGCTGCGTGAGAGCCAGGTTGCACTGGAAGCTGAGAGGCGTGCCTATGGCGAGATCAGTGCGCGAGGGTGGGCAAGAATGGTGCACCACGAGCAAGAGCTTGGCTATGTGTACCGGCAGGGGGGCGACATGGCTCCTGTGCAGGGCCCCTGGTCGGCCGAGATGGTGCGCGCCAGCACGCAGGGCGAGATAGTGGTGGGCGGGGAGCCGGGAGACGGAGAGCCGGGTGACGGGAAGCGAAAAAGACACGCAGACAGTCAGGGTGGCGCCGATAAGGTGGTGGCCGTGCCGATCAAGATTCGAGACCGGGTCATCGGGGTGGTCCGGCTTCAAAAGCCAGAGGACGGGCTGGTATGGACGGAGGAAGAGCTCGCGTTGATTCAGACTCTGACTCCACAGCTCGAGGTGGCGCTGGAGAGTGCGCGGCTGTACCAGGACACGCAGCAGCGTGCCGCCCGGGAGCGGATGATTGGCGAGGCTACGGCCCGCATGCGTGAGACGCTGGACATGGACGCGGTGCTAAGGACGGCGACGCAGCAAATGCGCCAAACGCTGGGGCTGCACGATGTCACGATTCGCCTGGCACACGCAGACAGGCCTGATGGGGATGTCATCACTCCAGGAGGAAAAGAAGATGGCGGATCATAGGTGTGTTCAGAACCAGCCACGGCAGGGATGGGCGATTGTCGCGGCGATGGTCGTGTTCAGCCTGCTCCTCACGGGCTGTGGTGGCGCAGCACAGCCGAAAACGTATACTATCGGCGTGATTAACCTTGCGCCGACGCTGGAAGAGACGCTTGCGGGTTTCAAGCAGGGCATGGCCGACCTGGGCTATATCGAAGGTGAAAATGTGTCTTATATCTATACGGGACCGGCCGGCAGTATTGACGAGCTTGACGATATCGCGCAGGACCTGGTGAGGGCAAATGTCGACTTGATCTTTTCTATCTCCACGCCGGCGACGCAGGCAGCGCAGAAGGCGACGGCAGGCAACGAGATCCCTGTGGTGTTTGGGATCCTGACGGACCCGGTGGGGGCCGGTGTGGTCGCCAGCCTCGCCCAGCCAGGCGGCAATATCACGGGGGTGACGTTTGGTCCCCAGGAGGCGCGACGCCTGGAATGGTTGACGAGGATCGTGCCCGCGGTGAAACGGGTGTACATCATCTATCACCCGGAGGACACGAGTGCCAATCTGGCGATGAAGACGGTAACGGCAACGGCTGCGACGTTGGGTCTGGAGATCGTATCGCGCGAGGCGCGGAACGCGGACGAGGTTGCGGCTGCACTGGCCGATTTTCCGGAGAATGTTGATGCGCTCTATATGCTGCCGGACAGCCAGACTGAGGCAAGCCTAGCGGAGATTCTCGCGGCTGCGAATGCACGTCAACTGCCTACGTCGGTGGCCAACGTGGAGCGGGTGGAAGATGGCGTGCTGTACAGCTATGCGATGAAGCAGGTTCCGACGGGGCAACAAGCTGCTCGTATCGCCGATCAAATTCTGGAAGGCATCAAGCCGGCGGACTTGCCGGTGGAAACGACAGAGTTCTTTTTGGCGATCAACCTGAAGACGGCGCAGGCGATCGGCCTCACGCTGCCGGACGATATTTTAAGCCAGGCAGATACGATCTACCGCTAGTGCCCCGGCAGCGGATCGTGGGATGATGGAAGACTTTGGGTTGTGGGCCATGCAGAAAGGGATACGGGATGCGCTATAGTCTTCGTGCACGATTGATCGTGGTTTTTATCAGCCTGGCGATTGGCCCGCTGTTGGTGGCCGGCATGATTCTGTCCTGGCAAAGCTTTACGGGGCTGGAGCAGCAGGCGCTCGTGCTGCAGCAGGAAGCGGCCAAGGGCGTTGCCAGCCAGGTGTCAGCGTTTTTCGAGGAGCTGGAACACGAGTTGCGTCTCACGGTTCAGGCGCAGCTCCTGGGAGAGGATGACCGCGATCTTCAGCGCAGTGGGTTGGCCAATTTGCTCGCCTACCAGCGCGCTTTCGACGAGCTTCACCTGCTCGACAGCCAGGGACAGGAACGGGTGGGCGTGTACCGCATCGGCCTCGGTTCGACTGCGCCGGTAGATCGCTCACACGCCGACGAGTTTGTGATTCCTCAAACGACGGGCCAGGTCTACTATGGCCCGATCCGTTACGACGAGATGACGAATGAACCTGTGATGACGATCGCCATCCCGGTGATCAATCTGCGCACGGGGCTGGCGGACGGCGTGCTCGTCTCTGTTGCGCGCATCAAGACGGTGTGGGATCTCATCGCCAGCATCCAGGTCAGTGAAGGTCAAAGCGTCTACATCGTCGCAGCCGAGGGGCAGGTGGTGGCCCACCGCAACCCGTCGGTCGTGTTGCGCGGCACTTCTTTTATGGTGCCCGAGGAGCCCGGGATCCAGCCTGGCCTGAGCGGCGCACGGGCGGTCCTGGCGTATGTCACGATGAGCCTGGGCCAGCAACAACTGCACGTCGTCGCGGAGCAAAACGTCTCGGAAGCGCTGTCGTTGGCTTACAATACGATCCGGATCAGCGCAGGCCTCTTGGTCGTTGTGCTGATAGTCGCCGTCGCCCTGGCACTGGCCACCGTGCGCCAGATCGTTCAGCCGCTGCGGACGATGGTGGGTGCCGCCCAGGCGATCAGCACGGGTGACCTGTCGCAACAGATCCCGATCACGCGTCAAGACGAGCTGGGCGTGCTGGCCAATACGTTCAACAGCATGACGACGCAGTTGCAGTCGCTGGTCAGGGGGCTGGAACAGCGCGTGAACGAGCGCACGGCCGACCTGGAGCAGCGCACGCGTTATCTGGAGGCGACAACCCAGGTAGGCCGGGCAGCCGCCTCGATCCTGGACGTCGAACAACTGATCGCGCAGGTGGTCGAGCTGATCTGCGAGCGGTTTAGTCTGTACTACGTGGGCCTGTTCTTGTTGGACGAAGCCGGGGACTGGGCCGTGTTGCGGTCGGGCACGGGGGAAGCAGGGCGAGAGATGCTGGCGCGCGGCCACCGAATTCGAGTAGGTGACGGCATGATCGGCTGGAGTGTCGCCTTCGGAAAGTCGCGCGTCGCCCTGGAGGCGGATGCAGATGCCGTGCGCCTGGCTACCGCGGAGTTGCCCGAGACGCGTTCCGAAGCGGCTTTGCCCCTGCGCGCGCGTGGAGAAATCCTCGGCGCCCTTTCCGTGCAGGCCACTGAGCCTGGTGTCTTTGACCAGGAAACCATGGCGGTGCTGCAGACGATGGCCGATCAGGTGGCGCTGGCCATCGACAACGCCCAACTGGTGCGGCAGGCCCACGATGCTCTGGAAGCGGCGCGCCGTGCCTACGGCGACGTCCGCCGGGAGGCGTGGACGCAATTGTTCCGCGTTCGGGCAGGAGAGGGCTACCGTTGCGACGATCGCGGCGTGATGCCCGTGGCAGACGCGCACCCTGCGCAGGGGCAAAAAGCAGCAGCGGACACAGGCATGACCGGGCTGCCGGAGCTCATCTTGCCCGTGGCAACGCGTGGCCAGGTGTTAGTCGAGATTGAGGCCCACAAAGCCGATCCCAGGGAGTGGACAGAAGAAGAGGTCGAGTTGATGAGATCGCTCGGCGATCAGCTCAGCGTGGCGCTCGAGAGTGCGCGGCTGTACCAGGAAGCACAGGAACGCGCGGCACGGGAGCGCCTGCTGGGCGACGTGGGAGTCCGTATTCGAGAGACGCTCGATATGGACACAGTGCTGCGCACGGCGCTTCAGGAGATTGGCAGCTCACTCGACCTGGCCGAGGTGGC
>JAFGOG010000455.1 GCA_016926595.1 Anaerolineae bacterium
GGCGGGCGGATGGTGATCTCGGATATACATCCGTTCTGGCCTGTAGCGGGGCACGATTACGTCGAGTTTTTCGACCCCACCGGCCAAGAGTACCGCATCGTGCAGCATCCCCACCTGATCGGGGACTATTGGCGGATATTCGGCCGGCTGGGGATGCAGGTTGAGGATATTCTGGAGCCAAAGGTGGAGGGGTGGCTGGTGGAAGAGTTTCCGTATATGCGAGAGTATAAAGGCGTACCTTTCGCGCTCATCCTCAAGGCACGGAAACCGTTCGCGTAGAAGAGAGGAGGAGGAAATGGTCCACCCGCTGGTTACGCAATTGCGGTTTGCCCGCAGCGAGTTCGTGCGCTGCCTCGACGGCGTCTCGGCCGAAGATGCCGTGCGCCGCATCATGCCGATGAACTGCCTGAGCTGGATCGTCGGCCACCTGGCCAACCAGGAGCACTGGTTGTGGGTCTACCTGGCCCAGGGCCGCGTTCTGGCGCCGGGACTGAACGACCTGGTCGGCTATGGCAAGCCGGCGTCGACCCCGCCCCTGGACGAGATGTGGGCGGCGTGGCGCACCGTCACCCGGGCCGCCGACGAGTACCTGGACACGCTGACGACGGAGCTGCTCCAGACCCACCCGGTGTTCCAGGGCGGCCCACGGCCAGAAAGCATCGGCACCATGATTTACCGTAACACCTACATGAACTGCCAATTCAACTACTCCTACTGGGATGGTAGAGGAGAGGACCAATGCACAGAGCTGCCCTGCGGTTCCTTCTAGTTGCTGTGGTGCTGTCTGTTGGCACAGCAGGATGCAGTGGGGTGTTCATTTGCAGACCACCTTCTGCTGCACCCTGCGATATTGAAACCCTGCTTGTACAGGAAACGGTGTTTCCAGAAGGTTGGGAGGAGTCAGGTCCTCCTCGGTCCGAGGAAGCGACGGCTCGGTTTGGCATCGAGAAGATCGGTACTGGCTTTTCGACGCCCAAGTATGGTGTGGCGATTCAAGATGTCTACCGTGCACAAGATGCAGGCGCGGCGGCCTCAGGGTACCAAGATTTCATGTCCTTCTTTTTGCTTCGCGAGGGAGAGACGGAGTGGTTCCTACCATCGGAGCTCACCTATGGCACGCCTAGCGCAGACCAGTTCCGCCTGGGCTGTTCAACTCAACGTACCAGTGGTGTAGAACGCTGCCAATTCATTGCTCAATATGGCGTGTATGTGCTGAGATTTCACACCTACATGTCTCCAGAGATGATGACGTATGACGACCTGAAACACATCCTGCAAGACATTGAGCGGCGGATGGTTGAATGCTTGGACCTAGGAATGGTACCGTAGGCCTATAGCACAGCGTGTGATGTCCACAGCCGTATGTGCCCTTGATCGAACATCCATCGCGATCCACCTCATCTACACGACGACGAGCACAGGATTAGCCAGAACTGATAATGGGAAAAGACACATTACACTGCGGTTGTGCTTAGCCTGTCGCAGGTGCTGGTGGAGACAACCGGCGGTGACACGACCCGTTGTGTGTTCGGGCAGGATCTGCTGGCCGAGCAGGACGGCGTGGCGTGGGCATACCACCTGGGCGATGGGCTGGGCAGCGTGCGCCAGTTGGCAGATGAGGATGGGCGGGTGACGTTGGCGCAGAGCTACACACCATTCGGAGAGCCGCTGTGGAGTGAAGGTAACGGGTCGACCGGCTTTGGCTTCACCGGGAGCGGTGGGAGGCCTAGCTGTTTCTATCGCTTCCTCCGCCTCCAATCCAACAGTGCTCCGACCAGTCCCGTCCGGCCCAGGCGCCCCTCTATCCACAGGAGCAAAACGGATCTTTCGCCAAGATCGTTTCTGTGGTATAATCAGACTACGACAAACGTGATATACAAGCGAGGTGAGAAAATGGCCGAGATTGTTACCGCCGTTTACGAACAGGGCGTGCTACGCCCTTTGCGTCCGCTGGGACTGAAAGAGCACCAGAGAGTTCGCCTTCAGGTATTGCCTGAGCCGCCCGAGAAGGTCGAACATGCTATCCGGGCCTTGATTCAGGCTGGGTTGCTCACCCCACCCCCTGGTCATTCTGAGGTTCCCCCTCTTTCCGAACAGGAACGCCGAGAACTATCTGAGCTACTGGGCCGGGTGCCGGGGAAACCACTTTCAGAAATCATCATTGAGGAACGAGGCGAATGGTGAGAGCTTACTTCCTGGACAGCAGTGCTTTGGTGAAACGCTATGTAGCCGAGGTGGGCTCAGATTGGGTCCGAGGTATTGCAGACCCAGCGGATCGGAACCAGTTGATCATTGCCCGCGTCACCTGGGTGGAGGTCGCAAGTGCACTGGCACGGCGAGGGCGCGAAGGCGTACTCCCCAAGGAAGCCGTTGCCAGAGCGATTGATGCCTTCCAGTACGATCTGGACACGCAATACCAGGTTGTCGAGTTAGACCAGGAAGTGGCCTTAACAGCAAGTCATCTCGTGCTCAAATATCCGCTGCGAGCTTATGATGCGGTGCAACTGGCTTCAGTCCAGCGTATTCAACCAGTCTTTGCACGAGTCGCAGCTGCGGAATTTGTGTTTCTGACGGCCGATGAACGTCTACTCACTATTGCTGAGTCGGAGGATATCACCGCCGACAACCCCAATCGTTACCTGTGAACTCTGCCGTCGAGCCTGATCCCACGGACAGCGACCAGGGTCCGAATCTGAAGGCTTTCTTGTTGATGCTATAGCGGGGAAGAGCTCTCGATTGTACCTTGACCGGGGAGCGGTGGGAGGCTTACA
>JAFGOG010000456.1 GCA_016926595.1 Anaerolineae bacterium
AGGAGGAACAATGAAGCTCACGTCGTATGCCCTCGCCGTCGGCCTGATGATCCTGTGCCTTGTAGCCGGCTGTGGCGGCTCAGAGACAGACCAGGCTTCCCAGGAAGCCGAGGTTGAAGCGGCTGTAAGGGCCACCCTGACCGCCAGCGCTCCCACACCGCCTGCCGTGGTGATCACGGTGGTCGTGACGTCCGAGCCGCCAGCCGCGACCGAGCCGCCAGCCGCGACCGAGCCAACAGCCACGCCGGCCCCCCAGCCGCCGGCCGGACAGGGGGAGATGCAGATCTCCCTCAAGCCTGACGGCAGCGGCGACTATGCCACGTTGGCCGACGCCATTCGCAGCGCCCCAGCCGGGGCCTACATCTCACTGGAGCCGGGCACCTATCCCCTTGATAAAGCCATAACGGTCGAGCGAGCGCTGACGCTGGAGGGAGCAGGCGAGGACCAGACGATCGTCGTTTCAAAGGCTGCGGAGCACGTGCTCAAATTCAAGGGGGAGGGACCGTTCTCAGCTATGGGTATCACCTTCCGCCACGAGGGGACGCAGCCGGCCAACGCCATAGTCGTTTTGGGCGGCGAGATCGACTTTACTTTTTGCTCCTTCGAGGGAGGAGTCTTTGACGCCGAGGCTGGCTACGGCGGCAATGGGCTCGTGCTCGGTGGTTCTACCTTGGGCAGTGTGGGACTGTGCCAGGCGGCCGGAAACGAGGAGCAGGGGATTTTGCTCAGTGACCAGGCCCGACCATCGATCACATACACTTTCCTGCATCACAACGGGGCCTGCGGCCTCGGCTACTTTGGCCAGGCCGCCGGCTATGCCGGGAACAACATCATTTCCCACAACGAGATGCACGGCATCTGCATCCTGCAGTCGGCTATGCCGGTTCTGGAGGTGAATACTTGCCGCCACAACACCATGTCGGGCATCGTCTACTTTGAGCAGAGCGGCGGCGAGGCGCGGGGCAACGACTGCTCGCTGAACGGCGGGGATGGCATCGCCGTCCAGGGCCAGGCCCAGCCGCTCCTGGAAAGCAACAGTTGCTTTGCCAATGGCCAGACCGACATCGCCTACTATGAAACCTCAGGCGGCACCGCCGGCGGCAACCGCTGCTCGACCGATGCCCCCGATGGGCTGTGGGTCGGCGAATCGGCCAATCCCTACCTGGCCAACAACGTCTGTCCCCTCTCAGGCAGGGCAGCCCAGGAGGGCGGCAGCCAGACCCCAGAGCCGCAGTACAATCCGGATAGCTGGGAGGGCCTGGGCCCCACCTGCTTCAACCGGCCGGCGGTGTCGATCGACCGGGAGTGGCAAACCTCGGCCGGGGACGGCGAGATTGTCATCGGCGAGAGCGTCCCGCTCTCGCTGCGGAACAAGTGGGGCGAGCCCGGGGAGACGTACGTCGTCCTGGTCGTGGTAAAAGCTCCGGATGGAACGGACGCGTTGACTTATATGACCTTGGAAGCGGACACGCCACTCGATCTGACTTACCCCGACGATTTTGTCAGCGGGAGCACGGATCTCCGCGGCGCGTACACGGTCGTCTGGTACATCGACACAGAGTTTATCGCCTGCAACGGGTTTGTCACCACTGGAGGGGCGGGCTGGTAGACCCAGGCCAAACGATATATTCAGCTACACCACTTGCCGTCAGGAAATTCTTTCATTAGCCGGCGCAGCAGATCGCGCAGCTGCGTGGCCGGCTCGGCGCCGAAGGATTGTAGCGCCTGAAAGGTAGGGTCCTCGCCTGCAATCGCCGGAACCGCGGCGATAGGCTCCACCCCCTTTTCCGTAATGGTGATCGGGTTGCGCCGCCGATCGTGGGGATCGCTGCCACGCTAGCCAGGCCCTTGCGCTCCAGGGCGTCTACGGCCCGCACCAAGGTCGAGGGATCGAGGCCCATTCGACGGCGGTGTCAAATTCCACCTGGTGCAAGATCGGCCTATGCCCACTTGCCCCGCCGCGCCAGGCGTGCTATACTCGGGGAGGATCCAGCGGTTCTGCCGGCGAGGATCGAGGGACCGAGCGGCCTATGAAAGAAATCACCCTGATCGCAACCCTAGCGTTTGGACTGGAGGCGGTTGTCAAGCGCGAGCTGGCCGCCCTGGGCTTCCAAACGACGCGCGTGACCGACGGCAAGGTGGAATTCGCAGCGACGGCCGGGGAGATTCCCAGGGCGAACCTGTGGCTGCGGTGCGCCGATCGGGTCCTGCTCAAGATGGGCGAGTTTCCGGCGCTGACCTTTGACGAGCTGTTCGAGCAGACCAAGGCCCTGCCGTGGGAAGCGTGGATCACAGAGGATGGCAAGTTCACCGTCACCGGGAGGGCGGTGAAATCGACGTTGGGCAGCGTCAGAGCCTGCCAGGCGATTGTGAAAAAAGCGGTCGTCGAGCGGCTTAAGCAGCAGTACCGGCAGGAGTGGTTCGCCGAGACGGGGCCAGAGTTCACCATCCAGGTGTCGATGCTCAAGGACATGGCGACGCTGACGATCGATACGTCCGGGTCGGGGCTGAACAAACGGGGGTACCGGCAGCGCACGAGCGAAGCGGCGATCAGAGAGACGCTGGCGGCGGCCCTTGTTCTTCTCAGCGTGTGGAACAAGGACCGATTGTTGATCGATCCGATGTGCGGGTCGGGCACGATCGTGATCGAGGCGGCGCTGATCGGGCGCAATATCGCGCCCGGGCTGAGGAGGAGGTTCGCTTCTGAGCAGTGGCCGGCGGTCGGCGCAGAGGCCTGGGACCAAGCCCGGCTCGCCGCGCGCGGGGCGATCGACACGAAAAGCAGCCTGCGGATATTCGGTTATGACATCGACGCAGGGTGTATCGAGGCGAGCAAGGTGAATGCCCGGCGCGCCGGCGTCGGCGGCGATATCGTGTTCGAACAAAAAGATGTCAAGGAGCTGTGGATCGACAAGCAGTACGGGGTGGTCATCTCGAATCCGCCCTATGGGATCAAAACAGGCGAGTTCCGGGCGATGAACGAGATCTATATTGCGCTGAACAGGACCTTCAGGAAGAAAAAGGGGTGGTCGGTGTTCATTCTGACCGCCGATAAAAAGCTCCCGGACTATTTCAAGCGGGCGCGGCCGGACAGAGTGAGGAAACTGCACAACGCCTCGATCGAGGTAGACTATTACCAGTATTTGGGCGAGCGGCCACCCGAGGCTGGCAGGCAGTCGTGGGGCGACCGGGAGTAGAAAAGCAGTCTAAGCGCTGACGATCTGGCCGTCCTGGAGGTGAAAGACCTCGTCGGCATAGGCGTCGACGGCCAGGTCGTGGGTGGCGATCACCACGGTGGTCCTTTCCTGGTCGGCGATCCGGCGAAAGAGGTGGAGGATCTGCTGGCCGGTGGCCGAGTCGAGCTCGCCGGTCGGCTCGTCGGCCAGGATGAGGGCCGGGCGCGGGGCGATGGCCCGGGCGATGGCCACACGCTGCTGCTGGCCGCCGGAGAGCTCGAAGGTGCGGTGCTCCATCCACTTGGACAGGCCCATCAGGGTCAAGACTTCGGCGGTGCGCTGCTGTCGCTCACGCCGCTTAAAGCCGGCCAGGCGCAGCATGAGATCGACGTTTTCCCAGGCCGAGTAGGTGGGCAGCAGGGCGTGGGCCTGGAAGACAAAGCCGATGCGGCGGCGGCGCAGCTTGACCCACTCCTGGTCTGACAGGCGGGTCACGTTTCGCCCCTCGAACCAGATGTCACCCTCGGTCGGCCGGTCGAGCCCGCCGATGCAGTTGAGCAGGGTGGTCTTGCCCGAGCCGGACCGGCCCCGCAGGGCGACTACCTGGCCGGCACCGATCGACAGGCTCACGCCACGCAGGGCCGGGACCTGGCGTGAATC
Source organism: Anaerolineae bacterium (assembly GCA_016926595.1). The sequence continues at coordinate 3,837 of JAFGOG010000456.1, forward strand.
GACGTGGTAGACGCGGGCGACGCGTTCCACGCGGACGATGGGCTGGGCTTGGTCTTCGCTCATGGCCGGCCGGGCCTCCCGATGGTGCCGCCCACCTCGCCCAGGCACTGCATCATCTTTTCGGGATCGTTGTAGGCTTCGGAAGCGATGACGCAGTTGCGGTAGGCGTCTACCCGCTCCTGGACGGCGTCGAGCGCTTCGTCGACGGTTGTCTCGCCGCTGACGACGCGGCTGTAGGCGTCGGACAGCCACGAGGTGGCAAAGCGCAGCCAGTTCTCGGCATCGGACAGGCGCTGGAAGAAGGAGGCCCGGGTGCCGCTGCCGACGCTGGCCAGGTAGGCGTCGGCCAGCTCGGCGCCCACGCGCTGGCGGTACTCGTCGGATTGGGCGACCGATTTGCGGGCCGGCAGGCCAGAGACGACGGTCGACTGCTGGGTCAGGTAGGAGATCCAGGTCCAGCACGCCTGGCGCTTGGTGGTGTTGGCCGAGATAAAGTAGCCGGTGACGGTCTGAAAGCCGCTGCCGTTGGCGCTGTCGAACCCGGTGGGCAGGGGGACGACGCCGGTGTTCAGGGTCGACTCGCCCTCTCGACCGCCGATCATGACGGCGAATCCACCACCACCTCCGCCAAGGATCATGCCCGAGCCGCTGTCGATCCACATGGCGGCGCGGCCCTGGTCGATCAGCGACTGGCTCTGCGGCGGCCCGCCGCCGGGCTGGCCGGTGTCCTCGGCCTCCTCGGGCTCTACTTTGTAGCGGGTGGCCAGGCTGGTGTACCAGCGGAAGGCCTCGACCGTGTTGGAGGAGGTGAACACCAGGCGGGGCGGGTCGACCGACTGGTCGAGCATGTCGGCGCCCAGCCGGTCGAGCACCAGGACCAGATCGTTGATGCCGAAGGAGCCGGGCACATAGCCATAGATCTTGTTCGCACCCTCGCCCTGGGTGAGGGCGACGGCCTTGTCGAGAAAGTCGCTGGTGGTCCAGCCGGCGGTGGGATAGGGGACGTTGGCCGCGTCGAACAGGTCCTTGTTATAGTTCACGACGCCGACGGTGACGCTGCCGGGCAGCCCCCACACCTGACCCTGATAGGTGAACTGGTCGAGGACGGAGGGAAAGAAATCCTCCTTGCGGGTGGACGCGTCGGCTGCCAGGAAGGGCTCGACGTTCACGACAGAGGCGATCGACTCGTCGTTGAGGGCGGGCGACGCTTCGAAGCAATCGTACTGCGCGGCCAAGTCGGCCAGGGTGGTGTCCATGAAACCGCGGGGCTCGGCGGTCTCGACGATGATGTCGGGATGGGCCTGCTGGAACTGGTTGATCAGGGTGGTCAGCGACTGGCTGCCAAAGCGGCCCACCTCGGTCAGGCCAAAGCTGATGATGACAGCCCCGGCGTCGAGGGCCTTCTGTTCCTCCTCGGCCACCACCAGGTTGGGCACCGGGGTAGGTGCGGCGGCTACCTCCTCGGCGATCTCGGTTTCCACCACGGTCTGGGCGTCGGTCAATGCCGTCTGGATGTCGGCCCCGTCGTCCATGACGCTGACCACGGCCTGGTTGAAGGTGTCATAGCCGGTGCCGCTGTAGTTGTCAACAAAGGCGTGCTCGGTGGCGTATTTCAGGGCAGCGGCTACATCCTCGTCGAGGCGGTCCCAGTAACCGGCGGCAGCGGCCACCGATGGCATGGCGGGCAGGGTGGTGGAGGTGAGGTTGCCGCGGAAGAAGCCCTGCTGCCTGCCCTGCTGCTGGGCCAGGTAGCGGATCCAGCGCCAGGCCAGGTCGGCCTTTTGGGTGCCGGCGCTGATCGAAAAGCCGCTCACGGTGACGAGGGTGGTGTGGTCGCCGGCATTGCTCACAGGCAGGGGGACGATGCCGGTGGTCTGCTGCTCCTCCTGGCCGCCGCGCCCGACGCGGATCATCTGAAAGCCGCTGGCGCCGAACCACATGGCGGCCTGGCCGCTTTCGATCAGGCGCATGCCTTCGTTGCGGAACATACCCCCTTGCCCGCCCTGCCCCTGCTGAGAGGTGGAGTAGTAGGGGGATACCTGGTAGGTGAGGAACAGGTCGGTGTACCAGCGCACGGCGTCGACCACGGCGGCGTCGGACAGCCGGGCAGTGGGCGGGTAGACACTGGGGTCGAACAGGAGGCCTGCCTTGGCCTCGACAAGGGTGACGGGGTCAAAGGAGGGCTGGACAAAGCCCCATTGGGTGACGTTGTCGCCACTGCCCACGGTCAGGGCCTTGGCGGTGGCCAGAAAATCAGCCCAGGTCCAGCCCGGCTGGGGATAGTCGACGCCGGCTTTGTCGAACAAGGTCTTGTTGTAGTTGATCATCTGGTAGGAGGCCTCGGTGGGCACGGAGTAGATCTTGCCGTCGAACGTGACACTCTCCAGCAAGCCAGGGTAAAAAGCATCGGGGGTGAGGGTGGTGTCGGAAGCGAAGAACTGGCTCAGATCAAGGAATGCTTTTTGCTCTACGGCTGTGCGGTTGGCGACGGCTTCGATGACGTCGGCGGTGGCCGCCAGCCTGGTGTAGGCGTCGGCGGACCAGTTCGCGCTGAAGGGGCTCCCAGCCCCGATTGTGTCCTCGATCGAGACGATGCTGACGTGAACACCGGGGTTCTCAGCTTCAAAGGCGTCGATCAGGTCGGTGTACTGGTCGGCCATGCCCGAGACGGCAAAGCGCAGCATGGTAGTGGCGGCGGCGCTGCCGCCGGCAGGCGCGGCCGTCGGGGCGGCGGCGCCCTGCGGTGAGGTGGTGGACTGGCCGCCGCAAGCGGCCAGTAGGGCCAGGATCAGGATGATGGCAGATAGGTTCTTTTTCATTGTTTTTCCTTTCCTGGGGGAGTATCTTCCCCCACACTCCCCGTCATGGGATGGCGGACGCGGCGAAGGAGGCCGCTCAGCTTGGAGCGGCGGGCTGTGCCTTCGGCGTCGTCGTCGGAGCCGGATGGGGCGCGGTCCCGCTCGGGTGAGACGATGGGCTGGAGGGCGGCGGGGCGGATCAGGATGCCGCTGTCGGCCCGCTCGATGGTGACGCGCTCCCCAATGCCCAGCTCGGACCGCAGGTTGGGCGGAAGCTGGAGGCGGCCGGCGGCGTCGACCATGACATATTCGTCGTAAGCGTGCGCCGCCGTCTCGGGTGCGCCCCTGGTGAGGGCCACCTCGACATCGGCCACGCGGCGCACCGCTTCGCTGCTGTTGCTGCCGTCACGGATCGTGACTACGCGATCGACGTTCCGGGCGATCTGGGGGTCGTGGGTGACGATGATGGTGGTCAGGCCGTACTGCTCGTTCATGGTCCGGAAGAGGGCCAGGATCTCCTGGGCGGTGGCGTTGTCGACCTCGCCGGTGGGCTCGTCGCCGAGCAGCAGCTTGGGCCGGTTGGCCAGGGCCACGGCGATGGCAACGCGCTGCTGCTGGCCGCCGGAGAGCTGGGCCAGGCGGTGCTGGCGGTGCTCCCACAGCCCCACGACGTTGAGCAGTTCACGCGCCCAGGCGCGCTTGTCGCGGGGGGGCACCCCCTCGATGGTCATCGGCAGCTCGACGTTTTCCTGGGCGGTGAGGTAAGGCATGAGGTTGCGCGCCGTCTGCTGCCAGACAAAGCCGACCTCGGTGCGGCGGTATTCGTCGAGCACACTGTCGGCCGCCTTGAGCAGGTCGCGGCCGTTGACGGTCAGCCGGCCAGCCGACGGCCTGTCGAGCCCGCCGAGGATGTTGAGCAGGGTGCTCTTGCCCGAGCCAGAGGCGCCGACGATGCCCATCAGCTCGCCGGGCTGCACTGTGAGGTTCAGCCCCTGAAGGGCGACCACCTCCAGATTGGCGACCTTGAAGATCTTGACCAGGTTCTCACAGACGAGAAATGGTTTCATGGCCTGAACGCCGCTATTCTCCGACTATTATCTGGCCCTGGCTCAGCCCAGTGACGATCTCGACGCGCTCGTCGGTGACGATGCCCAGGAGCACATCTACCCGCTTTTGTGTGCCGTCGGCGTTTTGGACGACACAAAAGTTGCGGCCCTGATAGGTGCGGATGGCCCCCGGCGGCAGCCACAATACCTTTTCTTTTTCCTGGAGGATGATGCTGACCGTGGCCAGCTCGCCCACGGTCAATGTGACCTCGCTGGTGATTTCTATGTGGGTGGCGGTATCGTCGCCGGTGTCGATCGTCGTGCCGCCGTAGGGATAGGGCAGCTGGCGCACAACGCCGTCAAAAGTCTCGCCGGGACGGTTGCGCAGGGTGATGCGCGCTTGCTGTCCCAGGGCCATCTGGCTCAGCTCGTCGCTGCCCAGTTCGGCCGTTATCTCGAGCCTGGCGGGATCGGCTACGACCCCCAGAGCATCGTAGGCCGCCACCGCGTCGCCGGCTTTGACGTTCAGCGACAGGACTTGGCCGTCAAAGGGGGCGATGAGTTGGGCGCTGGCAATCTGGTCTTCCAGGTCCTGAATGTCGAGCTTGGCCTGTTCCAGGTCCAACACGAGCAGCCTGAGGTTGTATGAGCTGGGGTCGGCGTCGGCGACGGCCTGCTCATAGTCCTTTTGAGCCTGTTCCACGGCTGCCTCGGCCTCGTCGACGGTGCCAGCCGCAAGCAGCTCGGACAGTTTCGCCTTGGCTTGGCGCAGATTCTCTTCGGCCTGGGTGATCTGCGCCTGGGCCTGGCTGAGGGCCAGCTCGGCCTGGGCCAGGGCTTGTTCGTAGCGTTCCTTGGCCTCCATCAGGTTGTTGTATTCCAGGTCCAGGCGTTCCTTGGTGATCTGGCCTGCCTCGTACTTTTTCAGCATCTCGGCATAGTTGACCTGGTACCACTCATACTCGTTCTGCCGGTCGCGCGGGTTCTTGGCGACAGTGTCGCTGTTCTGTACGATGGTCAGGTTCAGCTTGGCGTTTGCCAGGCTGGTCTCGGCCGAGGTGACTGACGCCCGCGCCGAGGCCATGTCGTTGGCCGACGTGAGCTTGGCCGTCTTGAGGTTGGCCTTTGCCTCCTCCAGTTTGGTCAGGCTGGTGGTGATCGCCTCGACGGCGTCGATCTGGGCCTGCTCGAGCCTGAGTTGTGACGTTTCGAGACTGATCTCTTTCTGGGCAAGCTGCTTCTGGAGGTCGTCCACTTCCAGCTCGGCCAGCACATCGCCGGCCTTGACCCAGTCGCCGCGGGCCACGTTGACCGTACTGACGTTGCCGCCGGTCTCGAAGAAGAGTTCCTGCTCCTGTACGGGAGAGGCGCGGCCGGTGAACTCGAGCGTCTCAACCACCGTGCCCAGCTCGACGGTGTAGGTCGGCTTTTCCAGTACGACGGGCGTGGGCAGGGGCGTGGGGGTGGGATCGCCAGATGCACCTGACGAGCCGGACGACGCGCAGGCGGTGACCAGCGCCAGCAGCAGGCCCAAGGCCGCCAGCACGCGAATAGAGCGCGCTCGGCGGCTAGAGTGTTTGGTTTGGTTCATGACAGAAACCTCCCTAGACCGTTTCACCAAGTTTGACGGCCTCAAAGACACGCATGCGGTCCAGTAAGAAGATCAGGACCGCGACGGCCAGAAAAAACATGGCGGCAAAGACGACCAGGATGACGCCCAACTGCTGCCAGGCAAGCTGGACGACAAAGGGCGGCACCAGGTCGGTCTTGTCGGCGCCCATCTGGAAGTAGGGGATGAACAGGCGGCTGGCCCACACCCCCAGCCCCGAGCCCACGGCGATGCCGGTCAGGATGAGCGCCGCAAGCTCGCCGATCAGAAAGGCGGCCATCTGCCGCTTGGACAGGCCGATGGCGCGCAGCATGCCCAGCTCGATGAAGCGGCGCTGGAATGAGACGATGGCATATACCAGAAAGCCGACCACGGTGAGGACGGCGGCGGCGATAAAGCCCACCGACAGCAGGCCAAACAGGCCCTGCCGTTCGGGGCGGTTCTGCTCTTCGGCGATGGTCGCCCGGGCGTCCTGGGCGGTGACCACCACCAACCCCAGGTCACGCACCCCCTCGACGATCGTTCCGCCGTCGGCCGAGGCATCGGTCGCCAGCCAGACGTCATAGGGGTAGGTGCCGCCCAGGGCGTCGTACAGGTGCTCGAGGTTACAGACAAAGAAGGGGCCGTCCTGCGGGTATTGGGTGGGGAACATGGCCAGCGCCCCGACGACTGTGAACTTGACCTCGGCATACTGCCCGGACACGCCCACCGTCAGGCGCAACGGGTCGCCGACGGTCAGACCCTGCGCCGAGAGGAAATCGTCGCTGACCAGGATGCCGTCGGAGGCCGTGGCTAGGCGGTTCATCAGCTCGCCCAGCGACTCGTTGTAGGCGAAATCGGGCCGGTAGTAGGCCACCGCCGGCAGGTCCAGCCGGTCGATGCCCAGGATCTGGCCCGACTGCTGGCGGCCGCCGATGTTGGCTGTGACCTTGTAGCTGCCGACCCGCGCCGCGGCGTTGACGCCGGGCACGCTCAGATGCTCGCCAACCGGCAGGAAGAGCCACTGCGCGCCTTCGGTGGTGGTTGTGGTGGTGACGGTCTGGCCCGGCAGGGTGGCTTCTTCCGTCTCTTCGGTGCTCTCGCCCAGCTCGGCCAGGTTCAGATCGGCGCCCACCTCGTAGTAGACCTGGTCGGTCAGGTGCTCGTCGAGGGTGAGGGCCATCGACGCGGTAAAGGTGGCAAGGCTGACTGTCAGGCTGAGCAGCAGCAGCGGCCCCAGGTATTGGGCGGTGGCCCGGGCGAGCTGGCGCAGCGTCAGCAAGAAGGTGGTGCCAGGCAGCCGGGCGGAAACCCAGGCCAGCAGCCGGATCAGCAGCGGAAAGAGGCGCATGAAGAGCAGCGCCAAGGAGAAACAAAAGAGGACCGGCACCAGAAAGAGCAGCGGGTTGGAAAAAGGATCGCTGCTGCTTGACGCCAGGGCCATAGTGCCCTGCCGGGACATCTGGTACCAGCCGTAAAAGGGTGGTACAAGCAGGGCGACGTCGAGAAAATAGCGCTGCCACACGGGCGCCAGCGACGAGCGGGCCTGCTCCCAACGCAGGGTGACGATCGAGTGCTTGGACGCGAGCAAGGCTGGCAGCAAGAAGGCTGCTAGGGTCAGCGCCACGCCCACCAGGCCATAGAGCAGCGCTGTAGATGTGAGCACAATTGCCACAGGCTCGCTGCCACTGCCGATGAGGATCCCAAGGTCCAAAAAGGTGCGGGTGCGGCTCATCACCTGGGCGATTAGCCGCCCCAGCAAAAGGCCGCCCGCCAGGCCCACGCCGCCCAGCAATAGTCCCTCCAGCAAGTAAAGGTTCACGATCTGGCCGCGGGTTATGCCCCGGCTGCGCAGGATGGCGATCTCGCTCTGGCCACGCTGGACGACCATGGCGGCGATCAGGCTGATAAAGTAGGCGACCAGGCCGATGATCGGCAGGCTAAAAATGGTCAGCACCAGGGTCAGGGTGCTGGCGGCCTGGCCGTAGCTCTGGAGGGCGGACACGGGCGAGGCGTCGAGGGTGGTGTTGTTCAGCAGGGCGGTGACCCGCGCCTCAGCGACAGCCACGTTGCCGACGATGCGGCTCACCGTGGCCGGGCGCACCCGGCTCCCGTCAAAGATCTGGAACCAGATGGCCGTGGCCACCGGGGTGGACAACTGCGGGACCACTTGGGCGGTGAAGGCGTCCTCGGCGGTCAGCAGCACCTCGTCGAAGGAATTGGGTTGGTAGAACCAGGCAGCATCGGTCACGTCGATGGCCTGCCACACGCCCGCGATGCGCACCGGGATCTGCGCCCCGCTTGTCCCGGCTGCAAAGAGGGTATAATTCTCACCAACCTGCAAGCCCAGTGTTTCGGCCGTTTTCTGGCTGACCAGGACCTGGACCGGTTCGCCCGGCTGGCCTGCGACCGGGAAGCTGCCCTCGACAATCTGGATGCGATCCTGGAGGCCGGTGATAAAGCCAACGCTGACCCACAACAGAGGCTCGTCGGGGATAAAGGCGGCTCCTGCGCTGGGAAAGAGGCGTAGCTTGTCGGTGGCTACGTGCCGCACCTGGGTCTTGAGGGGAAGGTCGATGACGGCCGGCGCCTGCTCGGTCAGGTACTGCTGGACGGGGAGATAGGCGTCCCAGCCTACGTTGCCACTCCAGGCGCCGATGTAACGCCACAGGAAGGAAAAGGGCTCCTGGAATGTGGATATCTCGGTCCCGGCGGCGCCGGTGTCCTGCAGCTTGCCCTGGAGGAGGCGGTTTTGGGCGGCGTCGGAATAGAGGGGGATGCTGGATAACAGGCCGACGGCCACGACCAGGCCCAAAAGGAGGCAAAGCATGAGCCAGCGGCGGCTCCACAGCCGCTTGGCGGCCAGCGAAAAGAGTGACAGGACTGAAGCTACCAGGCGCATCTGTCCCTCTGCTGTTTGTGCGTTGACATGTCGCTTTGCCTCTATGCCAGGGTGAGAATCGCCCTACACCCCTGTGCCGGAACCCTAAACCAGCGGCAGGGTGAACCGAAAGACCGTTCCTTCGTCTGGCGTGCTTTCGGCCCATATCCGCCCGCGCTGGGCCTCCACCAGGCTCTGGGCCACAGACAGGCCCAACCCTGTGCCGCCCGCCAACCGGTCATTGCGGGTGCGGGACGGGTCCGCCCGCCAGAAACGCTCAAAGACGTGGGGCAGGTCGTCGGTGGAAATGCCCTCGCCTGTATCGGCCACGGCGATCTCGACCATGCCCTGCCCTGCTGAGGCAGTCACGGTGACCGAGCCGCCTTCTGGTGTGTGGCGCAGGGCGTTGACCAACAGGTTGCGCAGTATCTGGGCCACCCGGTCGGGGTCGGCCTGGACGGTAGGCAAGGAGTCTGGGACGCTGGTGGTCAAGCTCACCTGCCCGGCCTCGGCGGCCAGGGCCAGGTTGTCGGTAGTAGAGCGTATCACCTGGGCCACGTCGGTTGGACGCAGGTTCAGGTTTAGCTGCCCGGCGTCGGCCAGGGCCAGCTCGCGCAGGTCGTCCACCAGGCGGCTCAACAGCCGGGTCTCGTCGTACAGGCGCGAGATCTCGGCCTTGTCCAGATCGTACACGTCGTCGAGTATCGCCCGCAGGTTGCCCTGGAGCACGCTGAGAGGGGTGCGCAGCTCGTGGGCCACGTCGGCTACCAGGTTCTGGCGCAGGACCTCAGCCTTTTTCAGGGCGCTGGTCATATCGTTGAACGACTGGCCCACCTCGGCCATCTCGGCGCTCCCTTCCACCTTGACCTGCTGGTCCAGATTGCCGCAGGCGACAGCGCGGGCAGCGGCGGCCAAGCGCTGCAGCGGCGCGGTCAAGCTGCGGCTCAGGATCACACCCATGACCAGCCCCAGGCCCACGGCCAGCGCCGCCCCGATCCACAGTACCTTTTGGACACGAGCGAGGAATTGTCTTTCAAGCTCACCCAACAGGGTCTCTTCACCGCCAGTGGGGAGAGACAGCAGGAGGTAGCCGATCACCTCTCCGCCATTATCTGACGTGATGGCCGCCGCCTTGGTTCTTTCCTCAGAAGTCAGCGACCTGCCCGCTGCCCTGCCGGTGCTATCGTAGACGATCTTGCCCTTGGCGTCGGCCAACAGGGTGTCGAGCGGGCCGGCGTGCATGGTAGACCGAAAACCACCGCCTATGGGCTGGGGCATGCCCATCATACCCGTCGGGCCGTTGACAAAGACGCCGCCAGACAGCAGGTCGTCGATTCCTTCCCAACTGCCGTAATACTCGTGATACTCAACCAACTGCTGCATGCCGCTGCCGGCAACCTGCAGGCCGCTGTCGGTGACATAGCGGCGCATCTCGATCCCGGTGGTGCGGTTGATCAGGAGGGCGATGGCCCCCACGGCGACCAGCACTACCAGGGCAAAAGCGAGGGTCAGCCGCACCCAAAGTCGGTTCATTGATCGTCTCCCACGGTCAGCCGGTAGCCGACGCCAAACACCGTCTCGATCAAATCGGCCCCCCCGCTTTCCTCCAGCTTCTTGCGCAGATTCTTGATGTGGCTGTCCACAGTCCGCTCCAACCCCTCGTAGCTATAGCCCAGGCCTTTCTCGATCAGCTCCAGGCGGGTCAGGGTGCGGCCCGGGTTCTCGGCTAGCGCGCGCAACAGCCCGAATTCGGTGCGTGTCAAGTGGACCGGCCGATCCTCAACCGCAACCTGGTAGGAATCTGCGTCGATGACCAGGTCGCCGGCGCGGAGCACCCTTGGCGGTGTGGGCTCCCCCTGGGCGCGCCGCAGAACGGCCCGGATGCGAGCCATCAGCTCGCCGGGGTTGAAGGGCTTGATCACATAATCGTCGGCGCCCAGCTCCAGGCCGACGATCTTGTCCTGGTCGTCCACGCGGGCGGTGAGCATGATGATCGGCATGGCTGCCAGGCTCGTATCGCGGCGGACTGTCCGGGTCACGTCGAGACCATTCCGATCTGGCAGCATCAGATCCAGGATCACCAGGTCCGGGCTCTCCCGGCGAAGGATGTGCAGGGCCGTCTCGCCGTCATAGGCGACCAATACCTGATAGCCGCTTTGCTCCAGGTAAGCCCGTGTCAAACGGACGATTTCCCGGTCATCGTCTACTACAAGGATCCGTTGCGGCATCCGTTACTCCTTTGGACAACCACGTGGGGTTGCGCCAACATTCTACTGTGGCTGTTCGTCAAGCGTCACCTGTACCGTAAGCTCTTTGCCATCGCGCAGGATGGACAGTTGTACCATGTCGCCTATGGCGGTATTGTTTTCCAGGTAAACTGTCAGATCCTGCAGGCCCTCGATCCCCTTGCCGTTCACGGCCACGATCACATCGCCGCCTACCGGCAGCCGGTAACGGCCCATGCGCAGATATCGATTCCCACCACGCACCCCTGCCTGGTCGGCCGGGCCGCCGGCGGCAGTTTCGAGCACCAACACGCCCGAGTCGGAGCCAACTTCAACGCCATATTGGCGCAGCGTGGCCACCGTCGAGGAGGACAGATCCAGCGGCTCTATACCCAGCCAGGGGTGGGGATAGTACCCGTCTGTTATCAGCTTGGGCGCCACCCGCTGCACGGTATTGGCCGACACGGCAAAGCCGATGCCCGCCGAAGCGCCGCTGGGGCTGATGATCTGCGAGCTGATGCCTATGACCCGGCCGCTCAGATCCAGCATTGGGCCGCCCGAGTTGCCGGGGTTGATCGCCGCGTCGGTCTGGATCGCCTCGCCGATGAACTCGTTATCCTCGGGGCTTTCGATCACCCGTCCCAACGCGCTGACCACGCCGGTGGTCAGCGTTCGTTGCAGACCATAGGGGTTGCCAATGGCGACGACGAATTGGCCCACCCGCAACTGGCTCGAATCGCCCAGGATGAGCGGCGGCGGCAGCTCGACGCTCGGGTCGATCCGCAGCACGGCCAGGTCGTTCGTCGGATCCGAGCCCACCACCTCTGCCTCGTAGACCTGGCCGTCGGCCAGGGTCACCAGGATCTCGTCCGCCCCCTCGATTACGTGATAGTTGGTTACAATGTGGCCTTGAACGTCGTACACAAACCCCGAGCCGGTTCCCTCTTGGGGGGATGCCCCGAAAAAGCGGTCGTAAACGGTGCTGCGGTTGGTGATATTCACCACCGACGGGCTTGCCGCGTCATAGACGGCGATGACCCGCGCCTCCAGGTCGTTGGCGGCTGCTCGCTCGTCGAACGGGGTCGAGCCCTCCTTTTGCCCAAGGGGCACGGCCGTTGGCGGGGCTGTGTTCGGCCACTGCTCCGGCGGCGTCGGGCTGGGCGCGGTGGTGGGGAGCGTCTCAGAGCCCTGCCACTCTTCCGGGGTTTCCGTGTCGGGCGCCACAAGGTCGGGCAGCCCACACCCTGCAGCCACGAGCAGCAGCAGGCATAGGGCCGCTATTGCGATTTTGCCTACCACTGGCTTTCTGTCCATATTCCTACTCCCTCACTCGGCTTTTTCACTGCGTCCAGTCGATGGCCCGCTCGCCGGAAAATGAATGGCGCGCCAGATTTCGATCCACCAGATGTTATGATAGCAAAAAGATGTGGAGATTTCATGGAGATCCGGTGGAGGGCAAGAGGAGTTTTTTGTGGCCGCTCGAACGGTCAGCAAAAACGGGCGAGGATTGCGCCTCGCCCGTACATCTGAGTCTCTGATTCCGCTGCACCGCGATCAGTTCTTACGTGACACCACCCCCCTTCTTGGTGGGCCTCAGGCAGTTCCGCCTAGAATCCGCCCGCACCCCCGTGCCGGCCCTTCGCCGGGGCTCCGCCATGCTCAAAGCCTTGCCAGGTGCTGTCCACTTTCTCGGTCGCTCTCGTCTTGGCCTGTTCCAATTGATAGTCGGCCTGCTCCTGGGTGATGTCGCCGTTGGCTACCTTCTCGTCCAGCTTTTCCTTCACCTGGGCCAGGTAGGCGTCGATGATCGTCTGCGTGTCCACGCCCTTTTCCTTGGCCAGTGCGGCGATCGTCTTGCCGTTGTCGAGCTCGGTTTGCAGATCGGCCAGCTCCATGCCCAGCTTCTCGGCTGCGACCGACCTTAGACTGACCTCGGCGAACCCGTACCACCTGTCGTCCATTCTGCCGAAAGCCTTGCCAATCCCTGCGCCGGCGGCTGCCCGTTCCAACCGCGATCGGAGTTTTTCAGCCTGTTCCTCGGTCAGCCAGCCTTCGCCTACCGCCTGGTCAACGACCTGTTGCTCGGCTTTGTCTACTGCGGCGTCGTATTCGTCAACGCTGATGCCCAGGATGCCGGCGAGCGCCTCTTTGAACTTGGTGACATAGTCGAAGGGCGAGTTGGAGGTGCCAGTGTCACCTTGGGCAAAAGCAGCGACCCCTACGGCCGCTGTTCCCAGGACCGCAGCCAGCATGGCGATCCCCACGATCTTCCACAACCTTTTCAAGCTTACCCTCCTCGAGCGTTGTTTTGCGGGTATGCCCCGCTAGCTCTGTTGTCTCCATCATAGCAGAGATTTGTGGAGATCTGACGGAGATCTATTGGAGGTTGTGTGCAATTGGTGTGGAGATTGTGGAGAACTGGCCAGGGGAGATTTTTACGGCACCGGCGTGCCGCCGGCCGTCTCGACGGCGAAACCAGCCCGCTGCCAGGCGCTAAAGCCGCCCAACAGGGCTCCTACGTTGGTAAAACCGTTATCCATCAGCTTCCGTGCCACACGGGCACTTTGACTTTCCTGCCCTCAGGTGCAGTACAGGATCAGCTTCTTGTCGCGGGGCAGTTCACTCAACCGCGCCTCTACTTCGCTCTCGGGGAAGGAGAGGGCGCCAACCGCGTGCGACTGATCGTATGTCCTACTGTCACGGACGTCGACCAGCAGCGCCTGTTCTTTTTCCAACAGGCTCTGTGTCTCTTTCAAGGTGATGCGCGGCACGTCGGGGTAGGGGATCGACTGGGTGGGCTGGGGCTCAACGGTCTTGACCGGCACAGAGATCTCTTCGGGCCGGACGGCGGCGGCGCCGGACAGGCGGTTTTCGTTCAGGACGACAGCGCCGATGACAAGAGTGACCATGACCACGCCGACCACGATCGGGATAGCGTAGGACGCTGCTCCGCTTGACTGCTTTCCCGCCTTCCGAATAGTACGCCGGGATCCGGGCTTTTTGGCCATAATCTCCTTACCTGTCCAGATAGACCTTTTTTGTGATCGACCGGCCGGGCCATATGCCCGGCAAGACGGTGTGTGGCCCATTATACTGGAAAGGGAGGGCGGATGCAACAAAAAAGACCTGGCAGGTTACCAGTGACCTGCCAGGTCGTCTTCTGAAGCGGCGCTAGGCGAGAAAGTCGCGCAGTTTCCGGCTGCGGCTGGGGTGGCGGAGGCGGCCGAGAGCCTGGGCCTCGATCTGGCGGATGCGCTCGCGGGTGACGCCAAACTTTTTTCCGACCTCTTCGAGGGTATAGGCATAGCCGTCGACGAGGCCGAAGCGGAGCTGGAGGATGCGAACTTCGCGGGGGGTGAGCGAGGAAAAGATGTCGTCGATCTGCTCGCGGAGGAGCTCGTGGGAGGCCTGCTCGGTGGGTGATGGAGCGTCGCTGTCCTCGATAAAGTCACCCAGGAAGCTGTCGTCCTCTTCGCCGACGGGCATTTCGAGGGAGAGAGGGCGCTGGGAGACCTTGATGATGCGCTCGACCTTTTTGGGACTGATGCCCAGCTCGACCGCGATCTCTTCGGTGGTGGGGTCGCGGCCAAGCTCCTGGACGAGCTGGCGGGAGACGCGGGCGAGGCGGTTGATCTGCTCGTACATGTGCACGGGGACGCGGATCGTGCGGCCCTGATCGGCGATGGCGCGGGTCACGGCTTGGCGGATCCACCAGGTAGCATAGGTCGAGAATTTATAGCCGCGGCGGTAGTCGAACTTTTTGACGGCCCGGATGAGACCGATGTTGCCCTCCTGGATCAGGTCCAGGAAAGGCACGCCGCGGCCGACATACTTTTTGGCGACGCTGACTACCAGGCGTGAGTTGGCCTTGACCAGGTGCTCCTGGGCGGCCTTGCCGTCTCTGATAACAGCTTTGAGGTTCTGCCGTTCGTTGGCGTCAAGTTGGCCATCCTTGCTCAGCCGCCGCCTGGCAGTCCGCCCGCTCTCCATCCGTTTCGACAGCTCTACTTCCTGCTCGGCTGTCAACAGCGGAATGCGTCCAATCTCTTTGAGATAAAGGCTGATCGAGTCATCGATGTCGATGGCGGTGAGGTCGGCGTCTTCGCGGATCGGTTCGATGATGGTTGCCTCTTTTTCCATGGCCTGCTCGGCGACAGGCTCTGGACCTTCGACATCGCTGATTTCAATCCCCTGCTCGATCAAAACAGACAATGCATCCTCCAACTGCTCAAGGTTCAACTCGGCTTCAGGAATGGCCTCCATCAAGTCATCGTAGGTGACGTACCCCTGCTGGCGACCCAGGGCCAACAAGCGTTCAAGAGCGCCCGTGTCCTCGGCCGTAGCCCGAGACGTCATGTTTTCCAGTTCCAATTCTTCTCCTGTCATCCCGATTTCGTTCCTCCACATGCCTGGAGAACCGTTGTGAGCCCGGTTACTATCCGCCGTGCGATACTGGAACAGCGCCAGTACACTGCAGGCGTCGGCGGGCTTTTTGGCTTTATTGTATGCTTGATTCTCCCGGTCATTCTGTAACCTCTGTTACACCCGGTTTGGCGGCTAGAGGTTCAAAAGCTTACGTATTATACCACGAAAATGGCAAAAGTGTACCCCCCCAATTTGACCAATTTTCTTGACTTTTCCGACTACCTTGAGTAAAATGGTGCGAATGTCGGGCTGGGCGTGGACTGTAGTCCACGCCCGGCGAGAATCACATCCCAAAGGGTTTCAAGGAGGAAACAGTCGTGACAGCACTCAACTCTGCAGAGCAATGGATGCTCATCGGCGTGCTTGTCGTGGCCTTTGTCAGCTTGCTGTACGCCTATTGGCTGTGGCGCGATACGGTGCGGCGTGACAAGGGCAGCGACGCCATGCAGGTGGTGTGGCGGGCGATCAAAACGGGCGCCAACGCCTACCTGCGCCGGCAGCTGCGGACGATCCTGCCGATCCTGGTGCTGCTGGCCGTGGCGCTCTTTTTCAGCGTCTACGTGGTCAAGCCGAGCGCCCAGGCACTGGACTTGTTCAACGACGACGTGCAGGCGGCGCGGCTGGGGATCGGTTTTGGGCGGATGCTCGCCTTTATCGCCGGCGCATCCTTCTCGACGATTGTCGGGCAGTTGGGCATGCGCGTCGCCATCGAAGGCAACATCCGCGTCGCAGCCGAGGCGGTCCGCGAGAATTACAACGGCGCGCTGACGGTCGCCTACCGGGCCGGCACCTTCACTGGCATGTTGACTGACGGCCTGGGCCTGCTGGGCGGGACGATCATCTTTATGATCTTTGGCAAGGCGGCCCCCGATGCCCTGCTCGGTTTTGGCTTTGGCGGCACACTGGTGGCGCTGTTCATGCGTATCGGCGGCGGCATCTACACCAAGGCGGCTGATGTCGGCGCCGATCTGGTGGGCAAGGTGGAACAGGGGCTGCCGGAGGACGATCCGCGCAACGCCGCCGTGGTGGCCGACCTGGTTGGGGACAACGTGGGCGACTGCGCCGGCATGGCCGCCGACATCTTTGAGAGCTACGAGGTCACCATCGTTTCGACGCTGATCCTCGGGTTGTTCCTGTATGGCATGACCGGGATGACGCAATGGATCGTCTACCCCCTGATTGTGCGCGGGATCGGTGTGATTTCCTCTATCCTTGGTACCTTCACCGTTCCCATCTGGGAAAAGTTCCCCATCAAGTTTCTGCGGGCCAGAGATGCCGAGGAGGCGATGTTCCGCTCGTATGAGGTCTCCTCGATCAACACCATCATCTGGGCCTTTGTCTTTTCTCTGTTCTACGTCGGCGAGTGGCAGTTGGCCACGCTGAATGCTGTCGGCGTGGGACTGGCGGTGGTCTTTAACCCTCTGACATCGCTGTTCACCTCGATCCGGAAAAAGCCGGTGCGGGAGATCGCCGAATCGACCCAGACCGGATCGGCCACCACTATCCTGTCGGGCCTGGCAGTAGGCATGGAAGCCAGCGTGTGGAGCCTGGTTGCCATCGTGGTAGCTTTGGCAGCCAGCTTCTTGGTCTTCCGGAGCGAAGGCCTGATCTACACACTGTACGGTGTGGCGATGGTCGGCATTGGAATGCTCTCCCATACCGGCAACAACGTGGCCATGGATGCCTTCGGGCCGATCTCGGACAACGCCAACGGCATCGGCGAGATGGCCCACGTGGGGCCCAAGGCGTGGAAGATCCTCGCCGAGCTGGACGCGGTGGGCAACACAACCAAGGCGATCACCAAGCAGATCGCCATCGCGTCTGCCGTTGTGGCCGCCACGTCGTTGTTCTTCTCTTTCGTGGCCGACGCCCTGACGCTGCCGTACGGCGGGCTGGAGGGGATGGGGATTACAGAGTTCCTGAAGCTGCTCGACCAGGGCATCCCGGTTTCGACCCTGACGGGAACCATCGGCTTTTTACTGGGCGGCGCCCTGCCGTTCATCTTCTCGGCCTTTTCTCTGCGCGCGGTGGCCCGCGGCGCCAACCTGGTGGTGGCCGAAGTTCGCGCGCAGTTCAAGGTCCCCGGCGTGCTCGAAGGCAAGGTGACGCCTGACTATGGCAAGGTGGTGGGCATCACGACGGCTGCCGCGCAGAAAGAGCTGATCCCCCTGGTGGTTCTCTCCGTCGCCCTGCCCTTGCTGGTGGGCATCGTCTTTGACGTCAAGGCTTTGGGTACCTTCCTGGCCGGCGTGATCATGAGCGGGCAGTTGATGGCGGTGTTCATGGCTATCGCCGGTGGCGCGTTGGACAATGCCAAGAAGTATGTGGAAGACGGGCATTTCGGCGGCAAGGGGTCGCCCGCTCACAAGGCCAGCGTGGAAGGTGATACGGTGGGCGATCCGCTCAAGGACACCGCCGGGCCGGCGCTCAACCCGATGATCAAGGTCGTGAACCTGATCAGCCTGCTGGCTGCTCCTTTGATGGTCGAGAACCAGGGCAAACCCGGCATGTACGTGGCCCTGGTCATCCTGGCTGCCCTTGTGCTGTGGTCGATCTGGCAGAGCAAGCGCGACGTAGCCGAGGGCATGGGCTAGCGTTCAGATAGCAAACCTCCCGCAGGTTACAGAACCTGCGGGAGGTTTTTTATGGTCAACGGGCCACGATCCGATGGTACCGCTTTTTCCCGGCCCGGAGCAGGATTTGGCCGTCGGTCAGATGCTCGCCCGCGATCACGGCCTCCACGTCGGCCAGCGGCGCGTCGTTGACGTAGGCGCCTCCCTGCTCGATCAGGCGGCGGGCCTCACTCCGCGACTGGCACAGTCCGGCACGCTGGAATAGCTCGACGGCCGGGATGCCGGCGGCCAGCTCTGCCATCCCGACTTTCGTCGTGGGTACGGCGTCGCCGGCCTCTCCCTGGCCAAATAGCCTGCGAGCGGCGTCCTCGGCCTGCCGGGCCGCCGCCTCGCCATGGAGGATCCTGGTCGCTTCAAAGGCCAACGCCTGCTTGGCCTGGCGGATGTCGGCGCCGGCCAGCTTGCCCAGCTCGCGCACCCGGTCCATCGGCAGGAAGGTAAAGAGGGCCAGGAAGCGCTGCACGTCGGCGTCTTCGGTGTTGACCCAGAACTGGTAATAGTCGTAGGGTGACAGCCGTTCGGGGTCGAGCCAGATCGCCCCCCGCTCCGACTTGCCCATCTTGGCGCCCGAGTTGGTCGTGATCAACGGGAAGGTCATGGCGTAGGCCGGCACCCCCTCCACGCGGCGGATCAGGTCGGCCCCGGCCAGGATGTTGCCCCACTGGTCGCTGCCGCCCATCTGCAGCACGCAGCCATATTCGCGGTACAGGTGCAAAAAATCGTATGACTGGAGAAGCATATAGTTGAACTCGAGAAAGTTCAGGCCGCCCTCGCTGTCGTAGCGGGTGCGGTATGCCTCGGCGGCCAGCATGCGGTTGACGCTAAAGTGCCGGCCGACGTCGCGCAGGAACTCCAGGTAGTTGAGCTTGCGCAGCCAGTCGGCGTTGTTGACTATCAGCGCCTTGCCCTCGCTGAAATCGAGCAGGGCGGCCATCTGCTTCTTTAGCTGAGCCAGGTTGGCGTCGATCTGCTCGATGCTGAGGAGCTGGCGCATCTCGGTCTTGCCGCTGGGGTCGCCGACCATGCCGGTGCCGCCGCCGACGACGGCGATCGGCCGGTGGCCGTGGCGCTGCATGTGGGCCAGGGCCATGATCGGCACCATGTTGCCCACGTGAAAGCTGGACGCGCTGGGATCAAAGCCGATGTAGCAGGTGATCGGCCGCTCCACCGCGGCCCGCACGCCGTCGGCGTCGGACACCTGCTCCACAAAGCCGCGCTCTGTCAGGACGTCAAACACATTCTCCGTCATCTCTTCCCCCTTTCTGCCTGCCCAAAAAAGTAGCCCCGGGTTCGATCTCCGGGGCTGTCTTGGCTCTGCACTGGGCCGGCCAGTGCGCTAGGTCAACAGGGACCCCGGGATCCTTGCATACGGATAATACCGCTCGTAAGGATAGAGCGGCTGGTACCGGGCGACCCGAGCAGTTGCTTGCGTTTTGTTCCTCATGCTACAAGTATACCACAGATGCCGAGATTGCGTCAAATCCGCGTTGTGGGCGTTGGCTGCCTGTGATCCCCTCTCAATGTCAAAGCTGGCTCCGCCGCCACGCCCATTCGATCATCGCCGGGTCTTGGGCCGCGGGCGTGCACAGGTGACATGGGTCAGGCCGGATGCCGATCCGTCCCAGGTCAAGCCGGTCGGCGTCCCAACAGGTCTGGACTGTCACGTTGGCCTCTACCAGGCCGTCGCTGTGATAGGCGCAGGCGTAGGCTAGGCTGTCCAGCCCTTCATCCGCCAGGCCCAGCAGCCGGTCGTTCAAGCTCCTGACCAGATCGGCGGCCCGCCGGCCGTGGTCGC
>JAFGOG010000067.1 GCA_016926595.1 Anaerolineae bacterium
ACCAAGACGCCCAAGCCTACCAAAACGCCCAAGCCTACCAAAACGCCCAAGCCCTAGACACGTTCTAGGATTCTGGGCATAGACTGGGGCAGATGCGCTTGCCCAGTCATCCCGCGCGGTCCACTTGGCCCTGCCGCCGCCTAGTGGTATAATAGCGTTCTTTGCCGTGCCGTCCAGGTCCGGGGCGTAGACCGAATTGTCGCGGCGTTGTGGAGGTTCTTTCGTTGGCTTTGCTTGGCCTCAAAAAGCGTGTATCTGGCAGCCGGCTGGCTGGCCTGTGGCGGATGATGGCCGGCTTCCGGTGGATCTACCTGCTCGCCACAGTCAGCCTGGGCGTGGCCGCCCTGGCCCGCACCGGGAACTTTTTGCTGCTCCGAGCTTTTGTCGACCAGGTCCTGGGTCACGCCGACCGTTCCTACCTCCTTCCGCTCATCGCCCTCGGCTTTGTCGGGCTGGCCGTGCTCCAGGGCGGCTTTACCTTCCTGAGTGGCCGCATAGCCGCCCGCACCGCCGAGGGGATCGTCCTGCGCCTGCGCAACCAGCTCTTCGACCACATCCAGCGCCTCTCCTTCACCTACCACGACCACACCCCCACCGGCGAGCTGATCCAGCGCTCCACCTCCGATGCCGACGCGGTCCGCCGCTTTTTCGCCGACCAGGCCATCGAGGCGGGCCGTATCGCCCTCCTGTTCGCCGTCAACTGGACCGCGATCCTCGTGCTCAACGTCAAGCTGGGCCTGCTGTCGGTGGTGGCCGTGCCGCTGGTGGTGGTCACCTCAGCCCTCTTCTTTCGGCGCTTGACCAGGGTCTACGAGGCCTACCAGGAACAGGACGCCGTCCTGTCCACCACGCTCCAGGAGAACCTGACCGGCGTACGGGTCGTCAAGGCCTTTGCCCGTCAAGCTTACGAGCGGGAAAAGTTCGAGGGCGACAACTGGGAAAAGTTCATCCGGGGCCGCCGGCTGATGCGCATGCACTCGGCATTCTGGCCGGTGTCGGACATCATCTGCGGCTTTCAAATGCTCGGCGGCTTTGTCGCCGCGGCGCTGATGGCCATCGACGGCGCGATCAGCGTCGGCACCTACCTGGCCTACGCTGGGCTCGTGGTCTGGCTCATCTGGCCCATGCGCAATCTCGGCCGCCTCATCGTCCAGATGTCCACCGGGCTGGTCTCCTACGGCCGCGTGGCCAAAGTCCTGGCCGAGGAGCGCGAGGATCTGGACAAAGGCGCAGTCCACCCCCAAGGCTGCGTGCGGGGTGACATCGCCTTCCGCGGCGTCTGCTTCGAATACAGCGCCGACGCCCCCATCCTGAAGGACATCACCTTCGACTGCCGGGCCGGCCAGGTGGTGGCCCTGCTCGGTTCCACCGGCTCGGGCAAGACGTCGCTGGTCAACCTGCTGCCCCGCTTCTACGACTATACCGGTGGCAGTCTGACCCTCGACGGCGCGGAGCTGAATCACTACCCCCGCCACTACCTGCGCCAGCAGATCGGCATCGTCGAGCAGGAGCCGTTCCTCTTTTCGCGCACCATCCGCGAGAATATCACCTACGGCGTCGCGCGCCAAGTCACAGACGACGAGGTCGAGGCGGTGGCCCGGGCAGCAGCCATCCACGACACGGTGGTTGCCTTCCCGCAGGCTTATGACACCCTGGTGGGCGAAAAGGGAGTCACTCTGTCGGGCGGGCAGAAGCAGCGCGTGGCCATCGCCCGCACCCTGCTGAAGGATCCCTCCATCTTGATCTTGGACGATTCCACCTCGTCGGTCGATGCCGAGACCGAGGCCGAGATCCATGCTGCGCTCCAGAACCTGATGCGCGGCCGCACCACCTTCATCATCGCCCACCGCATCCAGAGCCTGCGCGACGCCGACCTGATCCTGGTCCTCGATCACGGTCAGATCGTGCAGCGGGGCGCCCACGACGAGCTGATGGCCCAGGAAGGGATCTACCAGCGCATCCACGACATGCAGGCCCGCATCGAGACCGAGCTCGAGCAGGAGGTAGCCCGGGCGGTCAAAGCTCAGGAGATGCCTGGAGCCGCTTCGGCTCAGGAGGAGGCGGTCCGTGTCTAGCGCCTTCGAGCTCGAAGAAGAAGAATTCAGCGCCCAGTTCAACGGCCGGACGGTGCTGCGCATCCTGCGCCTGGCGACTGCCCACTGGCCCTGGCTGGTCGGTTTCCTGGTCGCCATCGCTCTCGTCTCGACGCTCGACTCCTACTTTACCTTCCTCAGCAAGAGCATCATCGACGACGGCATCGTCGCCGGCGACCGTGCAGCACTGATGCGCCTGGTGGCCCGCTACGGCGGCCTGATCGTGGTCCAGGCCGGGTTGGTGTTCGGTTTTATCTACCTGTCAGGCATTCTGGGCGAGCGGATCCGTTACGACCTGCGCAAAATGCTCTTTGACCGCCTCCAGGATCTGTCCTTCTCCTACTTTGACCGCAGGCCGGTGGGCTGGATAATGGCCCGCGTCACCTCCGACACCGACCGGATCGCCGACCTGACCACCTGGGGCCTGTTGGACATCACCTGGGGGCTGATGAACACCATCACCGCCATGTTCTTCATGGTGTCGATCAACGCCCGGCTCGCCCTGGTGGTGCTGGCCATCATCCCCATCCTGCTGGTCGTGGCCGTCCAGTTCCGCAAGCGGATCCTGGTCCTCTTCCGCCAGGCGCGCAAGGCCAACTCCAAGATCACCGGCGCCTACAACGAGAATATCACCGGCGTGCGCGTGGTCAAGGCCCTGTGTCGCGAGGAGGAGAACCTGCGCGAGTTCGGCGTCCTGACCGGCGACATGTACCGCGCCTCCTTCCACGCCGCCTGGCTGTCGGCCCTCTTCCTGCCGGTGGTCCAGATCATCTCCGCTTTCGCCGTGGGTAGCATCGTCTGGTACGGCGGTCTCCAGGCCCAGGTCGGCGGCATGACCGTCGGCGGCATCCAGGCCTTTGTCTCCTACGTCACATTTATGATGTGGCCAATCCAGGATATCGCCCGCGTCTATGCCGAGCTGCAGCACGCCATCGCCTCGGGCGAGCGCGCCTTTGCCCTGGCCGACGCCGTGCCTGAGGTCACCGACCAGCCAGGAGCAACTGACCCCGGTACCATCCGCGGCGAGATCGAGTTCGACGGGGTCGATTTCTGGTACGAGGCCGACAAGCCGGTGCTGACCGGCTTTTCGCTCAAGGTGCGCCCCGGCGAGACGATCGCCCTGGTCGGCCCGACGGGCGGGGGCAAGAGCACCATCGTCAACCTCCTGTGCCGCTTCTACGAGCCCAAAAAAGGCGCCATCCGCATCGGCGGCCGTGACTACCGCGAGTTGTCCCTGCACGCCATCCAGTCGCGCCTCGGCATCGTCCTCCAGACGCCCCACCTCTTCTCCGGCACCGTCCGCGAGAATGTCCGCTACGGCCGGCTGGACGCCACCGACGATGAGGTCGAGGATGCCGCCCGGCTGGCGGGCGCCCACGACTTTATCGCCGGCCTGGAAAAGGGCTACGATCAGGAGGTGGGTGAGCGGGGCGACCTGCTTTCGGTCGGCCAGAAACAGCTCGTCAGCCTGGCCCGTGCCGTGCTGGCCCGGCCCGAGATCTTTATCATGGACGAAGCCACCAGCTCGGTGGACACCCTCACCGAAGACCTGATCCAGCGCGGCATGGAGACGCTGATGCAAGGCCGGACCAGCTTTGTCATCGCCCACCGCCTGTCGACCATCAAGCGGGCTGACCGGATCGTGGTCATCCAACGCGGGCGCATCGCCGAGATGGGCACCCACGCCGAGCTGATCCGCGCCCGGGGTTACTACTACCGCCTCTACACCCAGCAGTTCCGCCAGCAGCGCCAGCGCGAGTTCGACCCCTTTGAGGAGCTGAGCGTGCAGCTGGCCTGAACGTCGTTGCGCTGTCGCTCGGCGCTGTCATTCTGACGATGCTTCAGTGCCTCAGGGCGACCGGCGCTGATAGCTTGCCAGCTCCTCAGGAGAGAGAGCCTCGGGGGAGACGAGCCTGTAGTGCCGCTCGGAGCATACCCGGATTCCTTGGTTGGTTTGCTCTAACTCAAAGAGAGCGATCAGGTCATCGGCCATAAACTGAGCAGCGATGGGGCGGCAGATCAATGCAGGGAATTTGACGGCGCACACTGCCAGATCCTGCTCGATCTGCACAACGCCGATCCGATCTGAAGCGCCCTTGGCTTGAACTGGCAGAACATAGTGAACGCCGCGCTTGTCGATGCCCACATAGATCTCGTCAGTCTCCACCTGTCCGATGCCGGGTGCCGTCGTGCGCAGGTGGCTCTGTAGGGAGTAACAGGCCAGCCCCGTGAAGATGTCCAGCAGCCGGTTGTAGCGCAGCTTTGCCAGAAGCGCCTGCTCGTCATTCAACCGGTACTTGCTGATGATGCCCGGCGTAGCATCCGGAATCTTGGTTTCTGCCAGGATGGATGACGGGGCAATCAGGACCTGTGACACAAGAACCAGCTTATACTGACCGCGTCCGACCGAACGGATGAGCCACTGCTGCCCTTCCGGCGCAGTCTGCGAGATCGATTCGGGAAGTGCCGTCCTGTACCGGAAGGAATAGAGAAGGTCGCCGAGGTTCTTCGGCAATGGCACGTCCAATTGTGCGGCGACGTCGATGATTTCGGACCTCTCGAACGGGATCTCGGTCAGGCCGGGGCGGTAATGCCCGGTGAAAATGGCTTCCAGAATCCTGGAGTATCGATTCTTGCGGCGCGGCATGGCGATGCTAGCCTCCTCCTCTCCATCGGAGCAGCACAACCTCCTCGCGGAGCTGCTCCCGGGTCCCTGTGGCGAAACGGGTACGGAATAGATCGATCCCGATCAGCTCATAATCAAGTGCCTGGGCGATCTCGGCCAACAGCTCCCCCGTTCGGATCATGATTCGCAGATAGGAAGCTTGATCCCCGACAACGTATGCGAGTTGCGCACCAGGGCGGAGTACGTGGCGAAGATCGGCCAGATGGCGAGCCATTCCCCCAAAATAGAGCTGCGTCACGCGCCCGTACATCCGCTCAAAGCCCGAGTCTTTGCCCAGAGCCAAACGCCGCTCCTCTATCGCCTCCGCGAGCCGCTGGATCTCTGGGTTATCCGCCACCCATCGATCGTCGCTATCTCCCTTGTATACACCGCGGGTGTTGGACCGAACCAGTCCCTTTTTGATCTCCCTCAGCTCTGCCATGTTGTGGATGAAGCCAAGAACCACCGACTCCAGCCTGGTTGTTCTCGTATAGTCCTTCTCGTTTGGGTACGGGGGTGACGTAATCACGGCGTCGATAGAGCTGGGCTGCAACACGGAAGCGAGTTGGCGGGCATCAGCCAGGTGCACTCGCGCCGCAGGCGCGGCCCGGTCCATCACGAGACGAAGGTCATCGCCCATCCTGTCTATCTCCGACAGCCAGGCCGGCACGACCAGGGCATCCTCCTTGGGCTTGCCCACGCCGACCTCCGGGCCAAAGTGAAGGTTGCTGATGGCAAAGACAAGTACATTGGCCAGGGCAAGCAGCTCGTGCCGGTGGTATCGTTCGTCGCGATGGCGCCTGATATGGTCCAGCAGGACCAGCGTCTTGTGGAGAGGGATGGAGCTGATCGAGCCCTTCAGGAGCAGCCGTTCCTGCTCCGCGGACAGAGTGCGCAGGAATCTGTCTCTATCAGGTCTGATGGAGCGCATGCCCGCCAGAAGATCGTCGAAAAAGCCTGTCGCCTCGAGCTCGGCCAGAGCATCGTCGGCGACGCGCTTTGCGTGCGCAACCAAACCCTCGGGGTCCGGCGTCCAATCGACCTTCACCTGCGCAGCAAACTGAGCGAACGGATTCCCTTCAGCCCCGGCGCTAGGAATCCCCAGCTTCTTGCATTCGACCAGGGTAGTGCCTGTGCCACAGAACGGGTCGAGGACGCATCGGCCTTCGGTGATTCCAAACCTGTCGAGGTAATCGCGCACCAGGTGAGGCGGAAACGAAAGGACAAAGCGATACCAGTCGTGAAAAGCCCGGTCCTCCACCCACAACCTGTTCGCCCGAGCACTTGTGCATCGCCTAGTTCGCTGATCCGTCTTGACGCTCATCATAGCCAGCTATGACCCATGACTACATTATACCAGCATTACACCGATCACGCAACAGGCTGATGTGCAACGTTTGCGCGTGTGCGCAGCGCACGGCCGCTGCTCCTCGCACCAGCCAACAAACTGCCCTCTGCCTCATTATTGCCCACTAGCGCGCTGCTTCAACACTCGCTAACGGTCTTTCAGCACGAGCGGCAGGTACAGGGCTAGCTTTGGGACGGGATACCACCGGCCCCAGTAGCCCGGGACCAGCACATAGCTCGCGCTCTCGCGGCGGTTCAGGTCGGTCGATTGGCCCTGGGTGCTGTTCATGCTAAAGCTGGCCGAGCTCTTTTCGCCGCCGCCGCTGCTCAACACACTCTTCGAAATGCAATAGCTCTCTGAAGCTGGCGGGGTGCGCTGCGCTTCGACCGGCGTGCGGTCTAGCAGCGGGCCGGAAACCGGCTGCTCGGCGGCTTGAGCAAGCTCAGGGGTGCGGACAGGTTGGATCACGTCCTGGTCCAAGGCCAATGTGCAGGGAGCCGCCGACGGGCCGCGAAACGATTGCAGAGAGAATGTACCTTGAGCCTTGGCACAGCCACAACAGGCCGCCCCACCCACCCGCACAACGATGCCGTCGCTCACATTGCAGTCGATATTCAGGGCGATCCCGCCCCAAGCTTCGTCGTGGCCCCCGGCGTATTGCCGTATGCGCTGGTGACCAGACCACAGAGTATTTTCTAAGCAGATGAGGTTCCAGACGCTGGCATCCGGATTGTAGTAGGTGTACTTCCACCACGCCGGCCAGATAGCATCGGGGACGTTGTCGATGGTCGCATAATCGCTCATGTACCCACTGCACGGCGAGGTGTAAACGCCGGCCAAGCTGCCCCGCTCGCGCAGGCGGCCCGACCAGCCAGAAATGAAGGCCTGGGCGGCAGGCCGACAGGCCGGATCGCTCTGGGGATAAGCCTCCAGATCAAAGTAGACGATCGCTCCCGAACCGTCGGGCAGCGCAAGCCCCAGATCGATGGCGACGGCTATGGCAGAATCGGCCTCAGCCACACCCTGAGCATAGGCAACGGCCGGGTCGTTGCTGATGCGGTGGCTCACACACCGGTCGGAAGTCCAGCAGGCAGACTGCGGACCCACCCAGGTAGGGATAAACCGCCAACCTTGCTGGCTGGCCTGCGTCACAAACTCGGCCGTCAGGCCAGTGTTAGGGCAAGCGCGGCAGGCGCCGCCGATGTAAAGGTTGACTGCGCCGTACGGGCTGGTGGCCTTCCAGGTCTGCAGCTCGTCAAGGGTGGCGATTTCGCACTTGTCAAAGCCGTGTCCCACCCACCACCGGGTCTGGCCCGTCAGGTCCACGCCGGGCAGCGCTGGGAACTCGGCGACGTCAGGAACCACACCGTCCGCCGTCGCCTGCGTCGAATCCGCCTCGGGGAGAGGCAGGGAGGTCCAGCTTTTCCCTCCGTCCTCGGTCCGCACGAGCGAGACCGACTGCCGGTAGGCGACTCGGCCGGACAGGGATTGGGACCCATCCTCCCTCTGGGCTGGGACTTTGCACCTCCCCGACACCGACCTGGCCCAGCCCACGTTGGTCGTCACCATATCCAGCTCCACGATTCCTGCGGCCTGGCTTGCCAGATCGCCGCGGTCGGTCACTTGGACCTGACCGCTATCTGACACACGCAGCAGTTGTGGACTGCCGGAAACGGCTACCAGCCAGGTGTGCGCATCGACAGCGCTCAGCGCCACCGCCCGCCCCGGTGTGAGGGCAGGCTCGAGCGGGATGCTCACCGCCACCTTCCACGACTGGCCGCCGTCCGACGTGGCGTACAGCTCGAAATCTGCCAAGCCGGCGCCCAGGGCTATGAGCGGCAGTGTCCCTGTCTGAGGATCGTCAAAGCGAGGAAGATAGGTCAACCTCGGTGTCCCGGCATCTGCCGGCGGCTCGCCGAGCGCCTGCGGCTGCCAGCTCTGCCCACCGTCAAGGGTGTAATACAGCTCGTCCCCCGCAGCGCCTCCGGCTGTCCAGCCCATCTCCTGCGTCACGAAATAGACCGGCTCGCCGATCGGAATCGGTTGTCGGGACCAGGTGTCCCCGCCGTCGGTGGTTCTGAACAGGCTGCCCAGGCGAAAGTTGCTGCTGGTAACCTGCCTGACCGCCAGCCATCCCGTTGTGGCGTCAAGGAAGAACAGATAGACCGCGCCCGGAAGCGACTCTGGGGAGCCCGGCTCAAAGAGGGAAAGCCGGTCGGTGCGCCATATCCGTCCCCCATCCCAGGTCCGCGCCAGGGCGTATCCCACACTGCCATCCAGCTCATCCTGGGTCAGGATCATCCAGCCCTGCTGGGAGTCGACAAACGTGACGGCCTGGATGGTCGATCGATCCAGCTCCGCTGGCGTGATCTCTGTCCACTGCCGGCCGCCGGCAAACGTCCAGTACAGCCGCTGGCCTGTGAGCAGCCAACCCTCATTTGGGGAGACCAGATCAAAGGCCTGCACATACGGCGCTTCCGGGCTCGTGACACGACCGCTGTCCTGGGCCGCGCTCATGAGCCCATGCGGCAGCATCATCAGCGCCAAAGCCAGCGCGCCGGCTCTGCCTATTCTGCTTTTGGCTTTAGCAGGTTTGGCCACGGTGCCCCCGCAATGATATGGGGATCGGTGTTTCGCCGGTCTGCGTCGCGGCCCTAGGGCGCAAACAGCAGGAAGCGCAGGATGTCAAAGTAGCTGTCGGCCTCGAAGCGAACCGTGTACGGGTCCACCCGCTTTGCCCCGGGGTAAAAGCCCAGGGGAAAAGCCTTGGTGTGGTCGTGATAGCGGACCTCGATCGCCAAGTGGGCCGGCAGTGGGTTCTGAAGTTTAGCCAGATCGCCGCTTAACGCCTTGACGACCCCCTCCTTGATCCTGGTCGTCGCCAGGTTGGGATGGATATTCACCGTCGAGCCACCGATCCCCTCCTTCACCGCCACGGTGGTGATCAAGGGGTTGAACTGGGCGACCTCGTCGCACAACCCCTTGTCCCCCGACACCAACACCACCGGCACGTGGACATAAGCCGCCGCGTAGGTGTGGATCAGGAACTCGGACGCATAGCGGTCGTTCAGCAAGATGTGGGCAAAGTTGCCGGTCATGGTGTGGGCCAGCGGGCTGGTACCTCCCGCGGCGCGGGAGTGGTAACCGATCATAATGACCGCCTGGAACGTCTCGTCCAGCTCCTGGACCATCATGAACGGGTGCGAACTCCAGCCCCGGATCAGCCGCACCTCCTGCGGCAGCTTGGCGGCGATGATATTCCTGGCAGAGTCGTGGGCATCCTTGACCCAGATCTCGGTTGCCCCTGCCTGGAGGGCCCCTTCGCACGCGGCTACGACCTCGGCCGTCATCTGCTCGCGGAAAGCGGCATAGTCTGCCTTCGGCAGGTCGCACTCGTCCCAGTGGGTAGTGCCGGTCACGCCTTCGATGTCGGCGCTGATAAAGACCTTCATAGTTCGCTCCTTGTGTGGCATAATGTTTCCCGGGTAGGATTATACACCAAACAGGCTAACGTTAAAAATTTTTGATGGCCGCATTTACCCTCTTGACAAACCGCGAAAATTGGTGTATAATTAACACGTGTTTCTAACATGGGTTAGTAACGCGAGTCAGCTAGGAGGTCGCTTTGGCCCGCAAACAGGCCACCAGCCATGACGTAGCCAAGCTCGCCGGTGTATCACGGACGACCGTGTCGTTCGTCCTCAACGACGTGCCGGGCGTCAAGATCACCGAGGAAACGCGGCAACGCGTTTTGGAGGCTGCTCGCGAACTCGACTACTACCCTACCGCCGCTGCCCGCTCGCTGGCCAGCGGCCGGACGCAACGGATCGGCCTGATCCTGGGCGAGGCGCAGGATCGGCTTGCCGCCGACGCTTTCCTGCCCGTCTTTCTCCAAGGGGTCACCGCATCGGTCCACCGGCATGGCTACCTGCTCGTGATCCAGCTCCCTGAGGACGTGCCCAGCCGCGAAGCCTACCGCCGCTTGATCCGCGAGCAACAGGTGGACGGGCTGATCCTTTCCGGCCCGCGATCGGACGACCCCCTCCTAAGCGAGCTGACCGAGGAACAGTTCCCCCTGATCCTGCATGGCCGGGTGAACGGCAGCGTCTTTCCCTACGTCGACGTCGATAACCAGGCCGGGGCTTGCCAGGCCGTGACGCACCTGATCAGGCTGGGACATCACCGCATCGGCTTTATCTCCAACGCCCCGCTGTCCTATTCCGGCGCCGAGGACCGCTATGCCGGCTATCGACAGGCGCTGGCCGAGCATGGCATCGGATTGGACGAGAGCCTGGTGCGTTGGGGGGCCTTTTTGCCCGGAACGGGACAGGCGGCGATGAAAGAATTGCTTAGCCTGCCTGACCGGCCGACGGCTGTTTTCGGCGCCAGCGACGTGGTGGCGATCGGCGCGATGAGCGCCATACAGGACGCTGGCCTGACCATTCCAGGCGACGTGGCAGTCGTCGGTTTTGACGACATCTTTCTGGCAGCTCACACCCACCCCCAACTGACGACTGTGCGGGTGCCAGCTTATCGTCTGGGATGGACCGCCGCCGAGATCCTGATCGGCCTCATCGAAGGTGATAAAGAGAAACCGTCGGTTGCGTTGGAGACAGAGCTGGTGGTTCGAGCATCGTGCGGCGCTAATGGTGCGCCGCAGCCCTGAACCACCGGCTTTTGGTAAGGGCCGGGCCGCAGTCGCGCTCAGCCAATGGCAGGAGTGTCTGCCCGAGGTGTGACCTCGTTACCCGCGAAACATAGAAAGGGGGTGATAGCCGATAACAGATCAGTGCTGCAAGACAGGCTGCCGTCTGAGGGCAGCCGGGTAAGAGCGGGTATCCCGCCCAAGCTAACCAATCTCAACAAAGATATGTAGGAGGAGTAGACAATGAAACGCACAGGATTTTCGATTCTGGCCCTGCTGCTGGTGGCGAGCATGATTCTGACCGCCTGTGGCGGGACGGCCGCGCCGACCGCGGCGCCCGCGCCGACAACAGCGCCGACGACGGCCCCCGAGGTGACGGTGCCCAAGGTGGACTTTGCCGTCATGCCTGGCGGCGAGCTGGAGAAGGCGCTCACCGGCGCGTACAAGGGCAAGACGGTCACCGTCGACGGCCCCTTCAC
>JAFGOG010000457.1 GCA_016926595.1 Anaerolineae bacterium
ACTGACTTTGGAGCCAAGATAGGCCATTGCCAAGATATGTGACGGTCATTGCCAGAAACTTTGGCGCTAATTGCCCTTTTGGGCATTCCCTTTGCCGACAACTTCGAATTCCTACACTCAATTCAGTGCCGCGATCTCAACTGCCTACGTGCTCGACCATATCAACGGTCCCATGAACCTTCTACGCCACGCGCTGACCACACTGTCGGCAGAAGCGGGCAGCTTCATCTAGTTTCGTCCCACACTGTGTGCAATACACTGGCCTCCCACTGACAAGCTTGGCAACCTCTTGCTGTTCTGACGCTGCCATGATCGAGTTACATACCTCATCGATCATCATCTTGATATCACTGACGCGCTTTTGAACATGCTTTTTCTGTATTGGCCCCATGCCAGAATTTGAGCCCTTAATCAACACCCTCGTGCTCGCCGGTGACTTGATCGCCAGACGGATTTCCACTTGCACAGGGAACACACCTGCGAACATTGCCGGCTTGTGAAGATCTTCCTCCAGGACTAGTTGTACGTCACTTCCGTGCACCAGCTTCCAATCTTCTTCCATTGTCAAGTGAGGCAAGGCTGCACTGACCACAGAGATGGGATAGTTGACATAGTAGTCCTCATTGTGTCTGGTCATTTGGGTTTTCTCCTCTCGTTTTCGTGAGAATCTATAGGATCCCGACGGGGTCATTCACGCGATCCGGCAGAGCCAGATGAGATCATTATACCATCGAGTAGATGGGAAGCGCAAGCGAACGCCAGCATCGTGGGCAGGCACGGCACATCGCGGTCGATCCACATCCAGTGAGTGACGCGGTCGGTGCATTGTCCCTGGACAGCCATCGATCTCATCGCTCCGTGGAGTGTGAATATTGACAGAACATCACCTCCCACGTGCGAACACCTGTTCCACGCCTGGGGTGCTCCGCTCATGACAGCAGTATGTGGAAGCCGAGCCATTGCTAATTGTGCAAGAGTGGTGGGAGGTGCATCCTCGCTGGTGGATTGAACAACCGAGAAAAACGGGGATATTCACCCTATGGAGCCAGGCTGAACCTGATCACGGCGGTCTCGTCCTTCCAGTCCTCCATGCGCTATCAGGCTTTGACTCAGCCTCAAAACTTTGAAATGGACCTCGTCAGAAACTACAACTCAAGAAACATCGACCGTCGGCTGATCATCTCATCTTTTCTGATCGTGGTAAGCAGCCGTTGGCTGCGTCCTACCAGGATGGCAGGAATGATCCCCTTGTCGCGTCGTAGGAAGTGCAGGCAGTACAGGTTTAGCAGGTGGGCATTGTCCAAGACGAGAAAATCGGCTCGCTGCCAGAGAACGAGCTGCACGCGATTGCACAGTTCGTAGGTACTCTGCCCTCTCGTCGGCGTCGGTTGTCCGGCTGCTTCAAGCAGCGTGATCGCCAGCAGGCGCAGCTTGTCCCCAGTCCTCCCTTCCGGGAACCGGGCCACAAGGATCCTGGCGCCAGGATAGAGGGATTCAATCCTCTGACGCAGAGATGGAACCACATGCTCATCATCAGGCGAGGCAACGGTCACAATGTACTCCTGTGGCTCCATCGGCCACAACCTGCCCGGATGCGCGCCTTCGCCCTTGGCGATGAAGTACAACAGATTCTGCAAGTCTTCCACGCTCCCCACCCCCTCAATCGTAGACAAAGATGTGTTTGTTGTCAACCGCGTCCTGATCAAGCTTTCCCAACAGAGCAATGTCTCGCCCGGGTCGCCTGGCATCATCGTCGGTCACGCCCACAAACCGCGCCCGCAGGTTGGGAAAGCGTTTGTCGGCGTAGGCAAGCAAGTGCTTTGCCAGACGGCCCGCCTCGCCGGTGGCGATTTGCGCCGGCGTAGCCACGATGTCAAAGGCAAGGCCGATGCGGTGCATGGGATAGACTTCCCGAGCGTTGACGACACACTCATCCACCTGCTTCTCGGCAAACTCCCACGGTTCCCCCTCGTCCAGATAGAGGGACCCATAGATCAGGATCAATTTGCCCGTTCTCTGCTCTCTCTTTTTCACCATCGTCTCACCTCGTTGTCAGATGCTCTTCAAAGAACTCCAACCACATGTGGCCGGTCGTCATCCTGACCTCTGGATGAGCATCCCGGAATGCTCGCAGCCGCGGCGCGTGTGGCCCGAGCACGAGCCGGACCAACCACTCGGGCACGTACTCGTCCAGGCCCAACGGCGCCGCGTCGCCGACGTGAAAGAGCCAGCCCGATTCGGTTCGGATGGCCACACCGCAGTGCCCGGGCGTGTGCCCGAACAACGGGATCAACCACATCTCCGGTTCGAACGGCAGGCGAATCGCCGATAGATCGAACCAGCGCTCGCCCGTGTCATCGTACAACACCAACTCGGGGCCGTGCGCAATGTGGCGGCGCACGTACGCCAGGTCGGTCCAGCGGCGCGGACGCCCAGTGAAGGCCTGGTACTCGCGGCGGTGGACGTGCACGCGCGCCTGGGGAAAGTCGGGCAGGCCCCCGCAGTGATCAAGCGGCTACAAGCCGAGTGCATGTGCGTGAGCACCACATCACGGACTTCCTCTGGCCTGTAGCCGTGCCCCATGACCTGGTGCACGGCGGCCTCTTTCGGATCAAGGGGCAGGTGCGTCACGAGTTGAAAGGCGCGCACGATGCCCGGCTTGTGGACATAGTCATCCCGTCCAGGCCCGGTATCCACGAGAACCAGACCCTGGTTGGTTTCGATCAACAGACAGATCGTCCCGCTGCGCCAATCTGAAGGCACGCGGGCATTGCACGTGAAGCAGTTGAGAAAATGAACGACCATTCCGCTCCCTCACCAAACGTCCAGTTCCACTACCGTCAAATGCACCACCGTCTGGCTCCCATGTCCCAGTGGCACCTCCACCACCTCCGGGACAATCGCCAGAGAACGTCCTTCAGGCTCGAGCTGCCGGCGAGCCAGCGCCACGCCCTTTACCGCCTGGTTGACAGCCCCGGCACCAACCGTCTCCAGTACGACCGCACCCTGTGCCGAGATTCCGGCGATCACTTGCTCGGCGATGGACGATACCTTGGCATTCTTCCCGACACGCAAGACCCCTCCACCGGTTCCCTTTGCCATCATGATCACCTCTCTCGATCAGGGGCCGGCCCCATCCACTTTGAATTCGGGGCATCACTCATCGCAAAGACCAAATAACCATCGGACCCTGATGGCATGCGTTCCCAGAAGCCAGGATTGGCAGCCTCATCGGGCAAATGCACCTTGTATTGGGTTATGCCGACAGGGTCCTGCAATCCAAACGAGCGCCATTGGTTCTTTTCACTGCTCGGAGCACCAAAACACACATCCACAGCCGTTGCCGTAACGTCAAAGATTGTAGACCACAGCGTTCCCATGCCTTCACGGTAATAATGCAAGCATACTCCATGGGGGAATGGCTCAGAAAACAGATTCCGAATTATCTCTTGGGTGACCTGGGGGGCGGCGGCCAGTATGCGCGACTCGATGGTTTGACGCCGAGCCACGGATTCGCGCCTGCGGTGGGTAGTATAGACATGCAGGTCGGGACTTGTGTAGTGGTTCGTTGCGCACAGGAACTGGTCTGGTGATCCCTGCCCGATGCGCCTCATGCATCGGTCTTCCCCCGCAACTTCGATCAGGGCGGCCTCCCCGCCAGGATCCGAGACGATGACGTTTGTACACCAGGCGACCGGTATGCTGGTCAGGGTTTGTAAGGCTTCATCCACGTTGCCACAGCGATCCAGTAGAGCGCGCACCAGGGCAAAATAGGGCAGGCCTGCGCAAGGCGGCCACATCATCGGCGCGCCCCACGAGGTCGTCACGCACAAGCCGTATTCGTTGATCCCCACGCTGCGTCCAAAGATCATATCCGAAAAGCCGATATGAGCGGGTTTGCCTTTCACCCGTGTGGTGCACAAACGCAGGTCCAGGTCAGCAGGGCCGCAATCTGTGTTTTGGGCCGCGTAGAGGTGCCCGTCCTGTGTCGCTGACGGGAGTACTGTCAACTGGCTGCAGTGGTTGCTGCCTCCCGGCTGGCTCATTCTTGAGGCAGGCTCGCCGACTGGAATCGGGCTGGAGCCCTTCTCCTTGTCCTTGCCGCCCAGAAAAGCGATCTCCTCCACTGGCACGCCAAAGCCGTCTGCCGCACCCTGGATTTCTTCCCGGAGGCCAGGACAGTGCTTCTCGATATAGTCCAATGCCCTTTGCGCTTCGCGCTGGGAATACCCATCCAGAAACGGCAGCGTGGGAGTCAAGTAGCTGGCACGCTGTTTGTCTTTTTTCAGCTCTTCTCCTTGCTGCCTGCCAACTTGGTAAGGTGTGCCTTCTAGCACAATGTGGGTGAACGAAATCTCCGTGGGAACAGAATTACTTGGCATTCATCCTCCAATCAAGACAAAGGGAAAGATGTGCATTGTCCCCGTGCACGGCAAAGTGAGCGGCCCAATCTGTGAATAGACCGCGCCATTTCGGCCCATCCTACCTGGTCCCCGGACTGAACCCGTTCCGCGTGATATCCTCCAGGTTGCCAGGTAGCTCATAAGGATTGTCTCGATCTCGAGTGGCGCTTGATGGCAGCCTTTTTCCCGATCGTTGCCCCCTTGCCTGCTCCTCTGCCAGTACGCCGATGGATAGGGAAAGTCTACCACAGTTCAGGCCAGGTGCCAAGTTTCTATTCCGCCCCTCGTCCGGTGTCCGGTGTGCGGCTACACGGCAATCCGCTTGCTCGGGCTGTGACGGCCCCGGCAGGCATCGAGCATGTCCCCGGAACCGTTCACCTTCTCTCCATGCCCTGACCT
>JAFGOG010000458.1 GCA_016926595.1 Anaerolineae bacterium
GATGTTCCTCAACTCATTGCCCGAGTGCACGCAGGTGCGCGGTACTCTGGTCAAGCTGCCCGACGCCGCCAGGCGCTGGCTGGCGAAGGTCTAAAACTCTAAATCAGTGCGCGGCACGTTTCTGGCGGCTGGAATCCGAAATTTCTACCAGGTCTGGCCGCCAAGCCCCAGCCCATAGCGCACGGCCAGCAGCCCGGCAAATAGGATCGTCACGGCGAGCGCCGCCAGCCAGTCGACGGCGGTGAAGGCAAGGTCATGCAGGACGGTGCGGCGGACCGGGTAGCCCAGCCCGCGCGCTGCCAGGGCCATCCCGAGATTGTCGCTTAGCCGCAGTGAGGCGATGATCGTCGCCACCAGGATCGGCACGTAGGAGCGCGCCCGCTGCAGGAATCCCCCCTGGCCGACGATCCAGCCCCGCGCCTGCTGCGCCTCGCCGATCGATACGAACAGGCCATACGCAGTCGGCAGGTAGCGAATGGCCAGCCCCACCGTCAATCCCCAGGGATAGGGCAAGCCCAGCTTGACCAGGCCCTGCACCAGCCGGTTTATGTCGGTGGTCAGCAGCAGGACCGCGGCGACAAAGGCCAATGTGGCCGCCCGCAGGGCATAGCTCAGCCCGTCCAGCAGCCCGGCCACCGTCAGGCGCAGGGGTCCCAGGCGGAACAGGTCCGGCCCGGGGCCGGGGGCGAAGAAGGGCTGCAGCACCAGGATCATGGCCAGCAGCGGCAGCAGGCGGGCCCACAGCCAGCGCAGCCGCTCGGCCGGGATCCGGGCCGACAGCAGGGCCAGGTGGGCCGCCAGCAGCAACCCGGCCAGCATGGCGACGTTGCGGAAGAGGAAGCAGGCCGCTCCGGCCAGCAGCACGGCCCACAGCTTGGCCCGAGGGTCTAGACGATGAAGCCACGAATCGCGCGGCAGGTAGAAATCAAAGCGCTGGCTCATGGCATTGTTACACTCCCCTTGTGGGGGATCTCTGTCAGGGCGACATACTCGTCGCAAAAAGCCTCCACCGTCAGGCTGTCGCCGCGCATGCCTTGGGAGCGGAGCGCTTGTGCCAGGGCAGTCACCGGCGGCGGGACCAGCGCCGCGCGGGCCAGCAGGTCGTTCTGCCCGAACACCTCGGCCGGCGGCCCGTCGGCGATCACCTGGCCTTGGCCGAGCACGACGACGCGCTCGGCGTGCGCCGCGGCGAGGGCCATGTCGTGGGTGACGAGGAGGATCGTCCGGCCCTGGGCGTGTAGGTCGGCCAGCCAGCCAAAGGCCTCCTCCAGCCCGCGGGCGTCCAAGCCCACCGTCGGCTCGTCGAGGACCAGCACAGGTGGGTCCATAGCCGCCAGCGAGGCCAGCGTCACCCGGCGGCGGAGGCCGTAGCTGAGGATGGCCGGCGGCTGGCCGGCGACGGCGGCCAGCCGAAAGCGGACCAGGGCGGCATCGACACGTGCTTCTATCTGGGCTTGGGACAGGCCCAGGTTGCGCGGGCCAAAGGCCAGCTCCTGGCGCACCGTGGGGCTAAAGATCTGCTGCTCGGGGCGCTGGAACAGGTAACCCACCTGGCGGGCCAGCGCGCCCATCGACTGACCGGCGGCA
The DNA here is from genome assembly GCA_016926595.1 of Anaerolineae bacterium. Next base: position 1,588 of record JAFGOG010000458.1, read on the forward strand.
TCCTGCCCGGCTACCCATACCCGGCCGCGCCGGGGGCGGAGCAGCCCGTTGAAATGCTTGACCAGCGTCGTCTTGCCCGAGCCGTTGGCGCCCACCAGGGCCATAAACTCCCCAGGCGCGATGGCCAGGTTTACGTCCCTGAGTACGGGGATGCCTTTGTCGTACCAGAACCACAACCCGGCAGTCTCTAGGATGGCGTCAGGCAAGGTGCACCGCCAGCGCTTCGCCCGCCTCGTCCACGTTCAAGAAATGAAAAGCTGCGCCAAGCCGCCGGTTAAGCGCATCGGCCAGCCGGACCGTTTGGGGGATGGCCACGCCCAGATCGGCCAGCTTCTCGATCTGGTAGAACAAGTCGCGGGGGGAGCCTTCCAGCGCGGCCTGCCCTTCGCCCAGCACCAGCAGCCGGTCGGCAAAAGCGGCCACGGCTTCGGGATCGCTCTCGGTCATGACGATGGCCGTCGAGCCATCCCGGCGCAGGTTGGACAGGGCGGCCAGCACCTCACTTCGGCCAGCCGGGTCCAGCCCGCCCATCGGCTCGTCGAGGATGAGCACATGGGGGCGCATGGCCAGCACCGAAGCCAGAGCCACCCGTTTCTGCTCGCCGCCCGACAGCTCGGCTGGCGCGCGTTGCCGGATCTGCTCCAGGTGGAACAAGGCCAGCATCTCCGCAACCCGCGCCTTGATCTCCCTTGCTGGCAGCCCCAGATTCTCCAGCCCCCAGGCCACCTCGGCCTCAACCGTGGGGTTGAAGAGCTGGGCTTCCGCTTCCTGGAACAGGAGGCCGACCACGCTGGCCAGGGCCGGGGGTGGATGATCGCGCGTGTCGCGCCCGGCGACGACGACGCGGCCCTCCATCTGCCCCTCGGTCAGGTGCGGCGCCAGGCCGGCCAGCAGCAGGCATAAAGTGGTCTTGCCGGCGTCGCTGGCGCCCATTACTGCCAGCCACTCGCCGGCGCCGACGCGCAGGCTTAGCCCGTCGATGACCCACGGCGCAGGCGTGTCTGCCGCCAGCGGAGCGTAGGCGAAGCGCAGGCCTTCCACCACGATCTCGTCGGTCATAGACGGGTCCTGGGCGTCGAAAGTCTCTGAGACCTTCGATGGCTATATGTGTCTATTTGCCCAGGCGAGTGATGGGTGGGTAGGCCTGCCGCACCAGTACGAAAAGCGGGATGGCCAGTGCCGCCCCGATGCTCACCTGGAGGATGTTGGGCACGATCTCGGCCACTGCGTCGCCTATGCCAACCAGGATCCAGCCGGCCAGCAGGTAACCGCCCACTACGATCACCCCGCCCACTACGGCGGTCAGGATCAGGCCTGTCAGGCCGGCCACTCGCCGCACCAGCCAGCCGGCGATCCAGCCTTGAAAGCCGTGGATCAGCAGCGAAAAGATCGCCCATTGTGGATAGCCGCCCAGGACGTCGGCCAGGGCCGTTCCCAGGCCTCCAGCGGCGGCGCCCACCCACGGGCCGAGCGCGAACGCGCTGAAAAAGACGCCGGTGTCGCCCAGGTGGGCATAGCCCCTGGCTGGCGTTGGCACCCTGACCAGGCTGGTCAGCACCAGGACAATGGCCGTCATGATCGCCGTCAACGCCACTATGCGCGGGTTAACTGACTTGCTCATCGCAACTCCTCCTTACGCACCTGTGCTGCCATTATACCACCCCAGGGGATCTGGCTCAAATGCCGGGACAACGGTCGCGAATTGCCGATTGTTCCACTTTTGGGTATAATCTTCCTTAGAGGTGTCCGATGATCCGAGAGTATGTAGGGGCGACCGATACGATGAAAATCGTGATGATCGGCCCCTTTGCCTTCAAGCCCAAGAGCACGGTCAGCGCCCGCGCGCTCTTGATCGGGCAGGCGCTGGTCAAACGCGGCCACCAGGTCACGATCCTGCTGCCGCCCTACGACAACCTCGACGACTCGGGCCGGGCCTGGACCCAGGAAGGCGTCTCGCTGGAGAACATGGTCCTGCCCCGCGACGACACCTGGCGCCGGATTGCCGTCCCGGTGCGCATGGCCCGCCGGGCAGTCGCCCTGCGGCCGGACGTGATCCACGTCTTCAAGCCGATCGGCTACAGCGGGATGGCCGGCATCTACTTGCGGCGGTTCTCGGGGCGCCCGCTGGTGCTCGACACCGACGACTGGGAGGGCACCGGCGGCTGGACCGACGCCAACCCCTATCCGGCGCTATTGAAGCGGCTCTTTCCCTGGCAGGAGCGGTGGCTGGCCCTTCATGCCGGCGCCGTGACGGTCGCCAGCCGCACCTTGGAGACCCAGGTGTGGGGCTTTGGCGTGGACCCGGCGCGGGTCGCCTACCTGCCCAACGGCCCCGATCCGGCCCTGCGGGATCAGCCGCCGGCTACCGACGAGCAAAAAGCCGAGGCCCGGGCCCAGCTCGGCGTGGGCGATGCGCCGCTGGCCATCTACGTCGGGCACATCCCCCGCGGCAGCGACATGGACCTGGCCATCGAGGCTATGGCCCGTCTCGCCGGCCAACTGCCCGAGGCCCGGCTGGTCATCGCCGGCCTGGGCGACGGCCTGCCCGATCTCAAGGCCAAGGCCCAGTCGCTTGGAGTAGCGGATCGGGTCATCTTTCCCGGCTGGATCCCCCGTGACCAAGTGCCGCTGTACGTGGCCACAGCCGACATCTCTGTCAATCCCTACCGCGATAGCCTGATCAACCGCAGCAAGTGCGCCGTCAAGGGGGTGATCGCCATGGCCATGGGCAAGGCGGTCGTCTCTACCCGGGTGGGCCAGAACCTGGAGTATATCGAGCATGGCCATTCCGGCCTGCTGACCGAACCGGGCGATGTCGATGGTCTGGCCCAGGCGTTGCTGGCGGTGCTGTCAAACCGGGAGTGGGCGGCCGAGCTGGGCCGCAACGCCCGGCAGCGGATTTGGGACAAGTTCGACTGGGACATGCGCGCCGGGTTGGTGGAGGGCGTTTACCAGGCTGCTCAGGATCGGGCCAGGAACAGGCGTTGACAACTCGCAGGCAGTTGTCCCGGTGGCTGCCGCTCTTCGCCTGGATGGGGTTGATCTTTGTTCTATCAGCCCAGCCCGATCTGCCTCACCCCTCGATCGGTTGGCTGGATTGGCTGCTCAGCAGCGCAGCGCACCTGCTTCTGTTTGCGGTGCTGGCCATATTGTGGGCGCGAGCGCTCGGGCGGAACCGGCGATCGTGGCTGGTTGCCTTGGCGCTGACCTTCCTGTATGCGCTGTCCGACGAGCTTCACCAATCGTTCGTGCCCGGCCGTCACGCCGATCCGCTGGACCTGGCATCTGACGCGTTGGGCGCCGTGTTGGGCCTGGGGGGCTGGGCTTGGCTAAAACGTAGGATCTCGATCTCTCCGAAAGGCCGATCCTGACGGACGATGACCCGCAGTTGCTTGATCATCTCCAGCACGGCCAAAAGCGTGACAATGATCTCCAGGCGGTTGGCCGTTCGCTCCAGCAGCCGGCGGAAACTGACCGGCCGGCCGTGGCTCGTCTCCTGCTCGATCAGTTCTATCTGGCCGGCGATGGTGATGGCAGCCGGGGTGACAACGCCGTTGACAGAGGGCGTCTCCTCCTGGGCCGCCAACACCCGGTGAACCACTGCTAGTAGATCGTCCAGCGTGACGTCGCTCAGGTCTGTCACCCGCTCCAGGGCGGGCGTGCCCGCCAGCCTGATGTAGGACTGCCGCCCGCTCGCCTCCAGTTCTCCAAGCCAGCCAGCCGCCTGCTTGAACTGCTTGTAGATAATGAGCTGCCGGATGAGCTCTTCGCCGATATCCGCCTCGGCCTCCTCAGAGGGAGTCGTCAGCGCCGAGGGCGGTTGGGGCAGCAGCACGCGCGACTTGATCAGCAGCAGCTTGGCGGCCACTACCAGGAAATCGGCCAGGTGGTCGGGGTTCCGCTCGCTCACCTGCGACAAGTATTCCAGGTATTGGTTGGTCACCTGGGCCAGCGATACCTGGGTAATGTCCAGATCTTGGCGCTCGATGAGATGCAGCAGCAAGGCGAGCGGCCCCTCGAAAACGGGCAGGGCGACCTGGTAGGCGGCCGGCTGGCCGCCGGGCATAGCCATCCCGCTTTGCTCCGCTACACCTGGATCCCCTTCAGGGGAGGGGACTGGTGTCATCATACCAACCCTTCCTCGATGAACGCAAGGTGGAGCCATTATAACGCAGAACCGCCGGCTTGTCCAGCTATTTGGGCTGCTGCAACCCTGGTGGGTGAACGGCGTATAGGGAGCAGAATTTGGATTTGGGAGGCAAGATGACAAAGCGCAAGACCAAGGC
>JAFGOG010000459.1 GCA_016926595.1 Anaerolineae bacterium
GCCTGACCAGGAGTCAGGGCCTGGTCGGTGCCTTCCAGGCGCAGCGTGCCCAGGGCCAGTTGGTTGCGCAAGCTGGCAGCATCGTCGTAATCTTCGGTCAACGTCACTGCGGCCCCCACCTCAGCCTCAGCCGGTACCGCCAAGGTGGCTCCACCTGTCACCGCCTCGCTCCCGCCACATGCGGCCAACAGGATGGTCAGTAGGAAAACCGCCGAAAGGTATCGCCACTTATTCATCGTCTTCCCTCACACCCCTCAAGAATCACCTGGTTTCCAACAAAGCGATCACGGCATCGATCAGTGCCTGGCTGATCCCGCTACCGGCATTGCCACTGCCTCCCCGTTCCGCCTGGCGCGTGGCGCGTTCTTCCGGCGAGAGGCTCTGGCCGCCACTCGGCTGCCCCAAGCCCATGCCGCCGCCCTGGCCTGTGCCCGCGGTCAAGCCCTGACCCTGCACTCAGGCCTGCAGATCGGCCTGGGTGAGCCGCATGGCACCGATGGCGGCCAGTTGCTCGGTGGTCATGACCCGTTCGATCTGCTCCTGCAGGGCGTCCAGCTCGGCCGGGGCAGATGCGCCGTTGCCGATCGTGCCCCGCAGCGCCTGCCACAAGAGCAGCAGCTCGGAAGCCTGTCCCCCGGTCACCGGCCAGTCCGCCTCTTCCAGGCGGAGTGTGCCCAGGGCCAGTTGGTTGCGCAGCGCCAGTGCGTTCTCGTAGTAGGTATCCAGGCTGCTGCCTGTCGTCCTCTCTGTGCTCGAGCCGGCCAAAGCCGGCTCATTGGTCCCGCCACAGGCCGCCAGCAGCAGGGCTGCCAAAACCAACAGCGTTACGAGCGTGACATTCCGTTTCATCGTGCCTCCCGATTGGATACTAATTTCCACGCTACTCGTGGCGCAGCGCCACGATGGGGTCCAGTTGCGCGGCCTTGGTGGCCGGATAGTAGCCAAAAAAGATGCCGACGGCCGCCGCCGCGCCAAAGGCCAACGGCACCGACGCAGGCACGATGGCCGTACGCATGGTGCCCAGCCGGCCGAACAACTCGGCGCCGCCGATGCCCAGCAGCACGCCCACCAGCCCCCCGGCCAGGCTCAGAATAACGGCTTCGATCAAAAACTGGAGCAGAACGTCACGCGGGCGCGCGCCCAGCGCCTGGCGCAGGCCGATCTCCCGGGTGCGCTCGGTGACAGACACCAGCATGATGTTCATGATGCCGATGCCGCCCACCAGCAGCGACACGCCAGCCACCCAGCCCAGCAGGTTGCGAAAGGCCTCTGTCGTTGCCTGCTGGGTGGAGATAATATCCTGCTGGGTTTGCACGGTAAAGTCGGGCTGGGCCGCGTCTACGTCGTGGCGCTCTGTCAGCAAAACTGTCACCTGGTTGATGACGCTATCCATGACCTCCTGGCTCTCGGCCTTGATGTAGATGGTACGCACCCGCTCGCTGACCATGCGGGATGGGTTGAATTTCTGAAACATCACAGTGATGGGGATATAGACCCGCCCGTCATAGTCCACGTCAGCTACCATCCCCTTTTCCCCCATCACGCCCAGGACCGTCATCCTGGTCGAGCCGATCATCACCGTTTGGCCGATGGGGCTTTCGTCTCCAAACAGGTCGCGGGCAATGCCATAGCCCAGGACGACCAGCTTGAGCTTGCGCTCGTTCTCCTCGGCGGTGAAAAAGCGCCCGTCGCTCACCCCATAGTCGCGCACGCCGGGAAAGTCGGCGGTGACCCCCAGGACCGTGATCCCCTCCAGACTGCCACTGCCTCCGCGCAGGTCCTGGACCGACTGGAACTCGGCGGCCACGCCGTCGACGTTGCGCACCGTTTCGACGATGGCCTGGACGTCGTCGTAGAGCAGCGTCTGCGAGGCCCTGGGCACGCCGCGCATCGGGCTGACGATGATCAGATTGGCGCCCAGGGCGTTGATCTGCTCGGCGATGGCAGCCTCGGCGCCGGCGCTGACGGCCAGCATCATGATCACCGACGCCACACCAATGATGACTCCCAGGGTTGTCAGGAGTGAGCGCACCTTGTTGAGCGTCAGGCCTTCCCAGGCTGTGCTGAACGTTTCCGCGAGGTTCATCTCGGCTTCCTCCTATCCAGGCAACTCTGCGGCCCGCCGTCGCCTTCGGCCACGATCTGGCCGTCGCGCATACACACGATCCGCCCGGCGCGGGCTGCAATGTCCGGCTCGTGGGTGACCATGACGATGGTCGCGCCTTCGCCGTGCAGCCGGCCCAGCAGCTCCATGATCTGGTCGCTGGAGCGAGTGTCCAGGTTGCCTGTCGGCTCGTCGGCCAGGATAAACGCCGGACGGTTGATCACGGCCCGGGCAATGGCCACCCGCTGCTGCTGGCCGCCTGACAACTCGTTGGGCCGGTGGTGCAGCCGGTCGCCCAGGCCCACCGCCTCCAGGGCGGCCACGGCCCGCTCGTAGCGCTCGCCGGCCGCCGGGTGTTCCTCGACGTTGTAGAGCAGGGGCAGCATCACGTTCTTTACCGCGCTCAGGCGCGGCAGCAGGTTGTACGATTGGAAGACGAACCCAATGGCCTGGTTGCGGACCTCGGCCAGTTCCGGTCGGGTAAATTGGCTGACATCCTCACCGTCGAGGTAGTAGTGCCCGTCCGTCGGCCGGTCGAGGCAGCCCAGGATGTTCATCAGGGTCGACTTACCCGAGCCCGACGGCCCCATGAGCACCACGAACTCGCCTTTCTCGACCCCCAGATCCACCCCGTCCAGCGCTCGCACCTCGGCGTCGCCGCTGCCATAGACACGGGCCAGGGCCCGGGTTTCGATCACCATTCTTGTCTCGTCCATGTGCGTTGCCTTCTCTCGCCCCGATCCCTATTCCGAGTCAACCTCGACCGTGCCGGTGCTGACCACGTCGCCCTTTTCAAGGCCGGACAGGACCTCGGCGTTGGCAAAGTCCTTCAACCCGATCTCGACGGGGCGCAGCTCCAGCTTGCCGTCAGAGTTGACGACGAACACGGTGTACCGGCCTGGCATCGTCTCGCGCAACGCCTGCACCGGCACCAGCAGCTTGCCCCGCGCCTCCCCGGCAATGATCTCCACTTCGGCAGTCAGGCCCGACAACAACATGACCGGGTGGCTGGTCAAGTCGACGCTGGCCCAGGCCTGCACGGCCGGCGTGCCGTCAACCGTGACCAGGGCTGGATCGACGCGCACAACCTGGCCAGCAAAGACCAGGTCAGGCAGCGCCTCAAAGAGGATCTCGACCGCGTTGCCCGGCGCTACGCTGAGTAGGTCGGTCTCTTCCACCCAGAAGCGCACCAGCGGGGCCCCCAGGTCGGCGAGGGTCAGGATGGGTGCCGTGCCCACCGCCTCGCCGGGGTCGGCATTCAAGGCCACCACCGTGCCGGCCATGGGCGCCCGCAGCAGAGTCTCTTCCATCTGGCGTTGTGCGTCCTCCAGGTTGTATTGTGCGAGGGTGACGGCTAGATCCGCCGCTTCCAGGTCTTGGGCCGATGCGCCGGCCAGCAGGGCATCCAACTGGGCCTGAGCCTGGGCAATTTTGGCCTCGGCAGCAGCCACGGCCTCGGGCTCAGGGCCTGCCGACAGGGCGTTCACCTGCGCCTGGGCCAGTGCCACCTTGGACCGGGCGGTGGCAATCTCGGCGGCCGTGGCGCCCGCCTGCGCCTCCTCGTACTCGGCCCTGGCCTTTTGATAGTTGGTAGTCGCCTGCCACAGGTCCGCCGCCTCCTTGCTCTCGCCGATGCCCACCGTGCTGCCGTCGGCCCGTTCGGTCACGGGCGCCACCCTGTCGTAGGCAGCCTGCGCGGCGCGCACGTTGATCTCGGCCA
>JAFGOG010000460.1 GCA_016926595.1 Anaerolineae bacterium
CATGCGCGCCCTGCACTACATGCATCGTTATCATATCATGACATGGGTCGGAAGTCTATGTCAAGAGTTCTTCAGCTTTTGTTCACCACAGCAGCGAATCCGCAGGCAAACGGATGAGGGCGCGAGTATCCTCAGGTTACTAGGTTCATGGCGAGATGGTTACTGATAGAATCGAGCAGGAACTGAAAGACATACTGGCCCATCTCTACGATCCTGGCTACCAGCCCTCTGAATTGCTCTACGAGCTGACGGGCTGCAAGCCTCTGGATGGAGCACTGGCTGTCCAGTCTGCGATCGTCGAAGCAATCGAGAGTCTAAAGCCCTCGGTCGGCGCCCTACCAAGCTCACGCCCCAGGGAGATCTATGACCTGTTGTGCAACCGGTTCATACTGGATCTCACCCTGGAGGAGACTGCCGAACGCCTGCATATGAGCTTTAGCACTACGTGGCGTAGGCAGAGCACCGCTGTGCACGCGCTGACCATGGCGCTGTGGAAGCGTAGTCAGACGGAACAGCGGCCAGAACAGGACCACGCACAGGCAGACAAGAAACGATCAATCGTGGAGGAAGCAGCATCTGCTCAGGCTATGGACTGGCGATCTCAGACGGAGCGTGAACTGGCATCTCTGCAAACGAGCGCCCCAGGTTCAGCATCCAACGTAGCGGAAGCAATCGACAGTGTGCTGGAGGTGATAGGCCCCTTGGCTTCCAGGTATAACGTTCGTCTGGAGGTTGGATCCGTGCAGCCAGACCTGATTACACCGATCCATCCTTCTGCGCTGCACCAGACGTTGATCACGGCTATGGGGCGGCTGATCCGCCTCACGTTAAGCGAACAGATTACGGTCTTTGCCAGGTTTGAGGACGGGAACGTCAGGATCACGCTAACGGCATCCATCGGCGCAGAGGATCGACCAACCGAGAGAGAGCTCATCCGCGGCATCCTGACGCCAGAGGACATATCGGTCCATGTCCACCTGGACGGCGATCAGGTCTTTATGTGGGTCGAGCTACCGTCCAGGCAGCAAAGCACTGTTCTGGTCGTGGACGACAATCTAGACATGGTGCGTTTCTACCGACGTTCTACTGAAGGGACCCCCTATTGCATCGTCCACCTTGGGGAGGGACGGAGGCTGTTTGAAACCATCGAGGTTTCGCCCCCCGACATCGTCGTGCTCGACGTTATGCTTCCTGACATCGACGGATGGGAAATTCTGATGCACCTTCACGAAGACCCGAAGACCCGTCCCATACCTGTCATCGTTTGCACGGTGGTCAGAGAAGAGGAACTGGCCCTCTCTTTGGGCGCCGCACGCTGCCTGTTGAAACCCGTGCGCGCCGGCGAGTTTAGGCAAGCGCTAGACCAGGTTCTCTCTCAGGCTGCAGCAGGAGCTTTGAGACCTCCAGAGAACAATGCAGCAATTTACTGAGCGGCAGCTCCCCGTTCATCGTCGCCAAAAACAGCTCACTCACCAGCGGCTGATCGGCGGGATCTTGGGCTGAGATGAAAAAGATGGGGATGTCCGCTATGGCCTCATCTTGGCTCATCAACTCCATCATCTGCCAGCCATCCATCTCGGGCATCACGACGTCGAGCAACACAAGATCGGGGAGACAGCGCCGCATCTCTTCCAATGCTCGTTTCCCATCCAAAGCGGTCGCTATCTCGAGACCTCTATTGTAAACGTGCAACATACGGCTGAAGAGCTGCAAAGCCTCCGGGTCATCGTCAACGACCAGGACCCGCCTCACCGGTTTGCCGACTGCCTGGATCGCTTCCTCGAGATCAGCGCGGGTTACGGGCTTGATCAGATAACCCAATGCACCTGCGTCAATCGCACGTTTTGTCCGCTCGGGCACAGAACACCCTATCAGAGGTGTGCCTGGAAGCTCCCGCTTGAGGCAGTCAAACAGCGGCCACAAGTGGTCCGAAGCCGGCTCGTTGAGCACCACGACATGCGCTGGGCACACCTCTAGCTCCCGCCTGGCCTGAGCCAGATCTCGGGTATCCACGAATTCGACATCAGCGGAAAGGCGTGCGAACCGAGGATAGAGAGCGCCGGATTCGTCGCAGATGACGACGCGGGGCTTGACAAGCTCATCAACAGAGATGGCACGCCCTGCTTCGAAGGCGCGCTCTCGCCATATCCAGTCATCCCTTATCTGGTGCCCTGGTCGCACACGATGCTCTACGGCACCGGATATGGGCAGCGTAAAAAAGAAGGAAGTGCCAAGACCTTGTTTGCTTTCCACCCACATCCGCCCCCCATGCAGATTGACAAACTGCCTACTGATGCTCAGACCGAGCCCACTTCCCCCCTCATTTCGCCATAGGGGATTTCTGCCCTGCCAAAAAGGCTCAAAGATCTGCTCAATATCCTCCGGTGCGATACCTGGCCCTGTGTCCGTCACACTTATCAGGAGATCGTGATCACGCTGGATAATCTCTATTGTGATTCCCCCTTTATTCGTGAATCGGGCTGCATTGCTCACGAGGTTGAGGATAACCTGCTTGATGCGGATACGGTCGCAATAGATCTTGGGCAAGTTGTCCGGAATAGCGACCTTTAGAGCAAGCTGCTTTTCTTCCGTCAGCGGGCGGACCGCCGCCACGCTGCTGTCGATAACGTTCCTCAGATCGATCCGCTCCTTGTGAAGTGCCATTCGGCCTGTCTCCACGCGGGTAAGGTCTAGGACATCGTCTATCATGCCAGAGAGATGCTCACAGTTGCGGTATATGACCCGCAGATCCTCTCGCATCTTGGGAGATGGGAGCACGTCATAGATTTCAGGAGTCTCCACTATGAGATCGACCAGGCCGAGAATTATGTTCAGGGGCGTGCGAAACTCGTGGCTCACATTGGCCACAAAAGCGGTCTTTGCCTTCTGGGCTTCCTCCGCAAGCGTGCGCAGTGCAACCGCCCTTTCACTAGCCAGTACCAGTTGCCGGTTCGCCTGCGCCGAACTCTCCAGTGCCTGCTCCAATTCCACCTTGCGATCCTGCACTTCCTGGAGATAGGATTGGGCACGCTCAAAGTACTCATCCAGCCACTTGCTCAGTTGGATCACGGGGCGATAGGCGACATACATCACCCCGAGCATAGCCCAGATCGCCGATAACGTGCCGGTGACGGCGTACATATCCGATCGCGAAACAGGATATCTCACTACAACCAGAAGCAGCGACTCTGCAACTGCAACAATCGTCGCGGCGGGAAGGCTGATCAGCGGCACAGCAAGGACGACAGGAACTGATACTTGCACGAGGGCAAGGGAGCCGGACGGTGTTAAGCAGGTGTTAGCCAGATGAACCATCACAAGCACCGCCAGCACCGTGAACCATCGACCTGCTAGTGGCCTCCAGTTGTCAGATAGCCAACCGACAGTTGCCAGAGCACACGTCAGTAAGTAGAGCAGCTCAACTCGCTGCAAAATCTCATTCGGGCAGCGCAGGATATCCGCCGCAAGAAAAAACAACATCGACAAGATCCAGACTGCAGCCAGCACCGGCTTGGGAGCAACGCGCAACTCGGATTCGAAGCCTGAAGTAGCTTTGCTCATCTTCACCTCCCATCCCCGATCATACAGCTGAACCGGTGACGATTTGTGTCTAAAGGCTAGAATACCATCAAACACATGCCTTGTCAAGGGTCTTGTGAACGTTTGCATTGACGGAATGACGGACTCACCCAGAGCGAGCCTCCCTGGAAGCCAGGACCGGCTTCCGGGGAGGAAAGTTTGTTTGACTACGGGTCCGGATCATGATATAATCTAGGGTGAGCCGTGATGGCGACGTGGCCAAGTGGTAAGGCAAGGGTCTGCAAAACCCTCATTCATCGGTTCGAATCCGATCGTCGCCTCTGCGAGCCCCCTGACGCCCTAGCTTCAGGGGGCTTGCTATGTCATAGCGGGGAAGAAACCATCTATGAGCAGCGAAACAATGGCCGCAATTGCCGCAGCGGCCTGCTTTCTGGTGGCCACATTAGCCTGCGCGCGCAGTGAGGAGGCGGGGATCTGGCTGGGAGCGGCTGGCGCCGCGTTCCTGGCTGGCTCGCTGGTCGCGCGTGGCCTGGACGCACGCTCCTGGCCGCTGGGTACCGCTTACGAGTTTGCCCTGGCTTTTGCCCTGGGAACGGCGCTGTCTGCCATCTTGGTCGGGCGCAGAAAAGAGCGCCTTGCGCCTGCAGCGCAGACGCCCATCATCCGCGCTGCCGCGATGTTGCTGGCTGCCGCCCTGATCGTCTATGCCCGGCTGGGCATGCCGGCAGCCAGCCACGAGATCCAAACGCTGCCCCCCAACCTGAATTCGATCTGGCTGCCGCTGCACGCCGGAACGGCAGCGTTGGCTTACGGGGCGTTGGCTATGGCCGGGTTGGCCGGCCTTGTCTGGCTCTTGCAGGATTCAGGACAGAACAACGCCCACGAAACCGGCAAGCCAGGTAGTGCCAGTGCAACCGATGCGAGCGGTGCACAGTGGCTGCTCCATCGGTCGATGCTTGTCGGCTATCCACTGCTGTCCCTTTCCCTGATTTTGGGCGCGATCTGGTCTTGGACGGCCTGGGGACATCCCTGGTCAGAGGAGCCCGAACAGGCCGCTGCGCTGCTCACCTGGTTGGTCTACACGTCTTACTGGTTCCTGCGCAGGCGTGCCGGGTGGCGTGACCAGCAGGCAGCCTGGCTGGCAACGATCGGGCTGGGATGTCTGCTGTTCAGCTTTCTGGGAGTGGGCTGGCTGGTGCGCTGGACAGGATGACGAGCTAACACCCATTCTGGACCCGCCGGCACGATGAGGAGATGCTATGGCTAATCCACAACCCGGTCCTCTGCTGCTCAATCGCAGGCGCTTTATCCACACCTCGGCACTTGCCGCGATGGGGGCGACGGCCACAGCCTGCGCCAGGACGCCGGTGGACGCCCATCCGAGCCTAGATAAGCCGCCCTTGCCGCCGGGTGACTTTTATCCGCCGGATGATTTGTATCCGCCGGCCACTGCCAGCCAGAGACACGATCCCCAAGCACTCTCTGCAGAGGTCCGCCCCCTGCCCCCGCCTCGCCTCGACGGATCGATGTCCCTGGAAGAGACGCTGGCCGCTCGCCGTTCGGTGCGCGATTATGCCAACAAGCTCCTGACCTGGGAAGAGATTGGGCAACTGCTGTGGTCTATGCAAGGCCTTACCCGCGAGTGGGGCGGGCGCACGGCGCCGTCGGCAGGAGCGCTGTACCCCCTGGAAACGTACGTGGCCACTGCCGAGGGCCTGCACCACTATGAACCGGCAGAGCACCAGGTGACGGCCAGCCCGCAACTTGGGCTGCGACAGGCGCTATGGGAGGTCAGCCTCAAGCAGGACTGGATTCGCCTTGCGCCTGCGGTTTTTATCATCACCGCCGTGTACGAACGCACTTTGAGCAAATATGGCCAGCGAGCGGCGCGCTACGTCCACATGGAAGCCGGGCACGCGGCTGAGAACCTGCTGTTGCAGGCCGTCGCCCTCGGGCTGGGTGGGGTAGTCGTCGGCGCTTTCTATGACGATCGAGTGCGAACCGCCCTGAACCTGCCCCAAGATCATGAGCCGCTCTACCTGATCCCGGTCGGGCACCCTAGAAGTACCTGAATAAAAAGAACAGTACCATGAACAGCTATGGAGGCAAGGCAATGGAACTCTCACATGACATGTTGACACACGGCGTCAACGTCGTCTGCGCACAGTACGATGGCAAACGCGGCGGTCTGACCGTGGCCTGGGCTACACAGGTAGCCAGGCACCGCATCCTCATTTGCATCGGCAAGCAGAGCGCTACACGCAGCCTGATCCTCTCCTCTCGGGCCTTTGGCCTGAGCGTGCTCACCGCCGAGCAGATCGACGTGGCCCGTCACTTTGGCACGCAGTCAAGCCGCACAGTAGACAAGCTCAAAGGGGTACAGTATCACATCGCTGAGACAGGCTCTCCGCTCTTGGACGAGTGCGCTCATGCTTTTGACTGCCGGGTTGAGGTCGTCTATGAACTCAATACCGAAGCCCTGATCGTCGGCGAAATCGTGTCCGCGGAGCACCACTTGAACGAGTATGAGCCGTTGATCTATCATGAAACAGACTACTGAGGAGCCTGACATGGCAACGCACCAAGCACGCCACGTACGCGTTCGAAGGACCGATCTCGTCAGCTTTTGCCAGGCGATATTCCAGAGCCTGGGCCTGTCCGAGAGTGACGCCCACGCCGCGGCCGACGTCCTGGTCGCTGCCGATGCCCGCGAGATCCCCTCCCACGGCGTAGCCCGGCTGTGGCGATACGTCAACGGCCTCAAGAATGGCGTCATGATCCCCGATGCGCCCATCGAGGTGCTGGTAGACACCCCCACGTCGTTGGTGGTCCACGCCCACGGGGCAATGGGAGCATCGGTCAGCGTGCGCGCAATGGAGCAGATCATCGCCAAGGCGCGCACCAGCGGCGCGGCCTTTGCCAGCATCCGCGACTCGAACCACTTTGGAATTGCCGGCTATTACGCC
>JAFGOG010000461.1 GCA_016926595.1 Anaerolineae bacterium
TCCACCAGCCGCTGGGCCGCTTCGCTGCTCCAGCGGAAGACGAGCGTATCAACGATCCCCGGCTTGCCCCAGTAGTCAGGGTTCTTGGTCATGATGAGCTGATCGCCACGTCGCCACTCCTTGAGTATGTAGGGGCCTGTGCCGATCGGCTTTTCGACTATCTCGCCAGTGCCACCCGTCTTTTCCAGATAGTCAGAGCTGTTGATGGCAAAGGCAGAGAAGGCGATCTTGGACGGGAAGGCAACGTCCGGGGAACACAGCGTGAACCGGACGGTCAGCTCGTCCACGGCGTCTATACTCAGGAACTCGCCGCCGTAATCGCAGTTGGGCGCGGCATAGCTGAACAGCGGTTCCACCTCGGGCTTGGTCAAGCTGGTCAGGTCGATGCCGTACCACTCCTGCGACAGCGCGGTGAGGGTCCCGTCGTCATGCATGGCCTTGACGATCTCGTTCAGCTTGGTCAGCATCTGGTCCGATGGGCCACGGCTCTTGTCGAGGGCAAAAGCTAGAGGCTCATAGAAAGCGGGGGTGCCGACGTACTTGAGCGGAACGCCGCTGGCGATGGCCGACTGGATGGTCGGCTGGGCCGACATGACCGCGTCGAGCCGGACGCCATCGCCCAAGGCCAGGTCCTGGATCGCCTCAGCATCGGTGGTATAGGGCTTGACGTTTACGTCAGCAGGTGGATCGTACATGACCTCACCGCCCATGATCTTGAGCGTGCCAGCCAGGTAGGCCTCGTAGGTGGTGGCTGTGCCCAACCCAACGCTCTTGCCCGTCAGGTCAGCCGGCGAATTGATGGTGGTGTTGTCCTTGTGGACAGCAAAAGAGGCGGGTGTATAGTAATAGGGATCGGTGAACCACAGGATCTGGGCGCGGTCCTCGGTGGGGGTCATGGAGCCGATACTCAGGTCCCAGCGACTGCCCCAGTTGCCGCCGGTGATCATGTCCCAATCGGGAGTGACAAATTCCACCTCGACGCCCAACCGCTTGGCGACCTCCTTGGCCACGTCGACGTCAAAGCCGTCGAGCTCGCCCTTGTCGTTGAGGAAACTCTGCGGCGCATAGTTGGGATCGGTGGATACGAGCAGCTTGCCGGCCGTGGTGATCTGTTCCAACAGGTCTCCAGCAGCAGGGGCAGGCTCGGTGGGTTGAGCAACGGGCGGCGCAACGGTCGGGGCGCTTGTCGCCGGGACTGGTGTAGGTGTTGCACCGCAGGCGGGTAACAGCGCCACTACGGTCAGAACCAAAAGCAGTTGAAATACTGCACGTTTGCCAAACATAGATCTCTTCTCCTCTCTCTTTGTTTGGAATGATCGAGTAGACAGAATCTGCGACAGACAGGCATGTTATGTGTCTTTCGGTCTGGCATCACCCCCTTTCGGCCTTTAGCAGGGAGCACTCAGTTGGGTCCTTCGCTTCACAGCCGTGAGTCCTATGACGGGGATCTCCGTCAGCCCTGCGTATCAAAAAGCACAACCTTTGAAGTCCCACTTGCCCCCGGCATACCGAGCGCCAAGGGATAGTATAGCAGAGGAAAGCCAATCTGTCAACATGGGCGATGATGATATAGACAGCAATCTTGCCAGCCTGGTCAAGCTATGTTATCATAGTGCCGCAGGCTCTCACTTGGGATCATGGCCGAATGTGGAGGATGGAGATGGAGACTCGGAAAAAGATCATGCGCCTTCTGGGTATACTCTTCTTTTGGGCTGGCGTACTCCTGGGAATGACCCTGGCCGGGGGCGCAGTATGGGCGGACATTGAGGCAGCTTTCTATGGTTTCCAGAAAATGGGGGACGAGCCGCTCAATCTGAGATGCCCCGCATTCGTGACGGCAGCAGAGCCCGGCCAGATTGCCTCGACCTTCAAGAACCCCACCGAAAAGACCATGCAGCTCATGGTCCGCACCGATGTCAGCGGCTATGGCGGGATCAGGTCGGCGCGCACGACCTTTACCATAGCTCCCGGCGAGGCAGAAAAGGCTCGCTGGCCGGTAACCTCAGAAGATGTGGATCTAGGATTCTTTATATTTGCCAGGGTATCAAGCTTTCCCGCCTATCCACTCCCCTTTCGAGAGTCGACGTGTGGTATGTTGTTCATCAGAACGACCGCGCTCACTGGCAACCAGATTTTCGTCCTCTCGGTTGTGGTCAGCCTGTTAAGCATGGCGGCGGGGTTGGCTTTATGGCAGATCAGCCATCGACCACTCCAAGGACAGGCGTTAAATGCGACTTGGGCCATGAGAGCCTTGGCCGCAATCGTGATCGTCGGGATGTTCGTCGGGTTTCAAGGGTGGTGGGCAGTCGGCATCATCATGATGGTGCTGATGGCGCTGATGATCGTGACCATGATGTACCTGGCCGCACCTGACTAGCCACGCCGGGACTGGTCAGCTATGGCTGTGGCGGCGGCCCCGCATCCTCCGGGATGGGCGGTCCGTCGGGGATGCTTCGCAGATAGTCGCACGACACGGCGCGCACATCCTCCCACACGTGCCCCTCGGCCAGGAAGGTGTCGATATCCTTGATCCACCGCTTCTGGTCATTCTCCAGCCGGTAGATATGCGGGCTGTCGCTGCACTTGAGCAGGACATGGATCGGCCGGCCCTTCTCAAACCGCGTAAGAAACGCATCATCCACTACGTGCACATCCTTCCAGGCCAAATCCAGGTGTTCAAAGGCATCCATAGAGCTGATCCAGCGCAGTTTATCGTCCTCCAGAATATAGATTTCTGAACCACTCCCCTTCAGCACCAGCCCGTCGCGGATGACAAGGGATGAGCTCTCAGGCATGATCCGCGCCAGGCTGACCCCGTGGCGTGTCACCGGGATGTTGATCACAATGGTCAGCACGACGATCAGGATCAGCAGCCGGCCCAATGTCTTGCCCATGTTGATGCTGGGCAGGCGCGACGGCGGTTTCCATCCCTCTTCCCCCGGTCCGGGTTCGCTCTTGGGTGCCGGTGGAGACAGCCGCGACCCCGCTGCGGGAGGAACCCCGGTGCGCCTTTCCACAGGCGGCGCCGGCCGGGTAGGCAGCACCTCCCTGGCCGCGGAGGGAGCAGGCTGCGGGGCACGGTCTCCGGGCACGGCGAGCGAGGAGGGAGTTGCCCCTCTCTCCTCCATGCGGGGCTGCTGTTCAGGGCTGGGCGTGGCGCGCAGGGAGGGAATGCCCTGCCTCGCCCGTTGTCTCTCAGCCAGGGCGTCGAGAAGCAGATCCAGGATCTGATCAGTACTCGGCGGTCTCTGTCCGGTTCCCCAAGGGGGATCTTGGTTCCTTTCTGTCATAGCTTCCTCCTCTCGGCTGCCTGCTATCTCCTAGCGGACCACAAAGAATCCGAGGATCTCGCCGATGCTGGAAAAGATGTTGGTGTAAAAGTTGCCGCCGAGCTGCCGGAACAGCTCGAACTTCATGCTGGGCGCCCCGATGAACGGCCGCAACGTCCAGGCCATCTGGCTGCCGACAAAGGCATAGACGATGACCCACAGCCACATCACCCACCGGCGCGCCTGCGCCCCTTCCTTCCCAGCAGCCGAGACGATGCGCATGCCCTGGCTCAA
>JAFGOG010000462.1 GCA_016926595.1 Anaerolineae bacterium
GGCGTCCAGGTGAGGCCATCAGCGGTGCGCCATAGTTCCGCCGCCTCACGTGCCAGCCCGACGTACAGATGACCGTCGTACACTTCCAGCGTTGAATTCCCCCACAGTCCGGGACCGCCAAAGCCATCGGTGATTACGGGAGTCCAACTGCCCGGCTCACCACTGGGACTGCGCCAGATGGCCACGCCGTTCACCTCGTGGCCGACGGCCAGGTATAGGGCATCCAAGACCGCAAAGGTCGTCATACTGCTATTATTGGCATCGCCAAAGCCGCCGGTGACCACTTGCTGCCAGGTCGAACCGTCCGTGCGCCAGATCTCGCCGCCGTCCGGGTTGTAGGTTCCCACATAGAGATGACCCCCAAAGGTCTGCATATCCGAGACCTTTGTATTTGACACCGTCCAGGAGGGATCAAACTGCGTCCAGGATGTTCCATCAATCGTTCGCCATACCTGGGCGGCGCCGGTGTTGTTCTGCGTCCCGGCGTAGAGCTGCCCGGCAAAGGGTTCCACAGCGCTGATGAACATGTTACTGGCGTTTCCAAAGCCATTGACGTTCACCTGCTCCCATGGCTGGAGATCGGCGTTGTCCAGCGCGGTGTAGCGATAAACGCCCGCAGGAACGAACGTGCTCGTCTGCTGGGAAGCGCGCACCGCTTGCCCCCCCGCCGCTTCAATCACGCCGCCGGACGTGGCCGCGTAGAGGATGACCCGGTCGGTGGCCGTGACCACGGCCAGGGCATAGATGGGAACCTGTCCCAACTCACCATCCGCCTCGCTCCACGAGCGCCCGCCGTTTACCGTGCGGAACAGGCCTGACGGACCATATGCACCGCCCAGAGCGGCGTAGAGCACTGGCGGCTCACCATGGGCAAAGGACAACTGATTGGGCACCTTAAAGGGGGGATCGTCAGCCTGCTGCCAGGTCGCGCCGTGATCTTCGGAAAAGTACAGCGTGCTGCCGCTATTGGTATCCCAAGTCTTGACAAACACGCGATAGGGTGCGGACGGCTCCACCGCGATCCTCTTGGCCAGGGTCAGGTCCCACTCGTAGGGCGAGCCCTGGCCCTGGAGAGCCCAGCTCTGCCCGCTGTCCGTGCTGCGCCACAGGCCGCTGCAGGGGATGGCGGCGTACACCCATGCCGGGTTTTGCGCATCGTAGGCCATATCTTCGGAATAGCAGCCAATGATGGGGCCTGTGTCCGGTGCCAGCCTGATGATCCAGGTCTGCCCGCTGTCGGTACTACGGTAGATCACCTAGGTCTGGATCCTCTCATGGGACGCCAGATCGCACTCCACAGTCGCGCCGGCCAGCAGCACGCCCGGCTGGAGGGGATCGACCAACAGCGCCTCAACCCTGGCACCGCCCGGGAATGCACACAGATCGGGGTAGGCCAGGGTGCCGGTGATTGGCCAGGTCTGCCCGCCGTCGTCGCTGCGGAAGATGCGGGCGTTACCGCTGCGATAGAGCCGCATCGGCGTAAAGGGGTCCACCGCCATGCGCGCCGTCTCGGCAGTATCGGCTCCCGGCACGGGTAAGAATTGCCACGCCTGGCCACCCCGCGTCCCTTTGAAGATGCCCTCCCAGCCGGTAATCAGCGCATAGACGAGATCCGGTTGGCTGGCGACGGTGGACAGGTGCCGGGGCGCCATTGCTGTCAGCCCTTGATTGACGACCTCCCAGGTCGCCCCGCCGTCGGTGGTCCGGTACACGCCTTCGCCAGACCCGGACAGGTAGATGATATTGGGATCGGTGGGGTGCAGGGCAATCCCCCAGGCAAAACCTCCTGGGGGCATGGGCGGGCCAAAGGCCTGCCAGCTACTGCCCCCGTCGGTAGTCTTGTAAAAGCTCTTATCGGCTACAAAGACTGTGCCCGAATAGACACTGCCCCAGGCAGCCGGCGCAAATTCAATGGCCCCCACGCCTGCCGCTTCCGGCGGCAGCACAACCTGCGTCCAGGCGGTATAGTCCGGGTTGGTGCTCTTCCAGGTTCCGCCCGTCGAGATCCACAGCTCATGTGCGCCGAACGGGTTAAAGGCGAGCGGGCGGGCAGACATGCCCCAAATCTGGCTCCACGTCGTCCCGCCGTCGCTCGTGCGATAGAGCTGCCCCGCCGCGGCCACCGCGATCTGCGGATCGGTCGGATGAAACGCCAGGTCATAGATGCAAGTGTCCGTCAGGCCGCTGCTGTGGGTGATGGTGATCCAGGTCTGCCCGTAATCGATCGACTTCCACAAGCCTGCGCTTTCGCAATACCCTGGCCACCAGTTGCTGCTGTACAGCGTGCCTGAAATGAGTGGATGGACGTAATAGCTCGCCCCCGCCTCGGGAGGCAGGTTCTCCATCGGTGTCCAGGTATCCCCGCCATCCTGCGAACGCGCAACACCGCCCACATAGAGCCAGTGTGGTGGGAGCGGGTCCACTGCCAGGCTGGCGAAAACCGGCGGAGCGACCAGCTTGGGCGACCAATGGTCTCCGCCGTCGTCGCTGCGGAACAGGCCAATCTGGGGCGCCAGTGCATAGACCGTGGTGGACGTCAGCGGATGCACGGCCACCTGATCCACGTGTCCGCCGTACATCTCGGCACTGTTCCACACACCCATGCCCTGGGTGATGGTAAAGGCGTCGGGTAGGCTGCCCGCTTCGCCGCCCGGGTTGGTGACCGTGAGGGTGTGCACGCCAGGCTCCATCCCCCACGGCACGGTGGCCGTCACCACGCTGGCGCTGACCCAGCCGACGACGGACAACTGCATACTGCCCAGGGTGACCGTCAGACCCTCGGTAAAGCCCGTGCCGGTGATGACAATGGAGGTGTCCAGGTCGTTGGGTACCGAGTCTGGTGCGATGTCGGTCACGGTAGGCATAGTAGTCTGCAATGGAGATGCCAGGGCAAGATTGTTAACACTTGGAGCGTTGCCGTTCATGAGCGTCAGCAAGGCTGTGAGCATAACCATCAAGGCCATAGTAACGCCCATTGCTGCAAATTGCCGGTTTTCCATCTCACACCCTCCGGCGCTAGTGCGCCCAACGGAAAAGCCGAGCCGCGCCTGCTGTCCCCTGTGGACTGCAGGCCAACCCTCAAGTGCACCATGGCCGCGTCGGCTCCAGCGGGGGTTATTCGGCCCGGTGTGAGCCGGCTGCCTGGACCTCAGCACCCCTGCGCCCCCGCACTCACCTGGACCACGCAGAGCGCGCGGTCTGCGCCCTGACCAGGCCGCGTAACGATTGAGTAGACCGGACCATTTCGGCCTATCTACCTGGGTCCCTAGCAGGTTGTCGGAGAAGAGAACACTTCTCGTTCGTAGTAACGACTTCGGTCGTTCTTTTACGGCTGAAGCCGTCCCTACGAACCCTCTCCGACAGGCTGCTAGACTGAACGGGTTCGGCATCGCATACCCAACAAGCTGACTGATGCCGGATTTTAGCTATGTACTTGAAGCCCTTAATGGGTGATCTGGTTGCAGTGCAAGTTCGATGATGACGATATTATGCACCCGAAATCCCTTTGTGTCAAACGGAGGAGTCATCGCGTGGAAGACACTGCCCCCAGAAGCGGTTGGATCAAGCCCGTGCCTGTCCTGAGCTTGCCGAAGGAGTGCCATCCGCCTCAAACACGACTCCTATCGCACGGAGCAAGCCTACGTCGGCTGGATCAGGCGCCACATCTTTTTCCACGGCGTGCGTCACCCATCCGAAATGGGCGCTCCCGAGGTCGAAGCCTCTCTCACCGACCTGACCGTCAAGGAAAACGTCGCCGCCTCCACCCAGAAACCAGGCCCTCAGCGCCCTTCTCTTCCTTTATCGCAAAGTGCTGCACCAGGACCTGGGGTTTTGTTGATGCCCTGTGTGCACCATGGGTGCCATGAACTGGGTATCAGGGGTACTTGACGCCAGTTGGCCGGTTGTGCGAACAGCACCTGAGAGATCCACTATCGGCAGTTGACAACCTCACTCTTGACCATACCCAATCCACAAGACGATCTGCCTTGAGGTGAACAGGGCTTGGTGTTTGACTTTGTACGACGGAAAAAACGGGCCTTAATGAGCCTCTGGAGCCCTGTTTAGCGCCCTAAAGGGCGATCTTCTGACGTACAATCCCCCTTGCACGCCCCTATGTGGCACCTATCTCGCCCTCAATGTTGTTATTTAATATGAATTAGATTATCTTTATTGTATGTAGAGATTCAAAGTTGTTGGCGTCAAATAAGATGGCAGGCATCAAAGATATTGGTAATGGCCTATACACAGTTGTTGGCAATGGCCTATTTGTCATTCTCAGCCTTCCAATCGAATGGAAGTAAGCGCTGCACCTTTCGACAAGAGGATGTAGAAAGATTACAGAGCGAGATAAAGAGTGACTGTATAACCGTTCTCGGTGCTTCAACGACCATTTCCAACAATTGGCAGAGTTGTAGGCCATTGTGAGCATCTTTGAAATGCCCGATGAGCGGATTCTAGGCCATTGTAA
>JAFGOG010000463.1 GCA_016926595.1 Anaerolineae bacterium
AGGAAAAAGCCCAGGTACGAATTGTAGTAGAATGGGTTGCGTAATCCGAGGAGTGTGGTCGGCCCCTGTAGGTCGAGGATCAGCCGGCGCAATGCGCCAAAAGCATAGGCGCCGCCCGCCGCTCGAACGGGATCCCATTGGGCAAAGATCACCAGCCCTATTGCGATCCAGCCCTGTCCGGATGTGGTCATCTCGCTAAACCAGCCGGGGGAAATTGCGAGGCTGATCGTCGCCCCCGCCAGCCCGGCCAGAAGCCCGCCTACGAACACATACAGGTAGCGAGTTCGGACGACATTGACGCCGAGGGCATCGGCAGCGGCCGGGAACTCGCCCACGGCGCGGAGGTGCAGGCCAGGCCGGGTACGGTTTGTGAAATACCAGGTCGTCGGAACGAGCAGGTAGCCGACATAAACAAGCACGCTTTGATCTGCGAACAGGATGGGCCCCAGGATCGGGATGCTGCTCAGCACTGGGATGGTCAATTTGGGCAGAAGCGAGATGGCGCCTGCCTTGCTCAGCCCTTCGCCAAACACCAGCGCCAATCCTGTGCCGAGGAAGGTGAGGGTCAAACCGCTCACTACCTGGTCTGCCTGGAAATGGATCGTCACCAGGCCATGCAGCAAGGCCAGTAGTCCGGCCACGGCCATGGCTATAAGCAACCCCAGCCACGGGTTGCCTGTCTTGGCGGCCATGCCAAAGGCCGCCATGGCGCCCATGAGCATCATCCCCTCGACGCCTAGGTTCATAACCCCCGATCGCTCGGCCAAGATCTCGCCGATGGTGGCAAACAGCAGCGCCGTGCCGGTGGCCACGCCTGCCTGCAAGATCACAATCCAGTCCATGGCTCAGCCCCGCTTCACCCGCACTACCCGGACCCGGTAGCGCAGCAGCACCTCGCTGCTGATGAGGCAGAAAAGGATAATGCCCTGCAACAGCTTGGCGACTCCGGAAGGTTGGATTTCCCGGCCAGCCAGGATCAGCGCGCCAAACAAGATTGACACTGGCACGACTACCAGGGGATTGAGCTTTGATAGCCAGGCTACGATAATGCCGGTGAATCCATACCCCGGCGAGATGGCCCCCTGCAGGCGGTGGACAACTCCGCTGATCTCCGACATGCCGGCAAGTCCGGCCAGTCCACCCGACAGCATCATCACCAGGATCGTGTTGCGGGCGATATTGACGCCGGCATAGCGAGCTGCTCTTGGATTGTCGCCTGTCAGTTCGATCTCGAACCCCCATTTGCTGCGGTACAGGACCCACCACAGGATGCCGGCCGCGACCAGACCTATCACCAGCCCTAGGTGGGTGGTAAGCCCGGCGAAAGCGGGTACCTGCTTGGCATAGTCGCCCAGGCGGGGCAGCCATGCCGAAGTGGGGAACTTGCGGCTCATCTGGAATCCCAGTTCGCTCCACTTTGCAAAGATCCAATAGTTGTTCCACGAGATGGCGATATAGTTCATCATCAGCGTGGTCAGTACTTCGTTCACATTCAGCTTGGCTTTGAGCACGCCCGGCACAAAGCCCCACAGCGCGCCGCCGAGGGAGCCGGCAAGGGCCATAACCAGCAGCATCACGACCTTGGCTGTAGTGCCGGGCAGCACAGGCCAAAGGACGATCGCACTCGCGGCCCAGGCACCCAGGAAGAACTGGCCTTCGGCGCCGATATTCCACAGCTTGGCACGAAAGGCTAGACTACAGGCCAGTCCGCATAGGAGGATCGGAGTGGCCTTGGTCAGCGTATCTGACAGGACGCCGACGTCGCCGAAAGCTGCCTTGACCATGTGCCCGTACGTTTGGAACGGGTTCCCGCCCACCACAACTAGGACGATCCCGCCCAGCACTAAGGCCAGCACCAGTGCCCCCAGTGACACCAAGGAAGGCAGCCAGGGCGGTACATCCGTAATGCGCGGTTCGGCCTGCACACGCCATGAGAAGGTCACCCTTCGCTTGTTTGTCGCTGCCTTACGCGCCGCCACGCTGCCTACCTCCATTCTCTTGCTGCCCCGGCTGGGCCGCCCCGTCTCTGTATTGCCCTGTCATCATCAGCCCAATCCGGTCGCGCTGGGCGTTGCACGCATCACCCGGGATCTCGCCCACGATCTGACCTTCGTATATGACAGCCACCCGATCGCTCAAGCTCACGATCTCATCCAGTTCCTCGGAGACAAGTAGAACTGCCGTGCCTGCACGGCGGAGCTCAAGCAGCATATGTTGCACACCCTCGATAGCGCCCACGTCCAGGCCGCGGGTAGGCTGCATGGCGATCATTAAGCCGGGCCCTTCCGAGATCTCCCGCGCCAGGATCACCCTCTGCAGGTTGCCGCCCGATAGAAATCGGACTGGGGTGTCGACGGATGGGGCAATAATCTCATACTGCGCCTTCAGGTCCGTGGTGTGCTTCTTGGCCTTGGCCCGGTCGATGGACAGCCCTTTGGCGATAGGCGGCTTGCGATAGGCCTTGAGGATCAGGTTGTCCGTTATGCTCAGGTTGGGCGCTGTGCCCACCTCGCGCCGATCTTCTGGGACGTGGCCCACCCCTCTTTCGATGGCAATGCGCGCCGGCTGGTTGCTGATCGCCTGGCCCCGCAGCAGTACGCGCCCGGTGGTGCATTTGCGCAGCCCGGTAATCACCTCGGCCAGTTCTCGCTGGCCGTTCCCAGCTACTCCGGCGATGCCCAGGATCTCGCCAGCATGAACCTGGAAGGAAATGCGCCGCAGGGCAGGCAGCCCCTTGTCGTTAAGAGCCGACACATCCTCTACCGCAAGGACCACGTCGCCTGGCGGTTGAGGTTCCTTCTCGACACAAAACAGCACTGTTCGGCCTACCATGAGCTGGGCCATCTCCACCGGGCTGGTGTCGTTGGGTCTCAGCCCGGCAGCAGTCACGCGGCCCTTGCGCAGCACGGTGATCCGGTCGGCGATTTGCATTACCTCGCCCAGCTTGTGGGAGATGAAAACGATCGACTTACCCTCGGCCGCCATACCGCGCAGGGTACAGAACAGGTCTGCGATTTCCTGTGGAGCCAGCACCGCGGTGGGCTCGTCCATGATCAGGATGTCTGCACCGCGGTACAGCATCTTTAGGATTTCCACTCGCTGCTGCTCGCCGACTGAAAGCTGCCAAATCTTGCTACAGGGATCGACGTGGAGGCCGAAATCCTGGGCCAATTTCGCCATGCGCTCTTCATAGTGCGACAGGCGCATGCGAAAGCGCGGCTTGTCCAGCCCAAGCAGGATGTTTTCGGTGACGGTTTGTGAAGGGACCAGCATAAAGTGCTGGTGTACCATGCCGATGCCGCGTGCGATGGCATCCCGGGGCGAGCGCAGCTCGACAGGCAGACCGTGTACCCGGATCGTTCCCAACTCGGGTCGGTACATCCCTGCCAGCACGTTCATCAACGTGCTCTTGCCAGCGCCGTTTTCACCGAGCAGGGCATGGATTTCGCCTGCACGCAGGTCGAAATCGACGTGATCGTTCGCCAAGACGCCGGGGAAACGCATAACGATGCCCCGCATCTCGACGGCATGGGCGGCTTCTGACATGGAGCTGAGTTGCCTTGCTCTGAGGAGAGCGCGCCGGTGCAGCTTGAATTCGGGGCCAGGGAAGGGGATTCCTCCCTGGCCCCGACTCGACAGGCTATTGGCTCAATTCCGGCAGCTCAGCGGTGATGCCGTCGGCCCACCAGTACATGCAGTACTTGCACTCCAGGCCTGGGGCACCAGGCGGAAACTGGTCGATGTCCGCCTGTTCGATCTTTTCCCCAGCCGGCACGATGATATTGCCTTTGTTGTCCTTGATTTCCCCTGCAAATACGTCAAAGCGGTTGAATTTGCCGGCCAGCATCTGCGCCAGCGTGTCCCTTACCAATTGCAGGTCCGCCGCTGGCAGTTCGGCTGCACCAGGCTGTAGTGTCTGGCCTTCCATGAAACCGAACAGCCCCAGGCTGCCGGTTTCGGCATCAAAGTAGTCCCACCCTGGTGTATACGTGCCGGCCTTGACGCCCTCGGCGATCTTTAGGTATATCGGTCCCCAGTTCCAGTAGGGGGCTGTCAGGCAGCGATCCACTTTGCACGAACCAGCCCAGTCATAGGTAACACCCCACTTGCCTTTTTCTTGGGCTACGTCTGCGACCGCGGGCGTATCGGCGCCGGTGAACACCACCTGAGCGCCGCTGTCAAACAACGAGGCAGCAGCGTCTCTCTCAACTACCGGATCGTGCCAAGTACTGATCCAGCGCACATCCATGGTGCACTCTGGGCAGGTTTTCTTCATTCCCAGCGCGATGGCATTGCCCAGCCGGATCTCCTCGGGGATGGGGAAGGTAGCCATGTACCCGATCTTGGGGTTCCCGTCTAGCTTGGCGCGCGAGCCAGCCAGCATCCCCGCCAGGTACTTCATGTCCTCCATGGCGCCGAACAGGTTGCCAAAGTTTGTCGAGTTCGATTTATAGCCACTGATATGGATGTAGGTGGTATCGGGAAATTCACCGGCCACCGTCTCCATCGGATCCATGAAGCCAAACGAGGTGCCAAAGATCAGGTCAAAACCCTTTCGTGATAGGCTGCGGAAGACCTGCTCCGAGTCTGCACCTTCAGGCACGTTCTCGACGTAGGCGGTATGCACATCCTGCATCTTTTCCTGGATATATTCCAGTCCCTCATAGTGAGCCTGGCTCCAGCCTCCGTCGTTGTGGGGGCCGATGAGAACCATGGCAACATTGAACTTGCCTTTCTCGATGGCCGGGATCTCAAATCCGCCTACTACCTCTGGCTTCTCTTGACCGCAGGCGCCCAGAACCAGCGCCACGATCAGTGCAACTACTGCCACCCCACTCCATTTCTTTGGCCGCATTGTCTCCTCCTCATCTTGATTTGTGTGTAGTTTGGCAGAGCATGTTCCAACTATCCGAGACCATGCTCTCGCCTGTATGCGACAGCATATGTACTATAGCACGAAAGGGGCGTATTGTCAAAGGGAAGCTAAAAGGCTGTTGTTCGTATTACGATTACGATCTGGCCTGTGCCGATCGGAGCAACTGCTCAAGGATGGTCATCAGCTCCGGGTTGTCGGTGAGATCTGTCGTTCGTTGATTGTATGCCTTGGTCAACAGGCTCAGGCTTTGGGATAGGTTTTCCCCAGGCATCTGTACTTGTGAAGCCACCAACAATCCGCCCAGCAACAAGGGCAGGTAAAGGAACTCGGCAGGCAAGTTGCCTCCTTGTTCAACTTGATTGACGACCAAATCGGTGATCGCCAGTTGTTCTTCAAGTGTCCAGGGGATATGCCCCAGACTTTGCCGCAAGAGGCCAAAGCTGACCGATTCCGCCAGGCGGATCATTCGTCCATAATCGGCACGGGCGATGAGAGGAATGGGATCGCTGACCGGCAAGTCATACCGAAACGCCAGGGTGTAAGCTGGAACCAATATCGCATCCTGGCGGCTAGTCTGGTTCAGAAAGTATTCGGCGGTATGGGTCAGGATCTTTGCCAGAAAGATCGCCTCACCGATCTGGAGAGGCAGGGCAGCATTCCGGAATCGCGTTTGACTCTCTTCCATAAAGGCCAAATACAAAGGCTGCCGGATCAGTTTGGGCAGGAGATATAGACGCTGATCGTTGACGTATTGTTGGGCTTTGCCCTGGACGGGTAGATCGGCCACGGTCCAGTGGGAGACAAATGTCGGGGTCAAGTCTGTAGGTGGGCCGGAATGGGGTGGGCCCTCCATATGCAGTCGCAACTGCTGCTGGGGGCAAGTGCGGGCAACAAAACCCAGGCCGAGCACCGCTGCAAGGCTCATGCCAGTGGTAAAGGCCAGCAGTGTATCACCGAATTGCCCACTGGCTTTCTGGCTGCGGATATAGAGTCCGCGCTCTTTGTACCTAACGCCGATCGTTACTGCAATTGGGTATTCTCCCGGTGCGCCCTGGCTGCTGGCGACTATTGGAATAATCACTTCGCCAACTTCAGCCGCCTCTAGCAGCACATCGGTCTGTGCCTGAATGGCGCTCAGGACGGGGGGCGGATGGGCTGGCATGTGTAGGGTGATCTCTACTTCGACGGGCACATCCCAGCAGTTTTGTAGCCAGATGTGAAGGTTGGCTATCTGACCCGGCGCGATGGTGACCGGCAGGGCCATGACATAGTGCACGCCATTCACCTCAAATCGCTGCCGAGCGTCAACGAGATCGCCTAGTATGTCGGGATATTCGTTGCTCATGGCTGCTTGCATTCCTTGTGACGGAGAAAAGTATACCCGGAGGCGCCTTCGTTGTCAAGCGGCAGTATTGCGTTTTGCGTTGTTGATCAAGTTCTGTGTTCTGTGCAGGCGTGCCGTGCGCTTGACTTGTCGTGCAATTTAGTGGTAAACTAGGGATGTGGTCTGTTCTACAAACTTTTCGTAATAGAGAGGAGGTGAAGTTGATGGCTCACGTTATCACCGAGTTGTGCATTCGCGATGGGGCATGTGCGGCTGTTTGCCCGGTCGAGTGCATCGTGATGGGTCCGGAGGGCGATCCGCAGTGGGGAATGGCCTATTTCATTGACCCGGACACTTGCATTGATTGTGGCGCTTGTGCAGCAGAGTGCCCGTCGGATGCGATCTTTCCGGAGGATGAGGTTCCGGAGCAATACCAGGAGTGGATCGCCAAGAACAGGGCATTTTACACGGAGGGGCCGGGCTACAGCGCGCAGTGAACCGGTTCAATTCAAGCAGGGGGGGCAACTGGCTACAGCTAGCCCCCTCTGTCTTGTTCGGCAGCGGCAACAGCTATCCCTCCTGGCTATTTGCCAGATTCAATGCCGTCTGGGTAAATAATCTCGCCGCCTTGGATTTGGCGAGTTTCTCCCATGTCGAGTGGATAATCACGGCCTGGCTGGATAACCCCTTTTGGACTATAAGGCCCTACAGTCGGCCAATAACCACGTAGCTCCTCCTCGGCAAAAGCTAGGCGGGTAATGGCCTTGGGGCTCTTGTAGCCATATAGCGGAGGGATAATCAGCCGCAGTGGAGCGCCATAGGCATCAGGCAGGATCTGATCGTTCATGTGGTGCACAAAGATCACACGTTCATCCAGCAGGGCATCGATGGTAAGGGATTCATAATAGCCATCGGCGCAATGAAAGTGGACCCATTTTGCCGCAGGCAGGGGCTCGATCAGCTCTAGCAGGGAGCGCAGATGAAATCCTTCCCACTTGGCCGCTGCCGACCAGCATTCGACGCACTTCATCCGCGAGACTTGCGAGGTAAGTGGCAACGACTGGACATCGGACAACGACAACTTGATCGGGTTCTTGATCATGCCTTCCAGCGAAAGGGTCCATTGAGTGGGATCCACGGCCTCGAAGGGTTTGTAGTAGCGGACGTAAAAGCCAGGCGGGTTGTCGTTCTGCAGGATGGGGCGTTGGGGAGCAATGGTTAAGGAGGTGACGCCGGGCTCTCTGGTTTCGGACGGCAGAGTTACGGAAGTGGAGGTCTGTTTGGGTGCGCAACCTTTGAGCATGGCCAAGGCCATGCCTCCAAGCGCTAGTCGAGCAAACTGGCGGCGGGTCACTCTGTTTGCCACTAGATTGCCTTGTGCTAAGCCTGGGATGGTTGTTTGGGGTCCTTAAGAACAGCAAGGACCTCTTGGCTATGGTTCTGAACCTTCACATTTGGAAAGACTCGGATGATTGTGCCCACCTCGTCGATGATAAAGGTGGAACGTATGATGCCCATATATTCTTTGCCGTACATGCGTTTCTCGCCCCAGGCACCATACATCTCGGCTACCCGGTGATCGGGATCGCTGAGGAGAGCGAAAGGCAGACTGAACTTGGTTTTGAATTTGTCATGTGACTTGAGGTTGTCAGGGCTGATACCTAGTACGGCTGCACCCGCAGCGACGATCTCGGCATAGTCGTCGCGGAAGTTGCATGCCTCGGTCGTGCAGCCGGGAGTGTTGTCTTTGGGATAGAAGTAGAGCACAACTTTTCTGCCCTGATAGTCAGACAGGCTTACCTCACGCCCGTCATCAGCCTGAAGCGTGAAATCTGGTGCAAATGTGTTTTCCTGCAGCATGTCTTACCTCCGTGTATACTATTTGTGCAATGCGCTTTATGGCTTCTCCAGTTTGACTCATCACCGGCTGCACCGGGGCTACCAAAAAACTGTGACGGGGTCGACATAATAACCCTGAGTGCTGAAGCGAATAAGTTATTGGTCATAATTTCCTCGCAGTGAATCCTAGCCATGATACCACCGAGCCCGGGCCGGGTCTGTAATCAAGGTACCGTTATTAGCAAGAATTGGTTATGGAGCTGAGCAGTTCAGTGTATGTAGCGGCAGGTCCAATTCGCATAGCCATATGATGTACGCCTGCAACGCGCGTTATGTTGCTAGAATCGTGCTTTATGCTATGCGAAGCACTGTGGGGGATGTGGATGGTATTTGGCAAGCTGCGAAGGTGAACACTGGTTGGCTACCAAAGCGCAGCTGAGCAGTACATCGACATCGACGCGCCTTGGTTTGCATTGTGACCAGGGGGTAGGGTGAAAGGGAGCAAGCCCAACTGGGCTGCATTTAGCTTACTGGGTAGTTGATTAGCACAATGTTGATTGTGCTAATCATATACCGTTATCGTGCTACCACCAGTGTGGCACACCCCTCCCTGCCACGCTGGTTTTCAGAACCTCTGCCAACCGTTCCAAGATGGCAGCAGCAACGGGGAGCTGACACACACCCGGCCGGCGGTTGGTGCGCACAATCGCGTAGCGCGCCGAGTGTAGTAGTACTTCGAACCGATAGCTAGTTATGTCCAGTTGATCATAGCCACTGGCCGTGGCGCGAGTCCCCGGTGAAAAGCGCTATTACCGCCCCTGCACTGGCCAACATCGCCAGTCCGAGAAAGCAAGCAGCGCACCCCCACCCCACTGCCGGTGGGGCGCCATATGTCGCATTGATGGCTGGCTTGACGATCAACATCTGCCAGGCAGCCAAAGCGCCCGCTAAAATGGCCAACCCGCAGCACGCCAGACCAGTCAGCCGGATTGGCAATCGCCCCAGGAGCCAGAATCCGCCCAACGCCAGCCAACAAAACCCCAGGGCAATCGGTTGCAAACGGAACTCGGCTGTCATCAGGCTGCCCGGCGACCAGGCGGGTGGTAATAGCTGAAAGCTCATCACGGCGGAAGCTGAGAGAACACCCACACGCAGCAGCCAGGGAAAACCCAACGATCTATTACCCACCAACAGAGCGACAGTGAGCGACACTGCAACAGGCGGCAGGTAAAAGAACTGCCTTACTACTTGCAACGACCCATCCAAAACACCAGGCAGGAACTTGACAAACTCACCCATATCGGATCCGGTCAAGGTCAGCGCTGCCGTTTTATGAGCGATCCACGGACCGTAGTAACCGACAATGACAAGCACCCAGCCAAGAGGCAGCAACAATTGGGCTAGCCTCAATACAGGGTTACGAGCTCGATTGCCTGCCAACCTCGATACCGCGCTCACTTGTCGCTCACTTTTGTCTTTACCAGGTTGTGCCAAACAGCTCTGATTTCCTGCTCTTCTTTTCCAGCTACGTCGCAATACTTGTGGATGAACTCACTGCGGCGTTGGCGAAGGGCCATAGGCGCAACGGCAGCCACGTCGTCAGGCGTGGCTGATTGCCGCCCATCGGCCGCAGCATATGCTCGGGCTGCTTCCAAGGCAGTGATCTCTGCCCGATGACTTGGGATCTCGAGTTCTTGCACCAACCGCAAACCGAGGCGCTCCGCCTCGGGTAACAAATCCACTTTGGGCAACAGTTCACGAGCCTTGGTAATTTCCTGGCCAAAGGTGATGGTGTCTGCCAGAAATGCCGCAAGCAGCCGATGAGGATTCTCACGAAATGCTCGTACGCGACGGTAGATCTCGAGCCGCTCGTTCAGGTCGTAGAGCCCACCGACAATTATTCGCAAACCAAAGCGATCCTGGATCTGTGGTCGCAACTGCCCTTCCTCAGGGTTCATCGATCCGACCAGGATCAGCTCGGCGGGATAGGTGGCGACGAGAGGGCCACGGCGCACAGTCACACGCCCTTGTGCCGCAGCGTCGAGGATAGCATCCGCTATTACATCGTCTAGAAGATTGACCTCATCGATGTACAGCAGGTCCCGGTGAGCGTGAGCCAGGATACCGCGCTCAAGACGGAGTCTTTGCTGCTCCACAGCCAACCGCTCGTTAACACCACCGATCACGTCTTCGAGACGGGCATGGAGCGGCAATTCCACAAGGCGCATCCGATCGAGACCGGTCAGCTCCTCGCCACGGGCCAGCTTGGCAGCGCAGCTCGGGCAGATGGCCTCTACACCCCATGCCTCAACAGCTTCAGCTTCACAGCCGTAAGGACAAAGGCTACGCCGCACAGGCGGCATGAGATCGACGAGGCCACGAACGGCCGTTGTTTTGCCAGTCCCGCGTGGGCCGATCAGCAAGACGCCACCCACTGCTGGATTAATGACGTTTAGAACCAATGCAGTCTTCATTTCCGCCTGACCGACAATGGCCAGAAATGGAAAAGCCACAACCTGCCCACTCACTACTTCTGGCGGAGTTGTTTCCCTAAGCAGTGCAGCTGCTGTCCGTTGCTCGAGAATTTCCAAGAGAAGAGACTTGGTCATTTTTACATTCCCCTACTCTGCCTACACAACCTACCCTATTACCCCACCAACGTATCAGCTCGCATGAATGAGTCGAGGGGCGCCAGCCTTCGCATAGCATTACCTCATAATAGAAACAAAATCCCGGGTGAAGCATGTCCGTGCCATTGGCTATGCGAACTCAGGAATTGTTGAAAGACTGGTAGATCCTGTACAATTGCTGGGCTCCTTTTTCCCAGGTGAACCCGTGTGCCTGCTGCTGACCTGCCACAGTCAATCGTTCCCTAAGAACTGGCTCGCGCAAGAGCGTGCTAATGGCATGAGCCAAAGCCGCTGGATCGCCAGTCGGCACCAATAGCCCAGCATCGTCGACGGCCTCAGGGATCGAGGAGTTGTCGGCGGCCACAACTGGCGTTCCACAAGCCATGGCTTCCAGCACCGGCAGGCCAAAACCCTCATACCAAGTCGGAAAGGCGAAAACGAGCGCCAGGGTGTAAAGCGCCGGCAAATCCGCATCCTGCACAAACCCGACCAGGCGCACCCGCTCATCTAATCCCAAACGGGCTATTGTCGCCGGGACATCTTCCGCCATCCAGCCTTCTTCGCCAGCAATGACTAGGTGCAGGTGCTTGGCGGTATCCTGACTATGCGCAAGTAACGTCGCAAAGGCCTCAATCAGTCCAGCAAAATTCTTCCGGGGCTGAAGTGTCCCGAGGCCAAGAATAAACTGGTCTGGCAGCCTGTAGCAGGCGCGCACCCGATCCAAGACCTCTGTCTCACAAACAGGCCTGAAACGTGTCTCAACCCCCGGGTATAACACCGTAACCCGCTCTGGCGCGGCGCCGAGCAATTCGATCAGGTCGCGCCGTGTGCTCTCCGAGTCGGCCAGAATCCGCCTGGCGCGCCGCACCGCACGCGGGACCGCCTGCTCTAGGTAGCTGCAAAAGGCGGGCACATAGCATTGTGGCACCCGCATGAAGGACAAATCGTGCACCGTCAGGATCGCCGGGGTACGACCCAGAGGTGGCAATACGAAATCTGGCGAGTGGAAAAGGTCCAACGGCCCAGTGACTGCCTGAATAGGTACTGGCAATCGCAGCCTCTGCCACAGCAGATTGAGCCAGCGATCAGACAAGGGGATCGACCTGATCCGGAAATTGTCAGGCCACGATCCCAATCCGTCATCACCATGACCGCCGGCAACGAACAACGTATATTGGCGTTCGACGTCTATCTCGGCCAACGCACGAACCAGGTTCCGCGCATAGCGGCCAATCCCGCCGCGCTGGCGTACGGCGGCCGTATAATCGATTGCGATCCGCATCCTACGCGTCACCTGATTCTCCGAGGCCTGGCTCACTTGATACCCTTGTAAGTCCAAATCCGGTTCACACCGAAATTCCAGAAAAGGACAACGCCAATAGCAAAGGCCTTGGCCAGGTTCATACTCAGCCGCACACTGAAAAAGTTCTGAAACACATAGCGATCCATCACCACGAGCAGCGCGGTGTTGATGCCCAAGCCCAGCACGTTGACAACGGCATAGCGCGCCAACTGGCCGCCGATAGGCCTTTCCCGTGACTCGGGAAAGGTCCACAACCGATTCCACGTGAAATTACTCACTACAGCAGCCGAAAAGGAAATGGTATTTGCGGCAATCGATTGAACCTGATGCGGATTCAGCGGTCCACCCAGCCCCACCCCAAGACCTACCCGCTCAAAGATCAGCTTCATTATGTTAAGAATAGTAAAGTCAACGACCCCGCCGATAATCCCGACAATGGCAAACTTGACGAACCGCTCCAACTCCTTGGGGTTGTCGACAAGTTTTTCCCAAACACCTCCCACCAATGGGAGACGCGCCAGCCAAGCGGAAATACGCCTCAAGCGGGGGTGGGTCTCAATCGCCGCGAATAGGCGGATCACTGTGGTTGAGCCTCCTGGTTACTTCCAACACTCGCAACCAATCCCAACAGGACTGCTAACTGCAAGTACATGCCATGCACGTAAAGGTTGTCGACAAAGCTGTGAACGCCGAGATGGATCATGACCCCGAGGACGCCCAGGGCCACGCCCAGCCCCCAGCCGGATCCACGGCGGACGGCGCGCCAGGCGTGAAACAATGCCGCGCCCCACAGCAAAAGATACGCCCCCAGGCCAAGAATGCCCGCTTCTGCAGCGACATTCAGGTAGTAATTGTGGGCATGCCCCAAAGGTAAGGGCCATTGCGGCAGCGCATAGCGCGGATAGACAGGCTCATAGTTGCCGATGCCTACACCCAGCCAGGGATGATCGGTCCACATCTGCCAGGCCGCCTGCCAGTGCGCCACCCGCTCAAGAACAGCAAAGTTGGCGTCGGTGATCTCGGCGCCGCGCACGTCCAACACTCCGAGGTAAGGGACGAAATCGCTAAAACGCTGAACCAACGCAGGCGGTACGCGCGCCAGGCCGCCAGCCAGCAGGGCATAGGCCACAAGGGCCGCAAGGATGGCGCTCAGCACCGCCCCTCGCCCACTCTTTACCACTAATGCAACCGCCATGCCCGCCACAGCAGCGCCAAAGCCCAACCACGCCCCGCGCGACCACGACATGACGAGGGCCGCCAGCATCAGGACAGCAGAGATGCCGGCCACGACCAGCGCAACCCACCGCCAACTGCGCAACCAGCGCCCAAGGCCGAGCCCCGCTACAATAACCATTCCCAAGGCTAGCGGCAGGGTCAGCCCCAGGTATCCTCCGTAAGGGTTGGGCTGTTCAAACGTGCCGTATGCGCGCATAAAGCGATCAAAGAGGACAAACCCCTCAGGGCCTACGCGAAACAGGAATTGGTAAATCCCATGCAACGCAGCCAATGCCCCAGTGACCACAACTGCTATGGCCAGAACCCGAGCCCACCTGCCGTTCACTCCCCAAGCCACCAACAGGTACAAGAGAAGGACTTCAAACCACTTGATGAGCTCCTTAATACTGTGCTGGAGCGACCAGGTCACCAAAAGCGACAGGAGCAGAACTCCAATAAAGATGGTGAGCGGCCAGAGCAATGCAGGCCGGGGAGCGCGGCGCAGCACACCCTCCCGCCGGAGCGCCAGGCGCATCAACCAGGCGGCAGCCACCAACACAACCAGAGCCTCGGTCAGGCCAACGTTCATCACCCCCAGACGCACCTGGCGGATGGCGCCAAAGGGAACCGCCACGACCACAAAAACCAGACCAAGCCGCGGCTCTACCAGAGTGACGAGCAGAACCACGCCGCCTAGAACAAGCAGCACCGTCCAAGTGAGCGGCAGCAGGGCGATGGCCAGGGCCAGTCCTACGGCTACAAACAAGCCCAGGACCAGATCCCAACCCACTTTATCTACGCAGGCGATTGCGGAACCAATCAACGGTCTTGGCCAATCCTTCTTCCAGAGATACCACCGGCTCCCAGCCCAATAGCTGGCGAGCTCTGCTGATATCGGGCTGACGGACCATGGGGTCGTCTTTTGTCCGCTCGTCCTTTGGATGGACAAACACGATCTCGGAGGTGGAGCCTGTCACTTTTAGCACTGTGCGGGCGAATTCCAGGACTGTCATCTCATGCGGATTGCCCAGGTTCACCGGATAGGCTTCATCCGACATCAGCAACCGGGCAATACCCTCCACCATATCCGACACGTAGCAGAAACTACGCGTTCGCCTGCCGTCATCGTAGACCGTCAACGGCTCGCCCAACAGCGCCTGCCGAATAAAGTTCGGCACTACCCGCCCATCGTCCAGCCGCATTCGTGGACCAAAACAATTAAAGATCCTGGCGATGCGCGTTTCAAGACCATGATGGCGATGGTACGCCATCGTCAATGCCTCAGCAAAGCGCTTTGATTCGTCATATACACCCCGGGGACCCACCGGGTTGACGTTGCCCCAATAGTCCTCGGGCTGCGGATGGACCAAAGGGTCGCCATACACCTCCGAGGTCGAAGCCAGCAGGAAACGTGCGCTCTTGGCCTTGGCCAAACCCAAAGCCTTGTGCGTGCCCAGCGCCCCCACCTTCAGGGTCTGGATCGGATAGTTCAGGTAATCGACCGGGCTGGGCAGCGAAGCCAGGTGCAGCACCGCGTCGAGCGGGCCGGCGGTGTAGATATAGTCGGTAACATTGTGCTTCACAAAATGGAATCGCTCGTGCCCCGCCAAGTGGGTGATATTGTCGGTGGAGCCGGTGCTCAGGTTATCCATCGCGATCACCTCGTGCCCTCGATCGAGCAGATAATCGCACAGATGTGAGCCAATAAACCCGGCTCCGCCGGTGATCAGGATCCGCATCGTCTTTGAAACCTCCTATTTAGCCTCTGTAGCGCCGAACGGAAGCTGGATAAACGCCAGCATCAACATGAACACAAAGCTCAGATCGACCAGAAAAAAAGCAGCATCGACCAACCCATGAGCCAAAAAGTTGACCATACCGGCCATCAAGCCCAGGATCAGTAACCAGTCAGTGCCTGACGCAAGGCGCGAGCGACTATAGAGATACCAGCCGCGGCGGAAAAACAGAACTATGACCCAGCCTAACCACAACACGCCCGGCAATCCCAACCTCAACCAGAAATCGAGCACCAGGTTGTGTGGATGAGACAGGTTGAACTCCTCCCAGGCCGTGGGCAGCACGTAGGCGGTCCGATACTCGTACAAGAAGCTGTCCAGTCCAACCCCCAAAACCGGGTGATCGCGAACCATCGACCAGCTTGACCGCCACAGTTGAAGCCGAAGAAAAGTAGTACCCTCCCCGGTTTCCAGAACAGAGCCAAGCCGGCCGAACCCGGCGATCAGTATGACCACCACGGCGATCACAGCCAACACCCCAACTGCAACCCCAAAGGCCCGGCGACCGCGCATTACAGCCAGGAATAGCAACGCGGCCGGCACCCCCAGCACCCAGGCGCCGCGCGAATAGGTCAGGAAAAGCACCGCGGCCATGACGATGGCCGCCAGGCTATAGGCCACCCCACGCCATCGCCACGCAGTCGCCCGCGCCCGCGGGGAGAAGAAAAACCAGGCAGCCACAGCCACTACCAGGGGAAACACGCGCCCCAAGTACAAAGCCAGGTTGTTGGGCGAACCGTAGAAGGCCCTGACCCGCCACACGTCCTCTGCTTTGATGACACTCTGGCCAAAGACATACTGGCAGAGACCCACCAACGCAGCCAGGCTCGCGCCCAAGACCCAGGCATCGACGATGCGCCACGCGTCGCGCTGCGCACGCACCATAACCCGCACAAGCCCGTAGAATACCCCCGCCTCGAGGATCACGATGCGGAACTCGCGCGCCGCCTCACGCGGATGGGAGGGCCACAACAAAGAAACCGCACCCCACAACACGAGGGCAACGACCGCCCAATCGAAAGGAGTGAAACGCAATTTGGCCAAGCTGATCCGTGCTGCGGCTCGTCTATCGCCCTCCAATGAACGCAGGAAATGGGACAGCAGCAGGCCGGCAGCCCACGCCAGAGCAGTGAGCGCGACCAGGATCTCGACCATCGAAAACAGCTTGCCCAGCAGGGGCTTGCCCGGCTGGTAGAAAGGCAAAGCCAGGGCGATCAGGGGTAGTCCCGCCTGGGGGCGCAGAAGAAGAGCCAGGGCCAGCAAGCCAAGGGCCAACAAGCTCGGCACAGTACCGACCGTGACATAGACAAGCAGAGCCAGGGCGGCAGTTATCGCCAGGGTCAGACGATCGTCGAGGGCGCGATAGCGGGTAATCGACCAACGCCAAGCAGCCAGGAGCGAGCGCCGCCCGGCCCACAACAAGCACCCGGCTGCCGCCAGAGGGAAAAGGGCAGCCAACCCCAAGATAACGGCGACAGCGGCAGCCCAGCCCGGCGACTGGCGCGAAACAGTCCAGCCGGCGATGGCCCATTGGCCCCAGCCGCGCTCGGCGATAATCTCGACCATGTGCTCGCCCAGGGGGAGATCGCGGGCAATTGTGACCGACTCTTCTCGCCGCAATGGATCATAGAGAACAGCATAGGCCCGGCCGGTCTCGTCGCACGGCAAGGCGTTGGCTGGCTGGCCGTCGACCGTCACAAACAGAAAGGCGCGATAGTCGCCCCGGCGTACGGCCAGATCGAGGCGAGTCCCCCAGAACCTGATGGCCAATCGATCGCCGCTTTCGCCTATGTCGGCCCCCTGCCGGGTCACGCGCCAGGCGCCCTCATACAGCCCGCTGGGATCATCGGCGCGATGCACACCGGGCCAGGCGATCGGCGGCGCCGTCGCCACAGCACGCAGGGCGCCGTACTGTGTGGTAGCCTGACCAGCGGCGCCAAGCAGGGCATATTCGCCGTGCAGATCGGCGGCCGACCAGGCAGCCCACAACATAGGGCCCAGCCACGGCCAATCCTGCCGCGCCTGCCTGACCAATGGGCCGGGATCCGCCGCGATCGAGCCAAAGGAGACAGCCCACACGGCCGTTTCGCCATCCCCATGAGACTCGATCACCTGGCGCAAAAGAAACGCGCGCCGCCAATTTAGCCGATCCGGATCGGGCGGAGCATCCTGCGCATCGTCAAAGGGGTAGAGCTGAGCGGCCACAACGTCGAACCACTCCCCTGCCCCACACTGATAGAGGGCATCAAGAAAAGAGAGCTCGCTCATGTTCGCCCCGCCTGGCTCCACGGTGGGCGCCAAAGCGGCAAGCAGGACGATCGCCCCAGGATCGCCGCTGCGGACCTGGATCGCCCCTTCGCGCAGCAGGCTGGCGTAAGCAGCCGGGTCGATCTCCCGCGCCCCCCAATGCGGGGCGATGTTCGGCTCGTCCCAGATCTGATAGTAGTCGATCTTTTCCCGGTAGCGGGCGACAAAGGCTGCGACAAAGGCTCCATAATCCCGGACCTGATGGGGAGGTGCCAGGGGACCGCCAGCGTCCGATTCCGCCCTTGCCCACTCGGGGGACCGGTCCAGGACCGCCACGATGGTTAAATTATGTCTATATACATCCTCGACAACCGCGTCCCAGGCCGCCCAGTCGTAGACACCAGGCTGTGGCTCAATCGCATCCCAGGGGAAACGCTGCCTGAGCCAGTGAAAACCCGCTTCCTCCATCGCCGCCAGGGCCTCTTCTCGCGCGACCGCGTCGTAGCGGCTGAGGTCGGCATTTATGCCCAATGACTTTTCGGCAGTCAGGGGTATGGCGGGTGGGACGCCATCCACGACAGCACGCTCCGGCCCAAAGCGGGCTCGGAACAGAGCAGAGCTGACGAGCAGCAGGCTAGCCAATGCGAAGCAGGCGGCAGTAGAAGCAGGACGGCGCAGCTTTAGCCAAAGCGCCGACCGCGTTGCGCCGTTTTTCACCTGCCCCACCTCGGATCTGAGCTCTGGCCATCACTCGTCA
>JAFGOG010000068.1 GCA_016926595.1 Anaerolineae bacterium
GAGGACGTACACCTCGTCGTCGCCGGTGACGCTGCCGCTGGTGACGTAGGCGTAGCGCCCATCGGCGCTGAAATCGACGTCGCGGGGATCGGAATCGCTGCCGTGGGGCAGGGCCACGGTGGTGATGACCGCGTTGGTTGTGGCGTCGATGACCGTGACGTTGTGGCTGTCCTCGTTGGTGACATAGATGAGTGTTCCGTCGGGCGTGATGTCAATGCCCCACGGATCGTCGCCGGTGGGGATGGCCGTCACGACCGACAGGTCGGCGGTGTCGAGGACGTGGACCACATCCTGGCCCCGGTCGGTGAGGTACAGCCGGTCACCCATGGGGCTGACCACGAGCTGCCACAGACTGGTACCCAGTTGTATCTCCTGGATGACGGCAAAAGCCTCGGTGTCGAGCACCCAGAAATAGCCGCCGTACCAATCTACGACATAGATGTCGCCGCTCACGGGGTTGAGCGCCAGGTTGCCGGCGCCCAGGTAGTGGGTGGGGATGGGGATGCTGCCTACTACGGCGTAGCTGCCGGCGTCGACGACTGTCACGTCCTCGGTGTCGCGGTTGGCGACAAAGGCGTAGGCGCTATCCTGGCGAAAGGCAACGCTGACGGGATATTCGCCGACCGCGATGCGATGGGTGACGGCGTTGGTGGTCGTATCTATCACCACCACGCCGTCGCCGCTGGCGCCCAGGATCCAAACCTCACCGCCGCCGGGCGTCATGGTGGCGTCGTAGGGATAGTCGCCCTCGGGGAGGAGGCTGAAGTGGGTAACCAGGGTAGCGGTTTGTAGGTCAAAGACGGCAGCTTCGTCCGTGGCGCTGGCGCCGGTGTAGCCGTACTGCCCGGAAGTGCGGATCACGTCCAACCGGGCCGAGGTGGAGATGCGGAGCGTGTCCGAGGGGTCCACTTTGGGCATCGAAGCGGTCAGGTTGGACGTCAAGTCGTCGATCGGCTCGACGGGCGGGTTTGTCGGGTTCTGCGCTTGAACCAGCGGCCAGGGCAGGAGCAGAACTGCAATCAGGATAACGATCAGCCAATTTGTGCCTTTCATTTCCGGTCCTCCTTCAAGTGGTAACTTTTGTACCAGACCGCCTTCAGTATACCAAGTACGTTACGATCTGTCAAGGATTCGTCAAAGACTCTGGTATAATTCAGGACTAGACCTGCATTTTGTTTGCCGTCAACTTGCACCTGTGATACAATGCTACCAGCCGTTCGCCGGGGCGAGCGGTCACTCAGATAGAAACGAGAGATAAGGAAGTGACTGAATTCAACTATGGCGGCCAGGCGGTCATGGAAGGGGTTATGATGCGCGGCTCAAAGGCGCTGGCGGTGGCGGTGCGCCGGCCCGACGGCGAGATCACCGTCCACACCGAGATGCTCGATCCCAAGATCTATGCAGGCTGGGTAAGCAAG
Source organism: Anaerolineae bacterium (assembly GCA_016926595.1). Next base: position 1,419 of record JAFGOG010000068.1, read on the forward strand.
GTGCCCTTTCTGCGAGCCTTGACAAGCCTGTGGGATGTGCTGGTCCTGGGCATCCGTACCCTGTTCTATTCGGCTGAAGTAGCCTTGGGCGAAGAGGCGGAGGTCAAGTTCAGCGGCCCCATCGCCTGGGGCACGCTTGCTACGTCGCTGCTGCTTGGGGTAGGCCTGTTTTTCGTCGCTCCCCTGCTGCTGGTGGGGTTTCTAGATCAATACATCGAGTCCTCCTTTTTGAGCAACATCGTCGAAGGGGTAATCCGCCTGCTCATCTTCCTGGCCTACATCTGGGCCATCGGCTTTATCCCCGACATCCGCCGGGTGCTTGCCTATCATGGCGCTGAGCACAAGACAATCAACGCCTATGAAGCAGGCCTGGAGCTGACGCCACAAAACGCGGCCCGCTTTTCTACGGCCCACTATCGCTGCGGCACAGCGTTCCTGCTGTCGGTGATGGTCATCTCGATCCTGATCTTTGCCCTGTTCGGCCGCCCGCCGATGGTATTGCGCATCTTGTCGCGGATTGTCTTGATCCCGGTCGTGGCTGGCATCGCCTACGAATATATCAAGCTTACAAATCGCTACCGGCACAAGCGGATCGTCCAGATCATGGCCGCGCCTAACCTGGCTTTGCAGCGGCTGACGACCCGCGAGCCGGACAAGTCGATGCTAGAGGTTTCGATCGCCGCCCTAAAGAGCGTTCTGGAGATGGAGCAGGGCGAGAGGACGCCGGCGACTGCCAGCGCCTGAGCCAAAGTTGCCGAACTCTTTCACCCCGTGCTATAATTGCTCTCCATAGATAGGCAGCGCCGCTCGCGGCCAGCAAGATTGTACAGGAGAATCAGGCCAACGTCCGGAGAGTAGACCATGACACAAAGACAGGCCATTCCTTCAGCGATGCTTCAAAAGGCGCGTAAAACGAACGCGCTGGGTCTTCAGCAGTACGAGCGTTGGGAGATTGACGAGGCCACCGAGTCGTTCAAAGAGGCGATCCGGCTCGTTCCCGACGAGCCTGACTTTCACCTCAACCTGGCCCGGGCGCTGGCGCGCTGCGGCGATTATGACGCGGCCAGGCGAGCGCTGGCCTCCTACATCCGCTTTGAGCCTGACAAGGAGTTGGCGGAACGTTTCGAACGGCTCTTTGCGGAGGGGATGGACGAGGTCGAAACGTTGGTGACCCAGCAGATGACCCGCAAAGGGCTGCCCCTGGAGGTTGTCGGCGCGGCAGTGCAGATGTGGCTCGAATACCGCATCTGCGTCGGGCGCCGGCCGCTGATTATCCGCAAGGCCGAGACGTGGGCCGCGGCCCTCGACTATACCGTGCGCAAGGTCAACTTTCACGAGCTGACCCAGCGCGAGATCTCGGATCTGTACGGCGTCAGCCCCTCGACGGTACGGGCTTATCACAACGACCTGGTCCAGACGTTGGACATCATGCCCTGTGACTATCGCTACTTCCGGGGCGACGACAACCCATTGGACAAGCTCGTCGAAGCGGCAGCCATGCTGGAGGAGCTGGAGGAGCGGTTCCGCCGGCCCTGATCGTTATCAGAGAACCGTCTCCGGGTGACCGCCAGGCAATGGGGCCAGTTGGTGATCTTGTCCTGATCTTTGCCAGATGCCAGGGTTGCGCCTCGATCAGCCCTGGCATCGCTGATTTTGAGAACGACAACTATTACCTAGGAGGCTAGAAACAATGGCAGAACCTGTCTCCACAGGAAGCATGGTCCAGGCAAGGGCTTTGCTCGATTTCTGTGTCCGCGTATTTGAAAAGGTGGGCGTCTCCCACGGCGATGCCCACGTGACGGCCGATGTGCTGGTCCACGCCAACTTGCGCGGGATCGACTCGCACGGCGTCGCCAGGCTGGGGCGCTATGTGACCGGCCTGCAGAGCGGCGTGATGGTGGCCGATGCCCAGCCTCAAGTGGTCGTCGAAACGCCGACGACGATCACTTTGGATGCCATGGCCGGGCTTGGTCAGCCGGTCAGTCACCGGGCGATGCAGATGGCGATCGAAAAGGCCGGGCAATATGGCTGTGGGTTTGCCGCGGTGCGCAACAGCAACCACTATGGCATCGCCGGCTATTACGCCATGATGGCCCTCGACCACGACATGATCGGTTTCTCAACCACCAACGCCGACGTGCTGGTAGTGCCTACCTTTAGCCGCGACGCGATGTATGGCACCAACCCGCTGGCCCTGGCGGTGCCCGCCGGTCAGGAGCGGCCCTTTGTGCTCGATATGGCCACCAGCACTGTACCGCGCGGCAAGCTGGAGGTGTATAACCGCAAGGGGAAGGAGCTGCCCCTAGGGTGGGCCACCGACGAGCAGGGTGTCCCCACCGCCGACGCGGTTCGCGTGCTGGACAACTTTACCAAGCGGGCCGGCGGCGGCCTGCTGCCGCTGGGCGGCGCCGGCGAGGAATTTAGCGGCTACAAGGGCTATGGCATGGGCATGCTGGTCGAGATCCTGTCGGCGGTGCTGCCCGGCGCGGCCTATCTCACTTCGGTCTATCCCAAGAGCGCCGACGGCAAGCCGCTGCCGGCCAACCTTGGCCACTTTTTCGGCGCCTGGCGGCTCGACGCCTTCCGCCCCCCCGACCAGTTCAAGGCCGACATGGACGACCTGATCCGGCGGCTGAAAGGAGGCCGGCTGGCAGCCGGCGCGTCGCGGATCTATGTCCACGGCGAAAAAGAGTTCGAGCAGACCGACCGACGCATGGAGCATGGCATCCCGCTGGAAGCCAAAGTGGTCGACAGCCTGAAGCAGATCGCAGCCCAGACCGGTGTAAAATACGACCTGTAATCATTGGACATCGAATGTTGAGAGGAAGCTATGGCACGATTACATGAATATCAGGGCAAGGAGCTGCTAAAGCAGTTCAAGATCGCCGTCCCCAAAGGAGGCATGGCGCGCACCCCCGAGGAGGCGCGGCGCATCGCCGAGGAGATCGGCGGTGAGACGATGGTCAAAGCCCAGGCCTGGGTCACCGGCCGGGCTGGGCTTGGCGGGATCAAGAAGGCGAGCAGCCCGGCCGAGGCCGAAGAGGCCGCCCGGCAGATGCTCGGCCTCAAGATCAAGAACTTTACCGTCGAGCAGGTGCTGGTCGAGCAGCGGCTGGAGATCGCCCGCGAGTTTTACGCCGGGGTGATCATCGACGACGCGGCCCAGCAGCCGGTGATCATCTTTTCCAGCGTGGGCGGCACCGGCGTCGAAGAGATCGCCGTGGCCCACCCCGACAAGGTGGCCAAGATGCACGTCGACGTCGGTGCCGGCCTGCTCGACTTTCAGGCGCGCAACCTGGTGCGCCAGGCCGGCATCAGCGGCCAGCTACAGGTCGACCTGGCCAACCTGCTGGTCAGCCTATACCAGGTGGCCCGGGGGTACGACGCCCGCGCCGCCGAGATCAACCCGCTGGTGCAGTTGACCGACGGCACGCTGATGGCCGCCGACTGCCGCATCACCGTCGACGACTATGGCATCTTCCGCCACAAAGACCTGGGCATCGAGATCGCCCGCGAGTACGACCGGCCGCCTACGGCGCTGGAAAAGATCGCCTACAAGGTCGAGGAGAAGGACTATCGCGGCACCTTTTACTTTATCCAGATGGCCGAGGGGTTCAAACGGGGCGAGGGTTATGTCGGCTTTCACGGCGCCGGCGGCGGCGGCTCGATGATGAGCATGGACGCCATCATGCGCCAGGGCTACAAGCTGGCCACCTACGTCGACACCAGCGGCAACCCACCGGCCAGCAAGGTCTACCGCGCGGCCAGGATCGTCATGGCCAGCGGCCCGATCGACGGCTATTTCGGCTCAGGCTCGGGCGTAGCCAGCCAGGAGCAGTTCCACTCGGCGCGCGGCTTTGTCAAAGCGTTCCTGGAAGCCCAGATCGACGTACCAGTGGTCATTCGCCTGGGCGGCAACGCCGAGGACAAAGCAGTGACGATCCTGGAATGGCTGAACGGCTATATCCCAGCCCGCGTCGAGGGCTATAAGAAAGACAATCCGCCCGACTATTGCGCCGCCAGGCTGCACACGCTGATCGCCGAGGGCGAGTGTATCGAGCCCCAAGCGCGCCCCGAGCCGGTCAGGACAGGCGAGCCCCGCCTCTACACTTTCCAGACGGTGACGGGCGGGACGGTCACCTACGACCACAGCGTGTGCATCAACTGCGAGAGCAAAGTGTGCGTCCAAGAGTGCGCCGGCAAGATCCTGACGCTGAACGACGAGGGCGTGCCGGTCCTGAACATCACACCCGAAGAGGCCAAGAAGGGCCGCTGCTCCGAGTGCCTGGCCTGCGAAGTGGACTGTTTCTTCCACGGGGCCGGCGGCGGCAAGGTGCTGCTGCCGATCCCGGGGCTGGACGAATATCTAGAAGGGGTGAACAGATGAAACTGTGGCTAGTCGTGATCGTGTTGGTAGGAGCAATGATCCTGGCTGCATGTGGGGGCACGGCAGACACCAGCCAGGAGTCGCCGCTATCGCCGGGTATCGCCAATCCGGCCTCCCAATACTGCGAGGAACAGGGCTACACCGTCGAGATCCGCACCGATGCCAATGGCAACCAGACCGGCTACTGCGTCTTCCCCGACGGCACCGAGTGCGAAGAGTGGGCTTTTCAGCGGGGCGAGTGCATGCCAGGAACGCCCAAGCC
>JAFGOG010000464.1 GCA_016926595.1 Anaerolineae bacterium
AGATCGCCTCGCTCATCGTGGGCGCGTAGCGTGGGCCTTGCGCAGCCCGTGACCGATGCTGTGCCATCGCCAGCCTGCCGCTGAGGGAGAGAACTGACCATGTACCGCGTCCCATCCGAGTTCATCCGGCAAAAGACGACGATCTTTGGCCCAATCACAGTGGCGCACGCCGCCGGCGTGCTGGCCGGCTACCTGCTGGCCCAGGCGGTGAGCGACAGCTCGTGGGTCAAGCTGCTGTGCGCTGCCCTGGGGCTGGTGCTCACCACGGTCACCGTCAAGGGCCTGGTCCTCTACCAGTTCCTGCCCCTGGCCGCCGTTTACCTCTATCGCCGGCTGGTCGACGACAGCTTTGAGCCGGATGCGCAGGCAGACGCGATCGCCACGCCACCGGCGATGGCCCTCGTCATTCGCGACGAGGAAGGCCGGCCGATCATCTTTCAGGAGGAATAGTGGCTGCCCACGTCTTTCAGGTCGGCTCGTTCGATGTCACCAAGTTCTCAGAGGGGGAGCTGTGGGCCAAGATGCACAGCCTGGCCCACTTTTACGCCGCCCTGTCGGGCAACTTTCGGCTGCTCGCCTACTCGCGGCCCTATCCCCTCGACGAGCCGCTGGACACCATCAAGGCGATGATGGCCAACGCGGCCGACCCGCGAGCGCGGGAGCAGATCGCCGCGTACCGGCGCTTCATCGAGCAGATCGTGCAGGCGGCCTACCTGAAGGACACGGCCTACTATGTGCTCGTCTTTGACGACAAGCCGCCCCACGTCCTGGGCAACATCCTGGCCGGCGGCTTGCGCCTGCCGGTGCGGCACCTGCCCACCCTGCCCGGCGTGCTGCAGGGCCGGTACCGCGAGGCGGTCAACCACCTGGCGCCGGCCCGGTCTGCCCCGCGCCGGCCACACGTGGCCCTTCTCTACTCCTACGACCTGCGCGGCCAGCTCAGCCTGGCGACGGCGATCCACTTTCTCAGCCTGCCCTTTCCCGTCTACCTGGCAGTGGACGTCAAGACGATCCGCCCCGACCGGGCGATCCGCACCCTGCAGTTCGCCTACAACAAGCTGCGGGCAGATGTTTTGGGGCGCAGCGGCAACGAGATGCTCGATCCCGAGAAGGAGCAGGCGTACCTCGACGTGCAGGAGGCAATGCAGGTCTTTAACGACCAGCGCCTGAGCATCCACCAGGTCGGCCTCGGCCTGGCCGTGGTGGGCGACGGCCGCAAGCAGCTCGACGAGCACGTGGAACTGGTGCTGGCCACCGCCGCCCGGGTGCAGATCTATCTGCGGCCGGCCTGGTGTCATCAGCGAGAGGCGTTCACTTTTTTCACGGCGCGGCCCATGCCCGACGTCATCACCCGCACCTACCGCAACGCCGACTCGCGCGGCGTCTCCTGCCTGACACCCTTTTGCTACGAGACGCGCAAGGACACGCGCGGGCCGTTCGTGGCAATCAACCGCGCAACCGGCTCGCCGCTGTGGCTGGACAAGTTCGCCCTGCCGGCCTACAACGAGGTCGTGCTGGGTCGCACCGGCTCGGGCAAGACCTTCATGGCCGGGCTCAGGGCCTACCGTGAGCGGATGTTTGGCGTGCAGACGGTGTTCATCGACCCGCAGGGCAACTTTCAAAAGGTGACCGAGGCGGTCGGGGGCAAGTACAACTTCTTGCGGCTGGGAGCGGGCACGGCGCTCAACGTCCTGGACATCGTCCACGACCACCCGGCGGCCCAGATTTCGCACGTCATCGTCATGCTCGAAGCGCTGCTTGGCCGTGCGTTGAGCTCCCGGGAAAAGGGGGCGGTGGACCGGGCGCTGCTCGACATCTACGCGGCAGCCTTTGGCGCCGAGGGCGACGTGTTCAACGTAGCCAGGACGCCTCTCCTGGAGGACCTGGCTGCCGCGCTGAACGGATCGACGCTGGCCGCCGACCTGGAGCGCTTTGTGGACGGCTCGCTGCACGAGATCTTTAACGCGCACACGACCCTCAGCTTCGACCTGGACCGCCGCTACCCGATCGTCACCTTCGACGTGTCGGACCTCGAGGGGGAGTTTCAGCCGGCGCTCGTCTTTGCGCTGCTGTCTGGGGTCGAGCTGGCCATCCGCGCCCGGCGGGGCGCGCAGCAGCCGACGAACGTCATCCTGGACGAGTTCTTTATCCTGTCCCGCATCCCGGCGCTGGCCCAGGCCGCCGGGGCGCTGGCCAAGAGGGTGCGCGCGTGGAAGGTGAGCATTCAGTGCCTGGACCAGAACTGGGATACCTTTACTACGGCGGCCGGGCGGCAGATCCTGGAAAACACGCTGGTGAAAGCGATCATGCGCGTGGACGAAACCGCCGCCCCGGCCATCGTCGAGGCGCTGGGCCTGACCGGCCACCACGCCGAGGTGATCCTGACGGCGGACATCGGGGAGGGCATCCTGATCGTTGAGAACAAACCGTACCACGTCTACTTTCAAGCCAGCCGCGACGAGGTGGACATGCTGACACCCTACGCCCCGCACCGGCAGGCGCCGATTCCACTGCCGCTGAGGAGGAGATAGTCTGTGGCCAAGAAGAAAAAAACGCGCTACCAGATGGTCGAGATGCTCCACAACTACAATCGACGCCGGACCAAGGTGTGGATGCCTTACCTGGAAGAAAAGGCAGCAGCCCGGCAGGCGCGCATCGAAGAGAAGCAGCTGCAGGACACCGGCAGCGGCGCAAAAGAGGAAGGGTAGATGTCGCTGCGTACCCTGATCCGCATCGGCGGCCTGGCGCTGGGCCTGATCCTGTCCAGCCCACTGCTCTGGAAGGCAGCCGGCTTTCTGCCGATCCTCGTTGCCTGCTGCCTCGTGCTGCTGGCCTCTCTTTTTCTGCTCGCCGCAGCCGGCACGGGGCAGACCAGCCGCTGGCAGATCCGCTACTGGCTGGAGACCCACCATGCCAACGAGCGCCTGGACGCCACCCTGGACTTCCTGGCCGAGCGGGCCGGCCACGTCGTCCTGGAGGCGAGCAGCCAGGGCCTCGTCCTGGAAGCGCCCGCCGCCTTTGACCGCTACGTGCAGGTGCAGATGGAGCAGGCTTTACCCGAGGCCCGGGTGACTCGGGTGAGCAGCAGCAACAACAGCAGCAGGCAGGCGGGGGACGCCGTGCACCTGTGCCTGGATCCGCTCGCCGGCGACCTGCTGCGCTGGGCGACGGAGGGGCCGGAGCGGGCGGTGCGCCTGCACGTGCAGCGCGGGCCGCATTTCACGGTCGTCGCACAGACGGACGGCGCAACCGTTCTGCCAGGCCGCTGGCTGTCCATCCCACTGCCACGACCGGCTGCTGCCAGGCTGTGGCGCAAACTGCCTGTCTGGGACGACCTGTTCACGGGGGTGAAGCTCAGCCACCTGCTGCCCACGACGGACGACGCCGTCGTCTACTCCAGCCGGTCGCGGCTGCTGCAGCTGGCGCCGCCGGACGGCTATGGTGCCAACGGGCAGAGGGACCTGGGCGAGTCCACGGACGGCCGCTCACTCTCGCTGAGCTACGACGTGCCGCTGTTCACCGCCGGCGCGCCGCCTTCCTTCCTGGTCCGGCAGGTCCTGGGTGACCTGGCCCAGGGCCGGGCCGTAGTGGTGGTCTCGCCCCAGCGCCGAACCCTCAACCTCATCCAGCGCCACCTGAACGGCGGAGGTATGGCAATCCCCGAAGCGCAGCGCGCAGTCCCGGAGCGTAGCGGAGTGGGGAGAGGGACTTTGCAAGCCCAGGTCACGAGCTACTGGCTGGACCAGGAGAGCGCCCGCACCTCGGCGCACCTGGCCGTGGTCGGCGCCGGTGAGTGGGCCGGGCAGAGTGTCGAAACCGCCATCCACCTGACAGAGGCTTTCCTGGCCGATCTGGGCTTGCACCTGCACCTGCCTGCCGTGCGCCGGCTGATCCGGCACCTGATCCGCATCCTGGCCGCTTCGGCGCACGACACCGGGCACGACTTTGCTTTCACCGACCTGTACGCCATCAGCCAGAGCACCCAGACCCTGCACGCCTTCCTGGTCGACCTGCAGAGCCTGGCGCCCGATCCGACGAACCCTGCTGCGCCGGCCCTCGACGCGGAGACGCAAGACAGCATCCGGTATCTGGCCGGGCAGCTCGAGACCGACACCGGCTACGTCCAGATCGTCACCATCCTGTCGACGATCCGCGCCGCACTCAGCCCGCTGCGCAGTGGAGCCGTCCACGTCCTCTGCCAGCCGCCTTTTCTGAACGCCGGACGGGTGTTGAGCAAACCGGCCCTGTTCCTGGTGCCCCTGACCAACGCCGACTTTCGCGACTATGACCGTTTCCTGGCGGCCGTGCTCGACCTGACCCTCGCGCGCGTGCTTGATGCCAGTGGGGACGACCTGCGGCTGGTGCTCTACCTGCAAGACCCGCAGGCGTACTGTGCCGACGCGGGCCGGCGTTGGATCGAGATCGCGCGCCGCGATCCCCGGCTGTCGCTGGTACTGGACGTTCAGGAGCCAGGCACCTACCAGGTCCAGACCGCTGAGAAGTCGGGGCAGATCGTTTTTCGGTGCTCCGAGGGGCTGGCTGATTCGTTGGTCAAGGGCTGGGATCTGGCCTACACCGCCACCGAG
>JAFGOG010000465.1 GCA_016926595.1 Anaerolineae bacterium
AGGCCGCGCTCCTCGGCGATGAGATAGATCGACATGAATATGTCCAGCACCAGCGGCCTGCGCCGCCGCCGGGTCAGCAGTCGGGCCAGCAGCGTGTCCATCTGCCCTGGATAGCCCAGCACCATGACGTCGTAATCGCCCACCTGGCGGTAAGCGGCCAGCAACCGGCGATAGGTAGCCGCCAGCCTGAGCAGGAAGCCCGGCCTGGCCCAGCCGCCGCTGGCGGCCTGTACCCGGTCTTCGATGCCGCTCCACAAGGGTACGTGGCAGGTGACCAGGTCCACGCCGTTGCGGCGCAGCCCCTCCTGCACAATCTGGTTGCGCGAATAGCCGGCCCGGTAGGTGCCAAAGTAGCAGACGCGCACCGGTTAATGCACCTAACCTCGCCCTCGCTTGACGATCAGGTCGGCCAGCAGCCCAATCGCCCCCACCTGGATCGCCGTCAACACCAACATTAGAGTCACGCCCGGCACGTAGAAGCCTTGATAATAAATGATGTCACGGATTAGCTTGACTATACCGGTGAGCAGGAGCACAAGCGTGACCGGCAGGAACACCTTGAGCGGGTTAAAATACATCACCGCCCGGACGACCAACGAAATATAGTTGTAGGTGTCGGCGATAGGGTGAAAGCTTGATTTGCCCTTGCGTGGATAATAGTCGATCGGCAGCCACTTGACCGGATAACCGTCGCTCAGAAAGGCGATCGTAATAGTGCTCACCCATGAGTGGGTAGTAGGCAGGATGCTCACGTACTTGAGCGCAATGTCGCGGCGAAAGACCTTTAGGCCGGAGTTCAGATCAGGGATATGGGTGGCGGTTAGGTAGGAGGCCAGTTGGCGGATGAACCACTTGGTCGGAGCGCGGAGCCAGCGAACAGTGCCGCTCTCCCGCCGCCTGGCGCCGATAACCATACTGGATCCTCGCTGCACCTCGGCCACCATATCGGGGATGGCGTCGTGTGGATAGGTGCCGTCGGCGTCGATCATGACGATGATATCACCTTGGGCCGCCTTGATGCCGGTAGTGCGGGCTGCGCCGGTGCCTCGGTTACAGGGGTGCTGCACCAGGACTATCCCCTCTCCCCTGAAGGGGATCTCCGTAAAACCCCGCACGATCTCGACGCTCCTGTCAGTGCAACCATCGTCCACCACCACGATCTCGTACGGCAGACCAATACCATCCATCGTGCGGCGCATGCCCTCCAGCTCGTCGGCAATGGCCGCCTCTTCGTTGTACATGGGGATAACGACACTGATCATAATCACCTCATTCTTGATCTAGGATGATCTCAAAGATCTGAACCTGTCCCTGTTGGTATATCGGCCGGTACAGCGTGCTGGCCCGCAGCCGTTCCACGTCGAGCAGAGGCCCTCCCTTCTCGCCGATGTACACGTGGCTCACCCCGCTCTGCCGCAGGAACTGCACCGTAGCCGGATCGTCGATCGCCGAGTCTTGCACCGCACGGACCAGATCGTTGACCCGGGTCACATAGTCCGGTTCGAAAGAGGCCTCGGTGGCATATGTGATCGGCGGTGCGGTGTTGGCGCGCCCGGCCAATAGAGGGATCCACCATCCAGCGTCAGACCCTGCTGCCAGGCTGCCGCCATAGGCGAAAAAAGAGTTCACCAGGAACCGGGCATTGGCTGGTGTATTGTCCCGAATCCAGGCCATGGCCTGTTCATCGGCCGGTGTAACCAGTTGAAAAGACGGATCGAAAGCGGCTGCTCGATCTCGCACTCCGACGAGCCCCACCAGTAGGATCGCAATCAGGGCAGCGCAGCCGGCCAGTCCCCCGACGGGGATCGTCCGGGGCCTTCCCTTGCCTTGGCCCCAACGGGGCAGAAAAGCTACTGCCTCCCCTCCTAGGTACCCAACCAATATAGCGACCGGCAGATAGAGAGCGATGGCAATGGCAAAGTTGGTCATCAGTCCTGTGCCTGGCAACCCGATAAGATGGGGATTGGTCATCAAAAACACCAATCCGGCCCACAGCGTAACCAGGAAAACCGGTCGCCGCCGCCAAAGGCTCAACAACGCGCCCAGGCCGGCCAGGACAAGGAGGAGATCGGACACATATTCGTTTACGTCGCCTACGGTGTTGTATTCAGCCACCCAAGACGCAGGCGTCTGGCGCTGGATGAAGCCGTTGGCAATGCTTGGCCAGTAGCCCTGTTCCAGATGCAACAGCCAGGGCACGGCCAGGGCCAGGCTCGCGCTGCCAACAAGGATCAGACGGGCAGCCGGCTCCAGCCACCCGTATGCCTGCGGCCGCCCCTGTTTTTGCCCAATCCACCGCTGGAATGTCCACAGACCCAGGTATAGCACCAGAAAGGCAACGGCCAGGGCTGCAACCCGGTAATGGGTCAAGACCAGGCCGGTAAGCATGACGATTGCCAGCGCCAGCCGTCGCCAATCCCAGCGCTGCTCCTCGACCGCCTCCAGCACAGTCCACAGCACCACCGGCAGGATAGCTTGCCCGGCCAGTTGGGTATAGCGCCCCCAGTTGACATAGAACATGGGCATAGGCGTCAACAGGCCGGCAACCAGCACCGCCAAGACACCAGCCCACCTATTCCCCCCGCACAGCCGCACGGTCAGGGGGTAGAGTGCCAGGGCGGCCAGGCCGTTCAGAAACTGACCGGCCAGAACCACCGTTCGGGGAGTTAGGTTGCCGGTCAGCCAGCCGGTAGCCCATTGGAACAGGGCCACATTGCTGTGAAAGCCAAAGTGGTAAGTGAAGGTCCGCAACGGCACGTATGGTTCCCACGACTGGAACAACCCACCGTTGTCCAGCATGAGCTGAGTGATCATGGTATGTTGGTACGAGTCACCCCAAGAGCCGACGTTGATGCCGCGCACCACCCACAGCCGCACGCCAAACACCAGCGCGATCACAGCCAACAGGGCTAGCAGCGGTAGATCGAGCCCTAGACTGCCCGGCCGGGGCGGCCACCACCTCCGATGGCGATGCTGCCACCAGGCCCACCACGCCGGTCCTCGACGCCACAGGATGACAACCACGCTCAGCGCCAGCCCGGCCAACACCACCCCTGTTCCAACTCTGAGCCCAACCAGGTAGAGGGACAGAAACCCGATTGGCACCAGAGCCAGCGTCACACCCGTCGCCAGGATCAGCCACGACGCAACATCAGGCCGGCGCTCCGCTGCCAAGCGCTCTGGCGGGAAGAGCAGGTTGAGCAACGCCCAGCCCGGCAGCAAAAAGACAAAAGGTACGACCAGGGTCGCCGCAGCCGTCCCCCATGTGATCTCGCCCATCAGCACGCAGCCCTGTCCAAAACGTCCAGCAGCCGCTCGGCCGTGCGCTCCCAGCGAAACTCAGCCGCTCGGGCCAGGCCCCGCGCCCGCAGATCGCGCCGCAGCGCCCCGTCAAACAGGATCTGCGCCAGGCCCTCAGCCAGCGCCCCGACATCCATAGGGTCCACAGTCATAGCCGCATCACCCACCGCCTCTGGCAGAGAGGTCGTATTGGCCGCCAACACCGGCGTGCCGCAGGCCATCGCCTCCAGCGGCGGCAGGCCAAACCCCTCGTAGAGGGACGGATAGACCAAAGCCTCGGCCTGCCGGTACAAAGCCGGCAGGTGGGCCGCCGGGACAAAGCCGATGAGCTGCACCCCAGCCTCCCGCGCCCGACGGATCAGATCGTCGCTGCCCCAGCGATCCAGGCCGGCCCAGGCCAGCGCCGGCAATGGCCAGCTCCCCTCACCTGTCAGCGCAGGCAGCCGCAGCCAGGCATCCAGCAGCCGCCCCAGGTTCTTGCGCGGATGGATGTTGCCCACCGCCAGGACGTAGGGCCGCCGTACCCCCAGCGCCGCCAACGCCTGGTCGTCCCCCTCGGCGTCAGGGTGAAATTCGGCCCCAACGCCCGGATAGGCGACCGTCACCTTGTCCGCCGCGGCCGGGTAAAAGCGCGCGATCTCCCCCCGTGTGAACTCCGACAGGGCCAATACGACCTCGGCGCGGCGGATGGCCAGGCCGGTGAGCAGGCGCATGTAGGCGGCGATAGACAGGGGATAGTAGCCAGGGTGCGCCCGGAAGGACAGGTCGTGGATCAGGACCGCCGCGCGGCAGGGCGTGACCGGCGGCAGGAAAAAGGTCGAGAGGTACCAATCGGGCCGCAGCCGGCGCAGGATGGCCGTCTGCTGCCACAGGAAGAAGGGCAGGCGGCGATAGGGGCCGGCGTCGATGAGACCCAAGCCGTCCCGGCAAGGGAGGCCGGGACGTTGCGGGCCGGCAGCCAGCCGCGCCAGGTCAACCCCCTCATGGGCCGCGATCAGGCTGACCCGCACAGCGGATCGGCCAGCTCGCCCGGTTGTCGAGGCCAGGCCGGCGATCAGGCCCAGGAGGTAGGACTCGTTCCCGCCCCGCGCGCGGCCCAGGTCGCTAGCGTTGATGACCAGGTGCATGGCCCGCCCCGTTCCCTTTGCGCCCGTTCAGATCGGCATCCGCCAGCTCCTGGTAGACCTCCACCAGGCCGCGATAGATGCGATCCCAGGTGTAGCGAGCCTCGACCTTGGCCCGGCCTCGCCAGCCCATCGCCCGGCGCTGCCCCGGGTCGGCCAACAGCCCCTCAATCGCCGACGCCAGAGCTGCCTCGTCGCCGTAATCGACCAGCACGCCATCCTGACCATCGTCGATAACGTCTGGCACGCCGCCGGCCCGGCAGCCGATCACCGGCGCGCCATAGGCCCACGCTTCCAGGTAGACGATGCCGAACGAATCGACCCGCGACGGCATGGCGAAAAGGTCGGTGGCGGCGAGCATATCCTGCTTGAGCTGGCCGCTTACCACCCCCAGGCGGCGGGTCCGCAGCCGCTGCTCCTCCGGTATGCTTGAGTAGGCCCGCTCAAAGCTAGAAGGGGTCATAGGGCGGCCGGCGATCACCACGTTGGCGTCGCTGCCCCTGCGCCACAGGCGCTGCATAGCCCGCAGCAGGTGGACGATCCCCTTGTCGTCGGTTAGGACCCCCATAAAAGTAACAACCGGCCCGTCGATGCCATACTGCGCCCGAAAACGCGCCCCGTCGCCGCCTTGCGTTTCTTCCAGGTCGACGCCCATGCCCAGCCGGACGATCCGCTTCTGCGGTACGCCGAGGCCGGCCAGGATCTGCCCCTCGATGCCGGTTTGGACGATCACCCGGTCGGCGTCGCGCAGAGCGGCCACCTGGTGGGGCATGGTGTAAAAGCGCTGCACCTTTCCCCTGACGGGGATCTCCGTCGGTCCGCCCGCGTGGAGAAATGGGGTCGCCACAAACGGCAGACCATGCCGCCGCGCGTAACGCCAGCCGGCGATCAACGGCCATTCGAGGGCGACGTTGACCCCGTGGACCAGGTCAAAGCCAGGCCGGATCTGCTCCAAGGTCTGCTCCAGGGCCGGCACGCCCGGCATCAGCGGCGCCAGGCGGTCGAAAAGGGGCCGGGTGTTCACCGGCAGGCGGGCCAGGTCGGTTGCCAACCGGCGCAAGAGATAGAAACTCCAGGGTGAGACAGGCAGGTGACTCACCGGGCTGCGGATCACGCGCACGCCATCCTGTACCGTTTCTCGGTCAGGCAGGCGGGGCTGATGTGGATCCCAGAAACCCTGCACGCTCGTAGCGTCGGTCGCCGCCACGACCACGTCGTGGCCATCGCGGGCCAACCGCTCGGACATGGCTCGTAGATAGGTCTCGGCGCCGCCCACGAAAGGCCAGTAGGCGGCGTTCGTGTGCAAGATTCTCATCGGCCCGGACAGTTTACCCGACTCTCCGGCCTTTGTCAAAGCACTCCAGGCGACTGGTACCAAAAAGACATCCGGTGTTTCGGAAAACACCGGATGTCTGGGAGAGCCAGCCCGACGTTAGCAAGCTAACGGTTCTTCTGTAGGGGTAACTTTACCTGTTGACCAGGGCGGGCAGGCAGACCCTGAAAGGCGTTATGCCCTCGCTGACGTCGTCCACCCAGACGTACAGCGGCCCGCCAGGCGATTCGCGGCTCAGAACAAAGCGCACGACTACCTGCTGCCCGGCGAAACCGCTCACGTCCACCCACCCGTGGGTCCAGGTCTCGACGTCAAGCGACAGAACTTCAGTGATGGTCGATGACGGGCCCTCGATCGTGACCGCCAGGCTGTCGCCAGGCGCCGCCAGGCCGCTCACCCGGTAGACCCATGCCAGGGTGGCCTGTCCGCTGGCCGGCACCGGCGCCTCCTGGCTGGCCGCCCAGATCCAGGGGTCCAACGCTCCCGGCAGGGGAGGCCAGGACATTCCCAGGCTGTCGGCCAAGCCTGTCGGCAGGACCCCCATTTCGAGGGCATAAGCTCCGGTATAGCCCACCCCTTGGGCCCGGCCCGGCGGAGCGGTCCCTTCTAGTTGCCAGCCGCCGTCCACCTCGAAAGTGCCGTTCTGAATGAAATTTGAGGCCGGCGGCAGGTAGAAATCGACGCCCTCTACATCTCCGTTCACCACGACGCCATACCTGGGCGGCAGCGATCCATACAGAGGATTGCTCGCCGACACTTCATAGGTGCCTGTGTCCAGCAGCCCCAGGGTATAGTGGCCGCCCGCATCGGCGACACCCTGGTTGAGCGCGGCCGGCTGGCTGCTGGCCGCCGCGCCAGGAACCGGCCGGCCCCTGTGATCGTAAACGCTGCCGCCAAGTAGATAGCCAACCACGACGGTGGTCGTGTCGCCCTGTTGGGTATAGTCGGTCTCGGTGTTGCCGGCCACGTCACGGGCGATCGACCGGAAGCGGTAGGTGTTGCCTACCGTCCCCGGGTAGGTCGCCGACCCGGCGGCCTGGTGGTCCAGCCAGACAGTCCAGGCGCCGCCGTTCTGGCGGACCTGGATGGTATAGTCGACCAGGCCCGATGCGCCGTCAGCCCCCTGCCAGCTTACCAGAAAAGGACCCTTCACCAGAGGTGGGGAGGAGGCATAGGACATGGGTGGAGTAGCGTCGATCCAGAAGGGCCCCAGGTGCAGCGCACTGGCCGTCCAGTTGCCGGCCTTGTCGGCCGTGCGCAGGTGGAAATAGTGGTTCTTGCCGTCGGCTAATGCCGGGCTGGTGGCGCTGGTTACCTCAACCGGCAGATCCACGACCGTATCGGGCAGCGTACCGGGCGCCGTGTCCCACACGACCGAATAGCCTGCCACCCCGCTCTTGTCGTCGGCGGCGCCCGACCAGACTGCCTGCACCTGCCTGGAGGTCGACCAGGCGCCAGGTGTGTGGGATGGACTGCTGAGGCTGGTCGGGTTGGTCGGCGGGAGGATGTCGAACAGGAGAAAGCCGGTGTGGCGCACGTCGTGATGCCAGGTGGGCCAGCTTGGCTGCCCGTCCACCGACTGGCCGGTCCAGACGGAGATCATACCCTGCTTGGGGTTGCCCGGGTTCTGCCCGCCGATGACGACCTCGGCGTCGCCGTCGCCGTCCAGGTCGCCGACCGCTGGCGTGCCATAGATGCTGTATTGGGCCCAAAAACTCACATCGGTGGTGGGCGCATGATTCCGCTGGCACCCAGCGTGGTTAGGGGGATCGTACTGGGGATTGCTATAGTCGGTATAATAGGTGCCGTCGTGGTTGAGGATGGCGATCTCCCACATGTGGCTGATCAGGATTTCAGACCAGGTATCGCCGTCCACGTCGGCGATAATCGGCGAGGCCAGGGTGCCCATCGAATTGCCAAACATGTCACAGACCCGGCGCTGGAAAAGGGCCGCGCCGTCGTGACCGCGCCAGGCATAGAGTAAAGTGCCGTCGCCGCCATTGTCCCCAACCAAAGCCGCGATGGCCACATCCAGCCAGCCGTCCTTGTCCAGGTCGCCGAGGGCCGGCGAAGCGAAAACGCGGCCCACGGTCGGCTTGCGCCACTTGAGGACAAGCCGGTCGACGGGGCTTGCGCCGCTGGGATTATAGTCATAAGCGGACACATAGTAGCCCTTGCCGGCCAGGAAGAGACCGGTGCCCACCACAATCTCGTTGGCCCCATCGTTGTCCAGATCGGCGGCAGCCGGAGATGAATAGACATCCTGGTCCATCCACTCCCTGGCCAGGGCATTGCCGTTGGCGTCAAAGACATAGAGGTAACCGCCGGTAGGATCGCCCCAGACGTTGCCCTGGTAAATGTCGGCGCCGGTGATGATCTCGGGGACGCCGTCGCCGGTCAGATCGGCCAGGGCCGGCGAAGACCAGAAAGTGTCCTCGTTGTAAAAGCCGTGGCCGCCGCAGTATGTGCCCGGCAGGATGCCCGGCAGGTTGCCCCACAGCGGCTCCCCATACTTGTTCAAAAGGTAGAAACACTGATCCCAGGCGCCGAAAGCGATCTCGATCTCTCCGTCGCCGTTCACGTCGCCGATGGCCGGCGTGGCAATGACGCCGTCGGTCCAGCCGTCTGGGTTGTGGTTTAGCCAGTCCTGCGTGTCAAAAGGCCAATGAAAGGGCGGCGTATTGAGCTCGGCGCCGGTAAGACCGTCGAGGGCAGTAACCCCGCCGTCCCAACACTGAGAGTCGGTCGAGCCGCCCATGGCGACGACCACGTCTGGATGTCCGTCGCCGTTGAGGTCGGCCGCGCTGGGGGTCGAGTTGACCCGCGCCCGGACCTCTGTCTGCCACATCAGAGAGCCATTGGAGCGGTAGGCATAAACCATGCCCTTACAGCCCAACTGGTTGCCGTTCAGATTGGGACCGGCTATGACGATTTCCAATGCGCCGTTGCCGTCCAGGTCGACCAGCGTCGGCGACGAGCCCCAGTATATATAGCCTCCGCTGAGGCCCACCGGAAAGCCGGGCTGCCACGGCGGCAAGTTGTTCTGCCACTCGGGCTCAGCGTCCTGCAGGGATTGCACCTGGCTGGTCGCCTGTCCCGGCCAGGCCAATGCCGCGACGAGCCAAACCAGGATCAACCAGGCGCCGATCCCTTTCCAGAAGAGCCGGCTTTGCTTCATGACAAGGATCTTTCTAGTCGAGCCATCCCGGCAGGAGAGGCCGGGGCATTCTGCTCGATATAGTTTCTCAACATCTCGGCCACCCGGCCGGGCGACATATCCTCCAGGCGGCGCCTCTGCCCGGCGATCACCCGCTCGCGGACCGCCTGGTTCCGGACCAGAAGGTCGATCAGCTCGGCGATCAGATCGTATCGCTTGGCGTCGACCAACACCCCCGCTCCCCCCATGGCATACGGCACGCCGGTCGAGCGGTAGGCGATCACCGGCACGTCAAAGGCCATCGCCTCAACCAACGGGATGCAAAACCCTTCGTGCTCACTCAGACACAGAAACAGGTCCGCCGCCTGGTAGTACCCGCCCAGGCCTTCGCGCAGTCCAACGGCGCCCGGCAAAACGACCGCGTCCGACAGGCCGAGGGCCGCCGCCATCGCCTCCAGCTCCAGCCGGTAGCCCGGCGCGTTCGAGTCAGAGCCGACCAGCAGCAGCCGCGAGTGGGGGTTGACCAGGTGATGGTAAGCGTTGAACGCCCGGAGTAGATCGTCCTGGCGCTTGTTGGGCGCCAGGCGCCCGACAAAAAGCAGGTTGACCGTGTCGCCGTTCCGGCCCCCTGGGCCGGGGCCTTTGTACCGGGCAAGCACCTCTTGCCCAGCCGCGCTGTCCGCCGAAGCCCTCAGCGCCTCGAACGTGACCAGGTAGGGCAGCACCTCGACGCGGCGAAAGCCGAGGGCAAGCATCTCCTGGCGATCATA
>JAFGOG010000466.1 GCA_016926595.1 Anaerolineae bacterium
GGGCGTAAGTGACATAGAGCTCCCTCCTTCATAGGCTTGATTGGAGCTCCATTATACACCATTAAAATCCAAATGCGATTGCCCTAAGTGGTAATGCCTGGGTCCTTGACCTTGAATCGCGATTGTGGTAAAATGATACACTCCAATTGATCTGGATGTCGGCTGATCTTGGTTGTTGAGCGTGAATGCGCGGACCTCAGGGGCACTGGACAAGGATAAGGGTTACAAAAGCGCAGGTGACGCGATTGCGCACCTCCTACGGAAGGAGTCACCATGAAAACTTCCGTTCTGGTCCAGACACTGTGTGCCACTACAGGCACTGTGCTCGCAGGCCCGGTCGGCGGCATCACCGGCAGCTTGATCGGACGGCTGTTGCCCGGCGTCTGGCCGGTGGCGGCTGATCTGATCGAAAGCTTTGTCACCACCCTCACCGGTGACGCGGTCAAGGCCGGCACCGGTGCCGCCAGTGACGAGATTAACCGCCGCATCTCGCCGGCCGAAAAGCAGCGTATCAATCACGACCTTCAGACCGCGTTTCGGGACGCGTTTCGAGAGGCGCTGTACGACATTGGGGGGGCGGCCTGTTTTCCCCAGGCCTGGGGACAGAAGGGACGCGACGTACCGCCAGAAGTGGTCTACCCCTTGCGGCCCTCCGCGGCCAAGCTATGGCGCGATCGAGACCCCCTGGCGGAACAGATCTGTGACTGCCTGCGGGGCCTGGACAAGGCGTGGAGCGGCGGGCGGTTGCTGCCGCTTGAGCCGCCAGTGGACCGGGCGGCGGTCTCGGTGTATAGCTACCTGGAGACTGACCAACCTCAGGCACTGGCCGATGCCTTCTTTGAGCAGGCGGTAGCACCCCATCTGTCGGCCCCGGCAAGCCTGTTGGCGGAGCTGCCAGACCTGCAGCCGCACCTGCGGCGATTTCTGATGGACCGCACCCTGGTCCACCTGGGTGAGAATCTCAAAAAACGCCCCGAGGCGTGGCGTGCCTTTAACCGTCTCATGCTGGAAGGGCTGCGTGCACAGGTAGGCCGCCTGGCACAGGGCCAGGCCACCGTTCTGGCACGATTGGATGAGCTGGCCCAGCCGCCTGCCGGGTCGGGCATGGACGCCTGGGCCGACAGTATGGCCGATCTGATATCGGCCACCGGCCGGATCGAAAGACGCCTGGACGAAGGGTTCGACTCTGTGCTGCAGCGCGTTACCGCCCAACACCGGCAGGAGATCCATCTGCTCAACAGGATCCTGGCAGCGATCAAAGAGATCGCACCGCCTTCTTCTCCGCAGCCCCGCAAGCGCGTGGTCAATACCCCCGTGCGGCCCGACATGCGCGCCACGTTTCGCGACCGCACGGCCGAGACTGCCTGGCTGCGCAGCCGCCTGGCCGATTCGGATGTGCGGCTCATTTCCGTGGTCGGGCGGGGTGGCTATGGCAAGACGGCACTGGTCAGCCGGGTGATGATCGAAGCGGAGAGCGGCTCCTTGAGCCTGGACGGGGGCAGCCTGCCGGTTGCCGGCGTGGCCTATTTCAGCCCGGGGCGGACGGGCTTGACCCTGGACCGCCTGTATGCCGATCTGCGGGCACTGCTGGGCGAGCCGTCGGCGGCGCTACTGGGGCATCGCTGGCAGGACCCGGCGGCGACGATCGAGCAGAAGGCCTGCTTCTTGATCGAGCAGATGGTGCATGCGGTGCAGGAGGATGAGGTCCTGTTGGTCGTGCTGGATGGCATGGAGGCAGCCCTGGACGAGGCGGGCCAGGTGGCCGACAGCGGGCTGCGCCTGTGGCTGGAAGCGTGCCTGGAGTCGGGCGGGCCGATCCGGCTGATCGTGACCAGCCGGCAGGATGTGCCGGTGCCGGACGAGGCCGTGCCCTATGTTCGCGGCTATAATCTGGAATCGGGGCTCGAGGAGAGCGACGGCGTGCAGCTACTGCGCGACCTGGACCCCGAAGGCCGGTACCGCCTGCGCGACGCGGGCGAGGCGCTCCTCGCCCAGGCCGTGCGGCAGGCCGGGGGAGTGCCGTTTGCGCTGACCAAGATTGCCGGTCTGCTGCGCCGCGACCCGCGCCTGAGCCTGGACACCCTGCTCGGCGATGCCACGATCTTTGGGCGAGAGATCACCCGGTCGCTGGCCGAGCGCTGCCTGGGGCACCTGAGCCCCGGCGAGCGCCAGGTGATGGAGGTTCTGGCGGTGCTGGAAGAGCCGGTGACCGCAGCGATGGTAGGCCGGCTAACCGGAAATGAGGGGGCCGCGGAAGAGCCGGTTCTCGACGAGCTGGCGCGCAGCTACTTTGTGGCTTATGCGCCGGAGGACGGCACCTGGACGCTGCAGGACGTGGACGCCCATCTGGTGCGTGCCCGGTTAGGTCCAGAGGAAGAGGCGGCGCTGCACAAGAGCGCCGGCGAGCTGTGGGAGGTGAGCGACGAGGTGGGCGACCGCCTCAAGGCGGCGCGCCACTTCCAGCGGGCCGGCGAGCACGGGCGCGCCGTGCCACTCGCCGCCGGCAACGTTCATGCGTGCATCAACGCCTTTCTCGCCACCGATCTGCGCGCGGTCCTGGAATCGTTCACCGCCCAGCAACTGCCGATCGAGCGGTGGGTGGAGGTGTTGTTGGGCCGGGGCGAGCTGTACGATTTCCTGGGTGAGGGCGATGCCGCGCTGACCAGCTACCGGGAAGGCCTGGCCCAACAGGAGATGTTGCCCGATTCACCCCAGTCGCGGCAACGGATCGCCCGCGCCTGTCGTGGCATCGCCCGGTTGCTAGAGCGCGAGTCGCCGGACCAGGCACTGGACTGGCTGCGGCGCGGCCTGGACGAACTGGCCGAGGCCGGCGGACTGGAGGAGGCGCTGTCCCGGCTGCAGATGGGCTCGCTGCTGATCGCCAAGGACGAGTATGCCACAGCGGTGAAAGCCCTACGGCAAACCCTGGAGCTGGTCCCGGCGGGTGCCTCGGACGTGCGGGCGCGGGCCTTGAACAACCTGGGGGTGGCGTACTGCTGCCAGGGGGATCTCGTCCAGGGAGGGGAGTATTACCAGTAGGCCCTGGCGATTTTCCGCGAGGTAGGGGATCGCTGGAACGAGTCAGCGGCACTCCACAACCTGGGGATGATCCACGAGTATAGCGGCGATTGGAACCAGGCGGCGGCGACGTATGAGCAGGCGCTGGACCTGGTGGAGCGATTGGGCGATGTCGAGCGCCGCATCCAGCTCGAATCGAGCTCGGGGATTCTGCAAACCAAACGCGGCGAGTATGACAGCGCCGCGCTGCACCTGGCCCGCTTTCTGGAGTTGGCCGGCAGCTACCGAAAGGAACAGATGGTCTATGCTCTTCCGGCCCTGGCCGACCTGCAGATCCGGCTGGGAGAGACGGCGGCGGCCGAAGAGTCGATAGGCCGGGCGGAGAAACTGGCCCTGGAGATGCCGGCCCGGGCGCGTCTCGTCGAGATCTACCGGCTGTGGGCCGAGCTGCGCCTGGCCCAGGGAAAGCTAGAGGAGGCCGTGGCCCTGGCCGAGAAGGCCGTGGCCCAGGCCGGCGAGGTGGAGGACCTGGATCCGCTGGAGGAGGGCACGGCGCGGCGGGCGCTGGGGCAGGCTCTTCTGGCCACGGGCCAGATCGAGCCGGCCATGGTGGCGCTTGAGACAGGCCTCAAGCTGCTGGAGGAGCGCGACCCGTACGAGGCAGCTCGAACCCGGGTGCAGATGGGCCGCGCCCTGCTCGCCGGGGGTGAGGCGGACCGCGGTGCGGCACTGCTCCGCCAGGCGCGCGATACCCTTACCGGGCTAGGCACCGCGCGAGACGCCACCGCAGCAGGAATCTCGACGCGGATGGGCTAGGCCAAGTGCACTCGAACTACTGGCCCTCGCGGGCAGCACCGAATCACCACAGCCCTCCACCATGCCAAACCACTACTCCCACACCGTACGCGGTAGTAGCGACCTCAGTCGCTCAAGAACGTTCAGTGTGGAGGTAATCCATGAATCACCGCGTTCGTGCACCGATGCGTTTCTTCCCAGCTCGCTTCGCGGGCTGGCGGTCGCTTGCGGCCGCGAAGCGCTTCGCCGTCCTCATGCTCGCACTGGGGCTCTTGCTGGTGAGCCATCCCCTGCGTCCGGCACATGCCTGGCCCGGCGACTTGCTCCTGGCCTGGTCGTCCGAAGAGGTCGACGACACCCAGAGTGTCGCCTGGGCCGACTGGGACGGCGACGGTGACCTCGACCTGGCCGTCGGCAACCGCGATCAACCGAACCGGGTATACGAAAGCGAGAACGGCGCCTTGTCGCTCGTTTGGTCCTCGGCCGAGATCGCCTACACGACCGCCGTGGCCTGGGCCGATTGGGACGGTGACGGCGACCCCGACCTGGCCGTGGGCAATGCGTACGAGCCCAGCCGGGTGTACGAGAACGCCGGCGGCTCGCTGTCGCTCGCCTGGGTAGCGCCCCTCTTCGATTCGACCTACAGCCTGGCTTGGGCCGACTGGGACGGCGACGGCGACCCCGACCTGGCCGTGGGGAACTACCATGAGCCGAACCGCGTATACGAGAACCTGGGAGGAAGCCTGTCACTTGCCTGGTCTTCCCCTGAAATCGACAACACGCAGAGCGTGGCGTGGGGCGATTGGGACGGCGACAACGACCCCGACCTGGCCGTGGGGAACGATGGCCAACCCCTCCGAGTATACGCCAACGGAGGCGGCAGTTTGTCGCTCGCCTGGTCCGAGTCCGAGCCGAGCAACGTCACCAGCGTCGCGTGGGGCGACTGGGACGCGGACGGAGATCTCGACCTGGCGGCCGGGCGGAATGGCTCGGGCAGCCGTGTGTATGACAACATGGGCGGCAGCCTCTCTCCGGCCTGGACCGCGCCCGAGTCTGGCGTGACCCACAGCGTCGCCTGGGCGGACTGGGACGGCGATGGTGACCTCGACCTGGCCATCGGCCACCAGTCGCTGGGCGCCTGTATCTATATGAGCGCCGGAGGCAGTCTCATGCTGGCCTGGCGCTCCGCGGAAACCGGCGCCAGCCAGAGTGTGGCGTGGGGCGACTGGGAAGGCGACGGCGACTGGGATCTGGCCGTGGCCAACTACAACCAGCCCAGCCGCGTATATGAAAACGTGGCCGCAACCTTGTCGCCGGCCTGGGTCTCTGGGGAGATCGACAACACCCAGAGCCTGGCCTGGGGCGACTGGGACGGCGACGGCGACCTCGACCTGGCTACCGGCCCCTTTTGTGGCTACCACGGGGAGCGCTGCGCTCCCAAGCGCGTATACCAGAACTCTGGCGGCAGCCTGTCGCTGGCCTGGTCATCGGCCGACACCGACAATACCCGTAGCCTCGCCTGGGGCGACTGGGACGGCGATGGCGACCTCGACCTCGCCGTGGGCCATAGTGGCGCGCCTAACCGGGTGTACGAGAACGTGGGCGGCAGCCTGTCACCGGCCTGGTCCTCGGGCGAGACGGACTGGACCCACAGTGTGGCGTGGGGGGACTGGGACGGCGACGGCGACCTCGACTTGGCCGCGGGCGCACGAGTTTACGAGTACGACGAGGTCCAGGGCACTCTCAGGCTCGATCCCGCCGCCGGCTTTGGCTGGGATGGAGGAGGTGGGGGCTCCAGCGTCGCCTGGGGCGACTGGGACGGCGACGGCGACCTCGACCTCGCCGTGGGCTATGCCGGCGCGCGGGTTTACGAGAACTCGGGCGGCAACCTGTCGCTGGCCTGGTCATCGGCCGCTACCGATACCCGGAGCGTCGCCTGGGGCGACTGGGACGGCGACGGCGACCTCGATCTGGCCGTCAAGGGCACAGATCGAGCATCCCGGGGGAGATGCTGCCGTGCCTTATTCCTCCGCCGTTGTGCTCGACGGGCCGGTCCTGTCGATAACCTACACCCTCTACGACCCCGAATCAGATCCCGCCCGGCTCGTCAAAGCGTTCTACTCGCTTGACGGCGGCAGCACCTGGCACCCGGCCATCGCCGCCGCCGGCACCATCACCACCAACCTTGCAGCGTCCCCCTCACCCACCGGCACGCAGCATACCTACACCTGGGACATCTATAGCAGTGGCGTCCTTGGCGCCTGCGACAATGCTGTCCTGCGCCTCGACGTCTACCAGGGCTTCACCGGTCCCGGACCCTACCAGTTCGAGTCCCGCCGCGCGCTGACCCTGCCCTTCCGGCTGCGCGGCTCGCAGGTTCGCGTCATGCACGGGACGGACCCGGCCCCCCGCGCCATCGCCTACCGGCTGCCAGGCGGCCAGAGCGGCTCGTTCGAGCCTTACCGGGACGGCAGAGGCCGGCCCTTCCGCACCAACCCCGTCGGCTACCTCGCGGGCTATGGGGAGATCGCCCTCGGCGACGAGCTGGTGGCGCTGCTGCCCATCACCCATACAGGCAGCTACACCCTGTACTACACCAGCGCCGCCCCGACCCCCACCGGCCTCGATGCCTACACCGTCTCGGCTCTGGGTGTCCAGACCCTCACCGTGTCGGCAGAGAACGCGCTGGTCCTGTTCAACCCGACCATCTCGCTGGAGTGGGACGCCCGCAAGGATGAGCAGTTTCTGGCCCAGCTCCAGTACGATCTCGGCCGCACCTCCGAGTTCCTGTACGACTGGACAAACGGCCAGGCCGCCCTCGGCCGCGTCACGGTGTACCACGACCGCCAGTATTGGAACGACGCCTACATGCGCGTCTATGCCACCAACCAGCTCCGCCCCTCCGCAGTCAAGGGCGGCATTGTCTCCTCCGTGATCACCGACCCGCTGACGGTGACGGTCACCTACGCCCCGGGCCAGGTACGCATGGGCGCCACCTGGAACCGCTACGGCGATCCCGGCGGCAGCCTGGGCGAGGACTGGCCGCGGACCCTGGCTCACGAGCTGGCCCACTTTGCGCTGTTCCAGGACGACAATTATCTGGGCCTTGACGAGCAGGGGAGACTGATCCCCATCGACTCCTGCACGGGTACGGCCATGACTGACCCCTACCGCGACGACTATAGCGAGCTTCATCCTGACGGGGGCTGGCTGCCTGCCTGCGAGCAGACGCTCTCGCACCGGACCACCGGGCGCTCCGATTGGGCCACGGTCGAGGCGCTCTATCCCTGGCTGCACGCCGCGCCGGCCAACGCCGGCCCCATCGTCCTACCCCTGGCCCTGACCCGCATCCAGCTCATGGAGCCGATCACGTCTCCACTGCCCCTGGAGGTGCCCATCTTTACCCTGTTCCAGGATGGAGGCCGGGTCGTCCCCGGCGCGGGGGCGCGGGCCTACCTGTTCCAGGACGGCCGGCTCGTCGACCTCGGCCAGCCGACACTCGACCAGGTGCTGGCCCGCGGCGCGCGAGCCGGCGACCGGCTGTGCTTGTTCCATCCGGCCAAGGAGCGTCTGGGCTGCGAGGTGCTGGCAGAGCACGACCGCCAGCTCGACCTGGTCGCCGTGGCAGGCTGGCAGCCGCAGGTACTGGTCACGCCGGTCACGTCGCGCACCCTGGAGGTAGTGGTGACAAATGCCGCCGCGGGCCTGCCTCTGCAGGCGCGCCTCTTCCCGGCCAACTATCCGGCCCCGGCGGCGATCGCGCTGGTGGAAGGGGGCGGGCAGTACGGCGGGACCTTCCTGCTGGACGAGCCGACCTTCGAGGGCACCGTCCAGGTGTGGGTCGAAGAACCCGAGCCGCGCCGGGAGGTGGTCACCGGCTATGCCCTGGGCGGCAACCCCGGCCACCAGTGGTCGCGGACGGCGCCGCGCGGCAGCCCCGGCCACCAGTGGTCGCGGACGGCGCCGGTCATGTCGTCGGACGGCCAGATGATGCTCTTTGGTGAGGGCCTGGAGTTCGAGGAGGGCGAGTTTCTGTCGCTGCAGGCGCTGTCCGCGCTGCCTTTACCGCCCGCTTGGGCGACCGTGGTCGGGCAAGCCTACCGGCTGGCGGCCACGCTCAGCGCGCCCGACCTGGCAGGCGCTTCGGTCGCCTTTGGCTACCTGGGCAGCGATGTCCCGCCCGGAGAAGAGCCGTGGTTGAAGGTCTATTTCTGGGATGGAGCTGAGTGGCAACCTCTGCCGACAGAGGTGGACCTGTATTACAACGTCGCCTCGGCGCCGGCACGCGGACCGGGCACCTACTCCCTCATGTCCAGCCTGGAGATCCCGCTCTACGGCCCGGGCTGGAACAACTTTGGCTACCCGGTGAATGGCACGCGGCCCATCGGCGAGGCCCTGGCCGCGCTGGACGGCTTTTTCACCACCGTCTATGGCTGGGAGGAGACAGACCCTGACCCGCTTCACGGCTGGCGAGTGTACGACGTGACCTGGGACCCGGCGTACAATACCCTCCACACTCTGGCCTTTGGCCAGACGTACTGGATCACCGTCACCCAGGACATCACCCTCTATCTGAAGGGTGGTCTCGAGTCGATGGCCCTGGATCTCATCCCCGGGGAGCCGCCGGCGACCTTCTATGGGGCGGTGCTGGCCGGATCCGGGTTCAGCCCGTTCCCGGGGATGGAGGTGACCGCCTGGGTAGGGGACCGGCTGTGCGGTAGGGGCGAGACAATGGAGCTGGGCGGCCGGGCGGTGTACCGGGTCAGCGTGCTGGCGGATAGCTCTGGCTATGCCCGGGGTTGCGGTCAGGTGGGACGGACGGTCCGCTTTGAGGTGAACGGGCAGGCGATGGCGTCCGCCGGGCTCTGGGACAATAGCCGGGTCTGGGAGGTACCGCTCATGCCGGGCCAGCAGGTGTACCTGCCGCTGATAACCAGGCATCGATAACGGCTAGCTTTGTCCCGGCCATCGTGGCAGCGGGCAAGCGGGGGCGAACTGGCAAGCGGCCTACCATGACGCCTGCCGGTGCATCGTGGCGAAACGATCGGGCCTCGCTGATGTCCAAGATCCTTCGCGACTATGACATGACGAGTGATAAAGTGAGCGAGCTGTTGTGAAGGTGGGGCTGGCATCGGACGGGATCGAGAGATGTCAAAGCGCGATCAGCAGCGGCGGTTGACGGATCGAATCCAATCTACGGCTACAGATTTAGGAAACGCCTGGCCCAGGGGCAGGCGGCATTAAGCAAGAAACGCTGCTAATTTCTGCGTGAAGAGGCCGTTGTCGGGCGTCTAATGGTGCTCTGCAACGGCCTTTTGATCGAACTCCCAATCGCGCGAAAGGCTAAGGGAGAGCAAGCCCAAGATGGAGTGCCAGGGCCCGATCTACTTTGGCCATGGTCTCAAACTGAAGATGGCCCATTTTGCGAATCAAGCGTTCTTTGTCCAATGTACGGACGTGAAAGACGAGAATAACCGAATCCGCACTCAATCCTGATTCGGCTGTAGTGACTACGACTGTGAACAAAAAGCGAGCGGTCCGCATGTTCGAAGTTAGCGGAACAACCGTCACCGTCGGAATGCGTTCATTGGCAAGATCACATTGCACAACCAGTACGGGACGTGTACCAGATTGCTCCACACCCACGGTTGGGTCCAAATTGGCCATAAAGATGTCCCCGCGTTGAACACGCATTTAGAGACCTGTGTCTTTCTCAACGCGATATAGCGCCTCATTCTCAGCGAGCATCCAAACTTCGTCCGATAGTTCTCCCGCCAGCTCCTCATAAGAAGCTGCCAACTTGTCATAGTCCCTGGCCAGACGTTCTTTCAGCGACTGGTGGCGATCCACCTGGAACTGGAGAAATTCGATATAGCGCTCTAACTCCAGCAAGCTGGTCTCGGGTAATTGTCGAGCCTGCTCACAGATCCGCTGTGCAAGTGTAGTTGTCTGTTCCACGATTGCCTCCCTCATTTGATCCTGAATCCATCAATCATGGACAAGTCTGTCCTCACCCGAGAGTATACCATCACGATGGGGATCGGTCAAGATAGATGACGAACTTCTTGGGCGCCGTGACCGCAGATCCGATTATTCTAGGCCAAGCGACTTCATAGCTCGATTAGCACTTGGGCATGACGGATCAAATCCAATCTATGGCTACAAATTTAGGAAGCGCCTGGCCCAGGAACAGGCAGCATAAGGCCAGAACCGCTGCATATTGCTGCGTCTGAATAGGCCGTTGTCGGGCGTCGAGTGTCGCCTGGCAACGGCTTTTCTTTTGGATCGCTTCGAGGACGCAGTGCTGTTGTCAAAACCAAGGTGTTGCTGTATAATCGGAAGCGTGAAGGTGCACCGGTTTGAGAGGCAGTAGATGGAGGTACGCGTGGAAACGATGGTTCTGAAAGTGACGCTTCCCAAGGCTCTCTACTCCAGGCTGGGTTTTTCGAAGGGAGAAGCAGAAGAAGCGATCAAAGAATTCTCGGTGCTTGGGTTATATCTGGAACACAAGATCTCTGCGGGCAAAGCTGCCGAACTCCTCGGCATCCGAAAAATGGAGTTTATACGGCTCATGGCGCGCAAAGGGATTCCCTACTTTGACTACAGCGATGAGGAGTTGGAAAACGAATTCCGCGCTGTCGATGAGTGGAAGAGATGACCACTCCGCCCCAAACGGTGGTCTCCAACTCCAGCCCGTTGATCGCCCTGGCGACCCTCGGGCGTCTTGAGCTGCTGAAGAGCTTGTTTGGAGAGATAGCGATTCCTCAAGCTGTGTACGAGGAGGTGGTCGCTCAAGGACGGGACGAACCGGGCAGCAAAGAGGTCGCCGAGGCAGAATGGATCCGTACCACTCCCATCAAGGATCGACTCGCAGTCGACCTGCTGCAAGAGTCGCTCGACATTGGGGAGAGCGAAGCCATCGTGTTGGGGCAAGAATTGGGTGCACGGTATGTGCTGCTCGACGATGAACTGGCACGGCGGAAGGCCGGTCTGATAGGGCTGCCTGTCGCGGGGACATTGGGGGTGCTTTTGATGGCGAAGCAGGCTGGATTGATCGACACCGTTGGCTCAGTCCTAGCCGACTTGCGGCAAACAGACTTTCGGATGAGCGAGCGAGTGTATTCGGCAGTAATGGCGAAGGCAGGCGAACCGTAGGCTAGCTATAGCTCGATCAGAACCTGCCATTGACGGATCAATTCCAATCTACGGGTACAAATTCAGACGTTTGCTTCGGGAAGAGGCTGCATAGGGCAATAGATACTGCGAGTCAAGAGCAAGTCCGCTCGATCTTGGATATTAGAAAGTCGTTGCTATGCATCAATCGGTGCCTGGCAGCGGCTTTTCTTTTGGATCGGGCAGCAAGCGCATCTGCCATGTGAGTGGCCTGTACTCGCAGCTTCGTGTTGGCTACTTGACGAGGCCTCGAATTTGAGTATAATGTAGTTACGAAAGGGACCACATTCTGGGAAGGAGTGGGAAATGCCAGACGTAGGGGTGCGGGAGCTTAAAGCGCAGGCTTCAGAGATTGTGCGCCAGATTCGGGAGAATCGGGCACGCTATATCATCACGTATCGAGGCGAGCCGGTAGGACTGCTCATGCCGCTGGA
>JAFGOG010000467.1 GCA_016926595.1 Anaerolineae bacterium
GCCGGTGCTTTTCCGGTGCAAGGCGCCGGTGCTTTTCCGGTGCAAGGCGCCGGTGCTTTTCCGGTGCGCCGCGCCACACACGATCCTTTTCATTCCGATTTTTGTCTGGCATTTGATCCAGAACCAGGAGGGTACATTGCATCTTCTATTCATCATTAGAGAGATCGACAACGAGCCGCAGGGCGTCCTGCTTATCAGCAGCGTGCTCAAGCAGGCGGGACATCAGGTAAGCCTGGTCGTCGCCACCGAGGAGGACCCAGTCGCTGCGGCGCTGCGCCTGCGGCCCGATGTGCTCGCCTACACCGTTTACACCGGGCCGCATACCTCGTACCTGGAGCTCAACCAGCGCATAAAAGCCCAGTTGCCTGGCGTCTTCTCGGTGTTCGGTGGGCCGCATCCCACCTTCTTCCCAGAGATGATCGAGCATGAGGGAGTGGATGGCATCTGCATCGGCGAGGGCGAGTACGCCACACTGGATCTGCTGAATGCCCTCCGCCGAAATGACCAGGGCGTGGAGCTGACCAATACAGGCATCGCCAATTGGTGGTTCAATCTCAACGGAGAAATCACCCGCAACCCTCTCCGCCCCCTCCTCACCGACGCCGAGCTGGACAAGCTTCCCTTCTCCGACCGGGAACTCCTCTATGCCGCCCACAAACCGAGCCGGCGGACCAAGATCAAGCCCTTTATCACCGGCCGCGGCTGCCCCTACGACTGTGCCTTCTGCTTCAACAAGTCCTACTCGGACCTATACGGTGGTACGGGCCGGCGCTTTCGTCGGCGGAGCTCGGGGAACGTCATCCGTGAGATCCAGGAAGTAGTGTCCAAGCACGACGTGCGCTTTGTCCTGTTCATGGACGACACGTTCATCCTACAAGACAAGTGGCTACAAGAGTTCATGACCGCCTACAAGGCTCAAGTGGGGCTGCCCTTCTGGTGCCAGGTGCGCGCCAACCTGGTCACCGAAGAAAAGATCGCCCTCTTCAAGGATGCCGGCTGCGTGTCGGCGAGCTTTGGCTTAGAGTCAGGCAACGACCGGCTGCGGAACGCCGTACTCAAGCGGAACATGAGCCGCGAGCAGATTCTGGGCGCCGCCGAGATCATGCGCCGCCACGGCATCGCCTTCAGCACCAACAACATGCTGGGTTTGCCTACCGGCAGCCTGGAGACCGATTTTGAGACCGTGGAGCTCAACGCCCAATGTCGGCCGGCCCTTGCCAACGTCTTGCTCTTTCAGCCTTATCCCAAGACGGAGCTGGGCGAGTGGGCCTACAAAAACGGCTGGATGATGGGCACCTTTGATGACCTGTCGGGCTCGTTGAGCGACGACACGATTATCAAGTTCGGCAGCGAGGCGGAAAAGCGACAGATCGAGAACCTGCAGAAACTTGCTGCCCTGGGCATCGAATTCCCCCGGCTGCTGCCGGTCATCCGGCGCTTGATCCGCCTGCCGCCGAACCGGCTCTTCTGGTTGACCTACAAGCTGTGGAAGGGATATGCCCTCAAGTACCGCATGTTCCCCTACAAGATGACCGCCAAGGAGTACCTGACCTCAGTGATGTACTACATGCGGATCAAGAGCCAGTAGGCAGCGTGGAAGCGGAATCGCCGCAGGCAGGGCGGGCCGGTGAGAGATAGGCTCCTCACGCTGCTCAAAGTCGCGATCAGCCTGGGTCTGATCGCCTACATCTGCACCCGGCCCACCATCCTAGGTGCGGATTGGGACAGCATCCTTTCCAAAATCCGGCCAGGTCCCTGGGCATTGGCCTTGGCTGTCTATTTTGCCTCCATCGGCCTCAACGTGCTCAAGTGGCAGTGCCTACTGCACACCTTGGGCATGCGCGTCCCCTACCGCAGCCTGTTCCGGCACAACCTGGTCGGCCTGTTCTTCGCCAACCTGCCCCTGAGCATGATCGGCGGCGACATTGCGCGGGGATGGGACCTGGCACGCAGCAACCCGGAGCAGTCCGCCCAAGTCGCCGTGTCGGTATTGATGGACCGCCTGATCGGCATGGCGGCCTTCCTAACCGCAGGCGCAGCGGGGTTGGCTTTTGCGGTGTTGGGGCTGAGACGTTACGAACTTATCTGGCTACTGGCCACGACGGCGGCGATCCTCGCCGCGCTTGTCCTGGTCGCCTGCGTGATGCTGAGCCAGCGGCTGCGCCGGTTCATGGAGCGGTTGTTCCAGCCAAAGCTGCTGCGCCCTCTTCTGCCACTCTATCTGAGGCTGTCCGACTCGGTGCAACTGTACCGGACGAATGCCCGCAGCGTGCTGGTCGCCTACGGCCTGGGACTGGCCACCGTCGCGGGAACATGTGTGGTGAACTACCTGGGGGCGATAACCGTGGGGGCAAAAGTGCCACTGGCCTGGGTGTTGATATTGACGCCTCTCACCCCTTTCGCCATATACATCCCCTCCATCGCCTCGGGGCTGGGGGTGAACCAGGCGGTATTCGTGGCCCTATACCACAACCTGACTGACCTGATCCCGCAGCCAGAGGCTCTGGCCTGGTCCCTGGCCATGCAGGTCATCATCTACATGGCCAGTTTGCCTGGGGCGGTTCTATGGTGGCGGCGCAGAGAGACGCGCCGCCTCTCTGCGAGACAGCTCTAGCCCAAAGCAGGGTGCCGGTGCAGCGATGACCCCGCCCGGCCACAGGCATACACCACTTCCACCGCCTGCCGATGCTCACCTGCCCACCACCTCCACCTCGCCCAGCAGGATGCGGTTATCAGCCACTATGACGCCCGGCGCCGAGCCAGCCTCCGCCGCCAGGTTGCGCACTGCTCCATACTCGTACATCCCAGCCCACAGCCGATAGCGGCCCGGAGGCAGGTCGGCTGGCAGCAGCAGGCTATGGGTGTCGGCGATTATTTCGCCGGGCAGCCAGCGCGTCGTCGGCGTATAACCGGCCACCGGGTCGCCGTCGTGCTGCGCCGGCTGGCGCGTCATCGCCGCGTCGGTCAGGTGTACAAACGCTTTGTAATCCTGCTCCAACGATCGCAGCGCGCGCCAATAAAGCGTTACCTCCACTGTATCTCCGGGACGATAGCTCTCCCGATCGGAGAGGTAGGCCAGCAGCTCCAC
>JAFGOG010000468.1 GCA_016926595.1 Anaerolineae bacterium
GATATAACCCTTTTCCTCGAACTGCCAGGCGACACAGCCGGCCTCGCCCAGAGCGCCGCCCATCCGGTTGAACTGGCGGCGGATATCAGACACGGCCCGATTGCGGTTGTCGGTCACCACGTGAACCAGGACCGCCACGCCGTGCGGCCCATAGCCCTCGTACATGACCTCTTCCAAAGCAGCGCCCTTTTCCAGGCCGGCGCCGCGGCGGATAGCCCGCTCTATATTCTCTTTGGGCATATTGGCCGATTTGGCCTTTTCGACTATTAGCCGCAGCTTGAAATTGGTATCTGGGTCCGGCCCACCCTCGCGCGCGGCGATGGCGATCTCTTTGCCAAACTTGGTAAAGATCTGCCCCCTCTTGGCGTCCGTCGCGCCCTTTTTCCGTTTAATGGTTGCCCACTTGCTGTGTCCAGACATATCAATCAACCCCTTGCTACAGATTACATCTACTGCCCGGTATCGGATAGGTGTTTAGCGATCCAACATTCTACTCCAGGCGACTTGCTTTGTCAAAAGCAGCCGTCTCATACGCTTGCAGGCCCTCCATCTTAACGCTCCCGCGTCCGTCTCGGGGGCGGCCGGCCTTCCTGGCAAACCCTGTCGCCCCGAGATCAGGATCCGTTTCTTCCCTGCCCCAGCAGCATGGCGAGTTGGCGAGCCGTGGTGATCGCCTGTCCCTGGAAGTGGTTGTTGGCAAAGGCAAAGGTGGTTTCGGCTTCGGCGGCGAGCTTTTCGATCTTGGGCGCCCACTCTCCGAGCTCTTCGTCCGAGTAGCTGTAATCGTACCGCTCGTAGGCGTGCTCGTGCCTCCACCATTTTTGCGCGTTCCGCCCATGAAATCGAACATACGCTACCTGCGCCGTCGCCTCGGCGATGGGCGGCATCAGGCTCTTAAACTGCGGCTCGTCTACACAGCAGAACCCCAGCCGCTGCTCGCGCAGAAACTGCAAGATCGCCGGCGTCAGCCACTCCCGGTTGCGAAACTCGATCACCGCCGCCAGGTCTCCGAACCGTTCGCGGCACAGCTTCACATAGTCGACGTTTTCCGGCGTGGCGTGGAAGGAAAAGGGGAACTGGGCCAGCACGCAGCCGAACTTGCCCTGCTCGATCAGCGGCGCCAGCGCCTCGACAAAAGTCTGGAACTCGCCGGCGTTATCCTCGGCCCGCTCGTGAGTCAGGCCCTGAAAAGCCTTGATCGTAAACACAAATCCGGGCGGCACCTTGGCCGCCATCCGTTCCAGCATCCCGGCCTCGGGCTGGCGATAATAGCTAAAGTTGAGCTCTGTCGTGTCAAAGTGGCGGGCGTAGAATTCCAGCCAGTCCGTTTTTTTGAGGTTGCTTGGGTAGAATGGGCCGACCCAGTCGTCGTAACTATAGCCGCTGGTACCGATACGGATCATAGCATCCTCCTGAGCCTCTCGCAGGTTTCGCGCGGCGCCCAGGCCAAAGGGAATGGGCCAGACCTGCGGGAGGATGGCCTGTTAGTACGGCTCTTCGCCAGGCAGCCGGTCATCTATCTCACTGAAATCGATTCCCGGCTTGCTGCCGATCAACACCTCACGGCCGCGGCCCCCCCCCTCGTCAGGGCCGACGATCCCCTCGTCCTCCAACTGGTCCATCAGCCGGGCGGCGCGGGGAAAGCCGATCCGCAACTGGCGTTGCACGAACGAAGTCGATAAGCGATCCCGCCCTTGTGCCAGCTTGATGGCTTGCTCCAACAGGTCGTCGCTGGCCTCCTCTCCCGTATCTTCCATCCAGGGCAGTGGTAACTGCTCAGGCCAGCTCGGCTCCTCATTCCGCCAAAAGTCGATCAACTGGTCGATCTCCTTGTCAGACACAAAGCAGCCCTGTAGCCGGAGCGGTGCCGGCTGCTGGGGAGCCATGAACAGCATGTCGCCCCGGCCGAGCAGTTGCTCCGCCCCGCCCTGGTCGATGATCACCCGTGAATCAGTCTGGCTGGTAACGGCAAAGCTGATCCGCGCCGGAAAGTTGGCTTTGATCAGCCCGGTGACCACATCCACGCTCGGTCGCTGCGTGGCGATCACCAGGTGGATGCCGGTCGCCCGGCCCATCTGCGCAATCCGGCAGACGTGACGCTCGACCTCGTCGGGTGCGACCATCATCAGGTCGGCCAGCTCGTCGATCAACACGATCAGGGTCGGCAGCGGCTCCTCGTCACTGTGCTTGCGGCGGCTGACCTGCCGGTTGTACTCCTCCAGGTTGCGCACACCGGCCTTGTTGAACAGCTTGTAGCGCTGGTCCATCTGGCGGGTGATCCAGGCCAGGCCGCCGACGACCTGCTCGGCGTCCACCACCACCGGCGCCATCAGGTGGGGGATGCCGTTATAGCCGACCAGCTCTACCATCTTGGGATCGACCATCAGCAGCTTGAGATCGTTGGGTGTGTTGTTGCACAGCAGGCAGCAGATAATGGCGTTGATGCACACGCTCTTGCCCGAGCCCGTGGCTCCGGCGATTAGCAGGTGGGGCATGAGCGCCAGGTCCACGGCGAATGGGTGGCCCGACACGTCTTCCCCCAGGGCGATGGCCAATCGGGATTTGATGCGGCCAAAGGCGGGCGATTCGAGCACGTTGCGCAGCGACACCATCGACACAGTGTCGTTAGGCACCTCAATGCCGACCACCGACCGGCCGGGAACCGGCGCTTCGATGCGGATAGGCGATGCCGCCAGGGCCAATGCCAGGTCGTTAACCAGCCCCACGATGCGGGCCACCCGCACCCGTTGCCGTTTGACCTGCCCCTCTGGCCCCGGTCGTTCCACGTAGCCGGGATCGACCCCGAACTGAGTGACGGTCGGCCCCTGGTTGACCTCGACGACCTCAGCCGGTACGCCAAAGCTGGACAGGGTCTCTTCCAGGATCTGGATCTTACGCTGCACGTCGGCGTCGCCGTAGGTATGGGGGGCGGGTGGGTTTAGCAGGTCCAGCGGCGGCAGGTGGCCGGCGCTTGGGCGGGGAGAGGCTGGCCTGGCCCTCTGCTGGCGGCTGGCTGACCCCCTGCTCGCTCGCCTGGATTGGGACGGATCTGCTTCCCGCTCCCACCAGGGGATCTCGGGCAGCTCGGGCGCAACCGGCTCGCCTTGCCGGGACACCTGCCAGCGGCGCCAGACGGCGATGATCCGCCGGCTCATGTGCCGGCCCCAATGCCGGATTGCCAACCCGGCCGGCTCCACGATGTCTGCCCAGGCCAGGGAAAGCAGGAGGTACAGGGCAAAGAGAAAGGTCGCCAGCAGCAGCGCGGCGCTGATGACCACGCCCAGGCTATCGGCCAGGCGGACGGCTAGGGCATAGCCGACATAGCCGCCGGCCCGCCCCTCCCCGGCGGCCAGCAGCGCCTCGTCAGGACCCTGGCGCACGACCAGTGGCAGATGGCTGGCCGCCAGGACGACTAGGAGCAACAGCTCCATCCCGATCACCATCGACGGCGTGATCGGCAGTCGCTGCTGCAGCCTGCCCCAAATCAGCCATAGACCCAAATAACCGGCGACGAGCATCAGGGGATATGACATCCAGCCAAACAACCGGCGCCAGGCGGTGGCCCACCAGTTCAGAACCTGGCCGTCCGAGATATGCAGCAGGCCCAGCAGAGTGATCGTAGCCACAATTAGCAGCGTTGCGCCGAGCGCCTCTCGCGGCACCCCCCCCCTTGCCGGGTGCGTAGCGTACCAGTTTTTTAGCCTCTGCCACAGCGAAGGCGACTTTTTCACCTGGCGAGTGCGCCGGCGGCTCATTGTTACTCCTTCACACGTCGAGTTCTGCGCTGTAGGCCTGGCGCAGGCTGAGGCCGAGGCGACGATTAGGCGCGTCGATATTCAGGACGCGTACCTTAACTGTGTCACCCTCGCGCACAACGTTGCGCGGATGCAAAAAGTTGCCCTCGGCCAGTTCGGTGACGTGGATCAGGCCCTCGAGCCCTTCTTCGATCCGAACAAAGGCGCCAAAACTGACGACGTTAGTCACCGTGCCTTCAAGGATCTGGCCGACCTGGTAGTTCGCCCCGGCCAGCGACCAGGGGTTGGGGCGCAGCCGCTTCAGACTCAGCGCGATCCGCTCCTGGTCAGCTTTGACGCCCATGACATACACCTCCACTTCCTGGCCGGGCGCCAGCACGTCGCCGGGATGGCCCACCCGATCCCAGGAGATCTCAGAGATGTGGATCAGCCCTTCCACGCCGCCCAGATCGACGAACGCGCCGAAAGAGGTCACGCTGCTGATCACGCCATGGCAAACGTGGCCGGCGCACAGGCGGCTCAGGATCGGTGAATTGGTCCGCATCTCCGTCAAGGCGGCTCGCTCGGAAAAAACCAGCCGCTTCTGCTCGGGATCGACCTCGATCAGGCGCACAGTGAGCGAATCGCCAACCCGGCTCGCCAATTCTGAAATCCGCTCGTGCCGATCCATGTTGTGCAGCATGACTCTTAGGTGCGAAGCCGGGATAAAACCCGGCAGGCCGTTCCACTCGACCAACAACCCACCCCGGTTGGCGCCCGAGATGATCAAAGAGAACAGCTCTCCCTTCTCCATGGCGTGTCGGGCTGCCGACCAGGCATTCCCGTCGTCTGGGACCGGTGCTGGCCCGGTCGGAGGAACCTCCGTTGCCGGCTCGGCTGGCCCTTGATAATCGGCCGCCAGTGCGGCGGGTGAGACAATCTCCCCCTGCTCCAACAACGCCGCCCAATAACCCTCATCCAGCGACTGCTGCCAATAGCTATCGCCTAGCGCTTTCCCCTGCGAACCTGCCATCGACTCCATATCCGCGCCTTTACTAATTCACCCTGCTGCCCTCGGCCTCTTTCTCCAACCCCGTTTCACTCTGTTCCATGTCGGCCAGCACCCGGGCCACCTGGTTGATGGCTACCCGCTGCTTGCGGTACATATCCGACTCGCTCATCGCCAACTGCCCGGCTATGTCTCGGACCCGCAGCCCGCGCAGGAACCTCATTTCCAGGATATTGTACAGGATCCAATCAGCGGTCGCCATCTTGCGCTCGCCTTCGGGCCGCAGGCCTTCGACGGCTTGGGTCAGTACCAGGCGCAAGGCATAAGCCGGGTTGCCGCTGTGCTCGCGGAGCGCAGCCTGAACGATGCGCATGCCCAACAGTGGACTATCGGTCAGTTTGGGCCCGCCCCAATAGTGGCTCAGCGCATCCTTCACCCACTGTGGAAACTCGGGCGAATAGATCGGGCTGTCCTCGATGATCTCCATCGGCGGCGAATCCGCATAGCGCGTGACATTGCGCCACCGGCGCAGGCGCTCGATATTGGGCAGGATGCGGCGCAGCGTGTCGAAAACGTTCTGCTGCAGGTAGCGATCCTCCATTGCCTCGCGGGCCTTGCCGATGAGCAGCGAAACCAGCTTCTCTTCTTCAGGGCTCAAGTCGGGAATTGCCGTCCGGGCCTGCACGCCCAGGATGCCCAACCGGACATCGCTCGTCTGGCTGTGGAGCGGGGCTAACCAGAATCGGTTGGCAGCCACAAAGGCCCGGCCGTTCTCCTTGTCGCCGGTGGCCGTGGTCAGCGTGCTCAGGTTCTGTTCTTCCAGGAACCGTTCGGCCTCGGCTCGAACGCCGCATCCGGCTTCGAGCCGATACTCGCCGCCAGCCCACACTGCGACAAAAGCCGTCTGCACCTGTAGCAGATCGCAAATGGCCGCCAAAGTGTTTTCCAAAAAGCCGCTCAGGTCGGCTGTAGTCAGCAGCCGCCGGTCTAGCGTCTGAATCCAAGAGATCTCTTCCCGATCCTGGCGGTAGATGACGCGATCGATGACCGGCTTGAGCCGGTTAATGGCGAGCTGTAAAAAAACGATCAGTCCGACCACGGCAAAGACGAGTACCGTGTCCCGGGGCAGGCCAAGGATGCGTTGGACTCGGGGGATCGTCAGCATGACAAAGATAACCATCGCCCCGACAAAAGGCCCGCGCAGCAGATAGTGGATGAGATTGTGCTTGACCGCCCGGTCGGGTGTCAGAACGCCAAAGTAGGCGACGCTGTAGGCCAGCAGGACGATCATGACCAGGACGCTGACGTTGCCGGCAAAGAGCAGGGCCAAAAAAGGGCTGACCGACAGGCTCTGTGGCAGACTGGTCAGTAACATATAGGGGAAAACCCCAAGCCCGGGCCCGAAAAAGGCCATCTCCAGGTAGGTCATCCGTCGGCGCGAGGCGCGCGTCAGGCAGCGTTGCCGGGCGCGGCGAATATTGATCGCGCCCCAGGCTATCGTTACAAAGAAATAGAGGGCAAAGGCCCAGAAAAACGGCCCTGCGGCCAGGTGCGACTGCTGCGGAACATACACCCCATCGTATACCACCCACGGCGTGAAAAAGACGAGGCCCAGGAAACAGAGACTGAGCACATAGCCGGCCAGGATGGCGATCTCCCGGCCGCGCGACCGCAAGTTAGTCGTGCGCAGCACGGTGGCAGAAAAGTGGAGATAGGCCGCTGGCGCCAGGGCGATGCCGATCCACTGGAATTTAAGCCAGCGCTCGATCGAGCTGGCCGAGGCCTCGTACAGGACCACGTCGCCGGCGTAGACGATCAATACCGAGCCCAGCAGCGCGCAGAAAGCGCGGGCCACCGGGCTGCGAAAATTGTGCGTCAGCAGGTAAATGAGCAGGGAAAATGCAGTCAAGACAACCGTGGCAGACAGAACCTGGTTTGCCAGGTTCAAGCCACTGGCTAACAACGCTCCAAAATCACCCATCGAACTCCAGCCCTACATCAAAAATCGATCCCGCTGCATCCGGCACTACACAGACCACCCAGCCTGCCCTCCTGCCGGTTCCCAACCGGGGAGAAGGTGAGCAGGTATCAACTACCTATTTTCGCAGCATCTGTACAAAAAAGAGCGCAATGTCCTGGTTAGGGTAGTAGTGATCGTTGAAACCGCAGAACTTGAACCCCAGCTTCCTGTAAAGGCAGATGGCCGGGTAATTCTTGGTCGTCGCTTCCACCACCATGCCCCGCAGACCCTGCCCCTTGGCCCATTGGCCAGCGTGGCGCATCAGTGCTGTGGCGATCCCTCGGCGGCGGTAGGCCGGCTCGACGGCGAGGTTGGCCACCCAGCCCATCCCCTGCCAGGGCTGAGGCAGCAGGTCGACATACCCCCGCACCTCGCCATCTATCTCGGCTACCAGGAACCCGGCTTGTTGCTGCCAGTCTTCGATCATCTGGTCGGTGCTGCGCGGATATTCGGCCCGCATCGTGCGCGGCAGGCGGACGACGTGAAATGTCACGCCGACCTCAGGCTCGCTCTCATCGACCTTCATCTGCCACACATGGTCGGTCACGCTGGCTTGATCCAACGCCAGGCAAAAGTTCAGGTCGGCGAGTGTTGCCAAACGAACGATCATCTTCCTACTCCGGTTAAATCCATTTTGATTGTACCACCGTCAAGCAAAAAGGGCAAGTAGTACAGAGGCGGGATCGAGCCAGACTTGCACAAAAACCGGGCTTGGGTATAATGGGCACACCTGAGCAGTGGATGAAGGAGGCCGGCTGTGGTGACCAAGACGACGATTCAGGCCGTAAAAGGCACTCGCGATTTCTACCCGGAGGCGATGGCTTTTCGCAATTGGCTGTATGGCCAGGTGCGCTCCATCTCCGAGCAGTTTGGTTACCAGGAATGGGAAGCTCCCATCCTTGAACGCCTGGAGCTGTACGCGGCCAAGAGCGGCGAAGAGCTGGTGAGGGAGCAGGCCTTTGTCCTGAAAGACCGGGGAGGCGACGAGCTGGCGCTGCGCCCGGAGCTGACCCCTTCCCTGGCGCGGCTGATAGCCCAGCGCCAGGGAAGCCTCAACCTGCCGGTACGCTGGTTTTCCTATGGTCCCTTTTGGCGCTACGAGCGGCCCCAGCGAGGGCGCACCCGCGAGTTCTTTCAATGGAACGCCGACCTGGTGGGTTCCGACAGCCCCAGCGCCGACGGTGAGCTTGTTTCCATCGCCGCCATGTTCCTGCGTAACGTGGGCCTGAGCGCCGGCGAGGTGGCCATTCACATCAACAGCCGGCAGTTGATGGACCAAAAACTGGCTGAAATCGGCGTGGGCCCTGACCGCCGTCTGGACATGTTTCACCTCATCGACCGCCGGGACAAGATGCAGCCGGCGGATTGGGAAGCCTGGGCCGCGGATCTCGGCCTGTCGCCGGACCAGTTGGCCAGCCTGAGTGCCCTGCTGGACAGCACCGAGCTGTGGCGCGAATCGGATGAGCTGCGCCAGGTCTTTGCTGTCGTCCAGGCATTCGGCGTGGCCGACTATTTGCTGTATGATGCCGCCGTCGTGCGCGGC
This sequence comes from Anaerolineae bacterium, assembly GCA_016926595.1. The sequence goes on from JAFGOG010000468.1 coordinate 8,307, forward strand.
CTGGACTATTATACCGGCCCGGTCTTTGAGGCCTACGACCGGGCCAGGCGGTTCCGGGCCATCCTGGGTGGCGGGCGTTACGACAACCTGGTGGCCGACGTGGGTGGCGACCGGATCGCGGCGGTAGGGTTCGCCATGGGTGACGCCGTCGTCGAGGTGCTGCTGGACCATTTCGGCAAGCGCCCCAGCCTGCCGGCCTCGCCCAGCCGCGTGCTGGTCACCCTGTTTAGCCAGGAGCTATACGCCCCGACGCTGGCCCTGGCCGGCCGCCTGCGGCGGGCCGGCGTCAACGCCGAGCAGTTCCTGGAGCCGGAGAAGCTGGGCAAGCAGATCCGTTACGCCGATCGCAAGGGCATCCCCTTCGCCCTTATCCTCGGTCCCGACGAGCTGGCGGCTGGCCAGATAGTGCTCAAAACCCTGGCCACAGGTGAGCAGGTAGCCTGCTCGGAAGAAGAGGCGATTCAGCGGCTAAGAGCGTGATGGGCCAGGCCCGGCCGTTCGCCCAGGACTGCCCGGCGGGTGTCCGGCGCCATGGCGCACCGCCGCCTCGGCGATCAGCAGCGCTACCCGCAGGCGAAACACCCAGCGGCCCGGATCGGCGCTCATCTGCGCTTCCCAGGCGGCATAGCCGCCCGCTGCCTCGATCTCGGCCCCAAAGCGGTCGGCGGTCTCAAACTCCAGCCC
>JAFGOG010000469.1 GCA_016926595.1 Anaerolineae bacterium
GGCTGCGCCAAGTATCGCTACAACAAGCTCGACCTGGGCGACATTGGCGGGATCCCGCGCGTGCTTGACGCCGGGCAGTGCAACGACTCGTACTCGCTGGCCTACATCGCCCTGCAGCTCAAGGAGGCTTTTGGCCTGGAGGACATCAACGATCTGCCGATCGCCTATGACATTGCCTGGTACGAGCAGAAAGCAGTGATCGTCCTGCTGGCGCTGCTCTACCTGGGCGTCAAGCACATCCGCCTGGGGCCATCGCTGCCCGCCTTTGTCTCGCCAGGCGTGCTGGATGTGCTGGTCAAGCATTTTGACATCAAGCCGATCGCCGGCGTAGAGCAAGACCTGGCCGCGATCGTCGCCGGGAACTAGCCGGCAGCCGTCGCCTGGACAAGGTGCCAGGCACTAGGCGGCCCCCGCCGGGCGGCGGGATCCGCGCAAGTGCCTGGCACCTGGCGTGTGCCAAACATGTACGCCAGGCGGATCGAGCACTCGCGTGCTCGTCCAACAAAAAACGGCGGCATCTCGAAAGGAGACACCGCCGGCAACGACCAGGCAAAGCACGCCCCTAACGTGGCAAGCGAACACACGTCAGCGTTTTTCGGCCAGGTAGGCAAAGAAACCGGCTCTTCTGAGCGCCTTGAGCGTCAGCGCACCGAGTATGCCGCCCAGTGCACCCCAGACGACATAGTTCACCAGCGACCATGCCAATCCCAGCGCTACAAAGCCCAGCGGCACACCGGTCAGGACGCCCAGCACCCACTTGATCACAAACTTGCCCAGGTGTCCGATCGCTCCGGCTAGCGCCGCCGTCAGGATGTTTTCAGGTTTCTGCAGCAGCCAGAGCGCCAGGTCAGTGCTTACCCCGACCATCGTATAGGACAACAAGGTGTTCAGCGCACCAAAATCACCCATACCCAGGAACGCAGCCAGGATCCCCGAGGTAAGCCCGACAAGGCTGGATGCACCGTGCTTGGGGACGATGCCGGCAGCAACGATGACGATGGCCATCCAAAAGAGCCCCGAATGGCCGGGAAGCTGTAGAGGTAGCCGGAACGCGATCTTGGCGACGACGACCAGGGCGGAAAACATGGCCAGCAAGATAAGCTCAAACGTTGTCAAGTACAGTTTCTTCATGGCGTCCAGACCTCGATCTTGTCCACATCCTGTATCCACTCGTCCCGTACGTCCAGCCGTTCAAGGGTCGACACCAGCTTGAGCGTACTCCTCCCGGACAGATCAAACAGAACCCTGTTGGCCACGTCATCAACCTCGGCCCAGGTCAGTTCGACGGACTTGCCCCGGCTGCTGCTGCTCACAACGATCTGGGTATCGGGTTGCAGCGTGCCCTTTTTCAGGCGCAGGATCAGCACTTTGCGCAGCAGCCATCCCTCTTGTGTCTTGCCCTCCTCGGCATCGACAAAGCTCACCTTTTCCAGCTTTTCCAGGTCGATGGGCAAGAACCTTCCGCTCAAATCCCCATCCAGATAAATGGGGATGCTTCCCGGTTCCAGCACAGCGGCTCGGCTCCGTCGCCAAGCGTCAATGCCCAGTACCAAGCCTGCCACGACCACGATGATGGCGGCTGCGATCAAGGACCGTTTTTGTGTTTGATTCATTCCCTATGCCTCTGTCGATTCTACCATAGAATGAGGGTGACAACGATGGCAGCAGCCAAACCGACCAGCATCCAGTCCCACCACCGCATCGCCAGTTGGCGGTATGCGTGGCGATGCGGCGAGTCAAAGCCGCGTGCACACGCCGCTTCGGTCATCGCCCACGCGCGGCGTGTGGTGAGCACGATCGCCGGCACGGTCATCGCCACCCAATCTCGTAGCCTGAAAAGGATGCTCCGCAGCCCATGCACTTGGCCGAGCGCGCCGCGCGACAACTGCGCTTCGTGGATCGCGTGCCATTCCTCGCTCAACAGGTTCACGCTCTGGAACGCCAGGCTCAGGCTAAAGGCATAACGATAAGGAACGCGCAGCCTCTCCAGCGCCAGACGAAGCTCGTCCGGCGTCGTCGTGCTCACAAAGAGCGTAAACACGCTGGCCAACATGATCACGCGCAGGGTGACGATCACAGCCAGATCGAGGCCCACGAGCAGCCAGTCCACTACAAACAGCATGACCAGCAGCCACCTGAGCCGCCAGACCTGCTGCGCCGCTGCCGGCAGCAGGCGGGCCCATAACAGGACGAGCAGGTATAACCCCATGAACATCGCCAGGCGTTCCAGGGGAAGCATCACCGCCAACGACGCGCATGTGCTCAGCGCAAGCTTGGTGCGCGGATCAGCCCTGCACAGGGGCGACCCCTCCACTCGGCCTGGCACATAGAAACGGCGATGTGCAGCACGGTTGCTCATCCGATCTGTTCCAATACCCAATCGGGCACGGTCAGCCCTGCCCGTGTCCATGATGCTTTGTCGCGCAACACTTCGTCAGGGGGCCCGTCGGCGACAAAGCCGGTCTCGCCTAACAGCAGCAAGCGATCGGCCTGCGCGGCCAGCGACAGGTCGTGCGTGGTCATCACGACCAGACGCCCGGTGTGAGCCAATGCCCGCGCCAGTTGGATGAGACGCGCCTTGTGCGCTGCATCTTGTCCCAACGCAGGTTCGTCTAGCAGCACACCGTGCGACGGCTTGCGCATCAAAGCGATGGCCAACGCCACTCGCTTTTTCTCCCCCTCGCTCAACAAGAGCGGGGGCGTACTCTTGTACTCGCGGAGACCCAGTGCGCTGATGAGCCAGCGATGCCATGCCAGGTCCGGATCGGACACCTTGTACAGGATCTCTTCGTTGACGGTAGCGTTGAACAATTGCAGGTCTGGGTTCTGAAAGACCATCGCCAGGTCGGGTTGTTTGCCGCCGACCTGGACTGTGCCCCTAAAGTGTTGCAGTCCCGCCAGCGCGCGCAACAGTGTCGTCTTGCCCACGCCGTTACGTCCGGCGATCGACAGCACCTGGCCGCTCGCAGCAGAAAACTCTAGGCCGTGCAGGACATCTCGGCTGCCCAGGCGGACGCTCAGGCCACGCACATCCAGCGTAAACGGCTCGACATGTCGCCACGCCAGGCGCTCTGTTGGCAGATGCCTTTCGGCATGCTCGGCCTCTGGATCGCCCAGGTCAATGACCCTGATCCCGGGAATGCGCTGCAGAGGCTCGGTACGGTGCTCACAGATGATGATACTTGTGCCCCTTCTCGATAGCTCTGCCAGGTGCGTGACCAGGCTCTCCATCGCCATGCTATCCAGCATCGAGAGCGGTTCGTCGAGCACCAATGCTGCGGGCCTGCGGGCGGAGATCGCCGCCAGTGCCAGGCGCTGCTGCTCGCCGCCGGACAGCGCCAGGGGAGAGCGGTCTCGCAGATCGTGTAGTCCAAAGCCGGTCAATGACTCTTCCAGCCGCGCGCCGATCTCGCTGCGCGGCAGGCCCAGGGTCTCCAGTCCAAAAACGATCTCTTCTTCTACGGTGGACGCGAGCATCTGCGATGCAGGGTTCTGGAAGACCATTCCCATCCGCTCGGTCAGCCGCCACAGCGGCGCGCCGGCGGTGTCCAGGCCGTCGACCACGACCCTGCCGCCCAGGTCACCGCGGTAAAGGTGTGGGATCAGGCCGGCTAAACAGCGGGCGAACGTGCTCTTGCCGCACCCGGATGGGCCGGTGAGCAGGACCACTTCCCCGGCGCGGACGTCGAGCGCCGCCAGTTCCAGGCTGCGTGTATGCTGCGGATATCGGTAGGAGAGTTCCTCAACGTGGATCAGGCTGTCGACATCCAACATTCAATCTAGCTTGAGCGGCTGCCAATGGTCCGCCGCCTGCTCCACGATGGCAATAGGCTGCCCGCCACGTCGAGCAGGGCGCAGTTTGTTTGTCTGCACCAGTCCTTCTGTCACCGGCTGCCCATCGACGGTCCGGACGGCGGCAATTCCGGCTGCCAGAAGAGTCGACACCGGCTGCAGGCCGCTCAGTTCGCGAGAACGTCCGACGAGCACATAGCGACCATCCTCTCCACAGGCCGCCAGTCCAACCGCTGCCAGCGCCCCGATGACGCCGCTCTCATCGCCGCCCAGGCCGAGCAGCGGCAAGCGGTTCTCCTCCGCAAGCGCGCGTGCCTCTGCCTGCGCGACGATCTCGCGCTGTGCACGCCGTCCAAAGCCAGTGATCGGGGCCGCTAGGGGCAGGGCAGCTACGCAGAGGCCGGGGTCGCTGCCATCCTGAAAGTCAGCCAGCATGAGCGTCTTGACGCGCAGGAACAATTCGTCCAGGTCAGGTTCTTTGCAGCCGTCGAGCAGGATCGCCGAGCAACTGTTGTTTTTTGTACAGGGCACTCTCGGATCGAGCAGTAGCTGGTGGCGCGTCACGCCAAGCAACCCATAGTCGACGCTGAGCTGGGCAGCGATTTCGCGCGCGAGGTGCCCTGTGCCGCGTGAAGCCAATACGTCTGTGTCATCCAGTCCAATCAAGATCATCGTAAACGTCCATCCATTCAATCATCCAGGGTTTTCTGCCCCTCACCTCTCGCATCTTGGCCAGAAACACAAAACGGCGTCCCCACTGGAGACGCCGCTCACGCAACGCCTAAAGGCAAGGCTGCCTGCCATGACGCTGCCTGACGCATCTCCTTTCCAGACACGGGAGGCATCGCCGTTTCCAGCGACACCCTATCGCCCAATGCCCATAGGCTCGATTGGCTGTTAGGACAGTTGGGTCGGAGATGAGGTATCAGATTATGCATGGATTATACATGATCTTGCTCGGAAGGGCAAAAGCCCGCTCACCTCTCTCGGGCTTGCCAATTGACATGGAAATCCGTCTGGCGTACACTACTGGCGTGGGAACACCTGCTATGCCGCTTGACGCTCGAAGGAAAGGAGTTCAGCATGGCCAAGATATTCATTCGCCAACGGCGGGACGTCACCGAAGGAAAGCAGCGTCCCCGCTTTGCCGTCGTTGCCGTCCAGGGCGCAGACCTGCAGTTCTACCGCCCCTTTCTCCGGCGTGTGGAGCTGGAACAGATCGCTGCTGAGACCGGCGCCGAGATCGTCTATCTGCCCGTTGGAGAGCACAGTCGAGAGGGACAAAGGGACGAGCAAAGGGGCCGCCGCCACCGCGATCAGGAGTGAGGCGTGCCCTTGAGAAAAAGGTGCGTGGTTGGGAAGCCGGGCACCCGGCTTCCCAACCACGCACCTGGGTCACCTGTGACCTATTTGACCTGCATCTCGATCACACCCTTGACCTGCAGTTCGCCCGAAAACCCTGGCAGCACGGTGCTAAACCCGCCCTGGTTGCGGAATGAGACGATGCAGTCCTGGCACGCTTGCACCTCGGCCAATGCGACCTCGGCCGTAGAGCCGTCATCGGCCACCAAGACGAGCGTCGCCGCATCGCCCTGCAGACCGGCCAGATCAAGCAGAGCCGTGATCGGCACGCCGGTATAGGTGGAGGTTTCACCCTGCTTGTTGGTCGACTGGGCCTCGATCGTATCCATCGCCCGCACCTCGGCCTCGGTCCAGCCGATCTCATTCTCGACCTTGCCCGTGACCTTGAGCGCAGCATCCGCTGGAACGCCTCCTGAGGGCTGCCCGGCCTTGGGGTGCGCCTCGCGCCAGAGTGCCGAGTCAGGGGTAAAGAGCGGCGCACCAAACTCGGCGACGCCAAACTGGCCGATTTTCTCCTGCGTCGGCAGCGAGATCAGCCAGTCGATAAAGGTGTTGGCCAGCTCGATCTGGATCTGTTCGCTCTTGTCCGGGTTGACGGCCAGCACCCCGTAGGGGTTGAACAGGATCGGGTCCCCTTCGACCAGGATCTGCAGCTCGGTCCCTTCCAGTGTGCGCGCTAGGTAGGTGGCCCGGTCGCTCAGGGTGTATGCCTGCTGCTCGTCGGCCATGGTCAGCACGGCGCCCATGCCCTGCCCGGCCGAGATGTACCAGTCTCCAGAAGGCTCGATGTCTGCCGCCTTCCAGATCGCCTTTTCCTTCGAGTGCGTGCCCGACTCGTCGCCGCGCGAGACAAAGGGTGCCGCAGCTTCGGATATCTTTTGCATCGCCTCGGGGGCGTTGGTCATGCCCGCAACGCCTGCCGGATCGCTCGCCGGGCCGACGATGATAAAGTCGTTGTACATCACGTCTTCGCGGCGCACGCCGTGGCCGGCCTCCATAAAGGCATGTTCGCTGGCGCGGGCGTGCACCAGGAGGACGTCCGCGTCGCCGGCCTCACCTAACGCGATGGCCTGGCCGGTGCCCACGGCGATCACGTCCACGTCAACGCCATGCGCTGCCGTAAAGTCGGGCAGAATCAAGTCCAGCAGGCCCGAGTCCTGGGTGCTGGTGGTGGTAGCCAGGATCAGCTTTTGACCCTCGGTTGTCGCGGGCACCTCGGCTTCCGGTGTGTTCGTCGGGGCGACAGTCGCCGCTGGCGCAACGGTCGCTGTCGGTGCCGGCGCGGGTGTGCCGCAGCCGATCAGGCAACCGATCAGCAGCAGTCCCAGTACGATCTGAATCAACCCATTCTTTTTCAAGTGTCTTCTCCTTTTCATCTGTGGTTTGAACTGCAGATTCCTAATACACCATCTCACCGCGCACAAAGGCGGCCGTGCGCGGGTCGCGGGGGGACTCGAAAAAGGCCGTCCCCTCGGCCACCTCGACGATGCGCCCCTCCAGGAGCAGCCCCACGCGATGGGCCAGCCGCCGGGCCTGGAATACATTGTGCGTGACCAGCACGATCGTCGTCCCCTGGCGATGGTTCAAAGTGCGCGCGATCTCTTCGATCAGGCCGACGTTGTACGGGTCCAGGTTAGCAGTCGGCTCGTCCAGCAGGAGCACATCGGGCTGTAGAACGATGGCCCGAGCCAGCGACACGCGCTGCGCCTCGCCGCCCGAAAGGGTACGCGCCCGCTGATGGGCCAGGCCGGCCAGGCCGACCTGCTCGAGGGCGTCCTCTACCTGGTGCGCCGCATCGTGCACGCCACGCAGCCGTAGGCCATAGCGCACGTTGGCATACACGCTGCGATTGAGCAGGATCGGGCGCTGAAAGACGGTGGTCACGCGCCGGCGCAGATCAAGGGGCACCGGGCGCGTCGCATCGAACGTCGCTTCTTGCAGGCTGCTCGGCGCGCCGTTCGGCGTGTCGTTCGGGGCTGCATGAAAGTGAATCGTGCCGCTGCTCGGCGGCTCCAGGAAATTGAGCAGGCGCAGCAAAGTGCTCTTGCCCGCCCCGCTGGGACCAACCAGGGCCAGGATCTCGCCGCGATACACCTCCAACTCGTCGACGTCCAGGATACGCCGCTGTTCGTACACCTTGGTGACCCCGCGCAGCCGATAGATCCTCTCGCTCATTCCTCGAACGTCCTCCCCTGCAGGTAGAGCATGGCCACGTTGATCAGAAAGGAGAGCGTGAGCAGGATCACGCCCAGGGCCATGGCCAGGTCAAAGGCTCCTTTGCGCGTCTCCAGGACGATGGCCGTGGTCAGCATGCGCGTCCGCCCCTCGATGTTGCCGCCGACCAGCATGACCGCACCCACCTCCGAGATGATGCTCCCGAACCCGGCGATCACCGACACGACCACGCCCACCCGCGCCTCGGCCAGGACGGTCCACGTCGTCTGCCAGCGGGTGGCGCCCAGGGACCGCACTTGCTGGCGCAGTTGGGGATCGACGCCCATCACTGCGGCCATGGTGAACCCGGCCACCAGCGGAAACGAGATGATGCTCTGCGCCACGACCATGGCCGCTGGCGTAAATAGGGTGGGCATGGCCGGCCAGCCCAGGCTGCCCAGGGGGCCGCTGCGCGACAGCATCAGGTAGACAAAGAGCCCCACAACCACCGGCGGGAAGCCCATGCCGGTGTAGAGCAGGGCCACGACCACCCGGCGCCCGATAAAGCGGCTCAACCCCAGCAGTGCGCCCAGGGGGACGCCGACCATGGTGCTAAACAGCAGGGCGATGCCCGACACCTGCAGGGACAGGATCACGATCTCCATCACTGCCGCGTCTCGGGTCACGATCAGTTGAATGGCCTGGATCAGGCCGCGTAGGATCTGGTCGATGGTTGACTCCTCGTCAAGAGCTCGAGGCGTGCAGTTGCTGCGCGCGCGAGCGTGGCAAAGAAAAAGGCGTCTCGGGAGAGCCAGGAGACGCCTGAATAGGCCGGGAGCGGCACAAAAATCGGCGTCCCGGAAAGGGACGCCGACATGGCAATCACACCTCATGTGCCCGGGAGCGAGCCATGCGCAAGCAAGCTCCCGGCACCGTGTGCCTGTCGCCGCATCTCCTTTCCAAACACGGGAGGCATCGTCGTTTCCAGCGATACCCTATCGCCCAACGTCCATAGACGGTTCCGTCCACAGGAGCGTTGGGTCGGAGAAGACGGTATTTGATTGTCGGCCCGATTATACATGAATTGGGGAGGGGGCGCAAATTGCCTTGATGTCCTAGAGCAGATCGACGGTCAGATTGGGTGGGCCGGCTTGTGCAGGCCAGCAATCGATGGTATACTGTGCCCTCAATTGGAACTACTATTAAGGGCACAGGAGGTGTTCATGTCTCTGATCGGAGTGCGTGAGCTGCGGGAACGGACCAGTGAGGTCATTCGCCGCGTCCGTGAGGATCATGCCGAATACGTGGTGACGTACCAGGGCCGGCCGGTCGCTGTGATCCTGCCGCTGGACACAGAGCGAGCCGAACAAGAGATGGTTCAGGCGGGGAGAAAAGCCGTTCTCAGCAGCGGAGAGCAGTACGACCAGATCGCCCAAGAGATCAGGGATGCCTGGCCGGCAGACGTCTCCACTCAAGACTTGATCGACGCCATCCGGCGATAGAGTGCAGAGCCAATGTACACCATTGATGCCAGCGTTCACGTCAATGCGGTCAATCCCGCAGAGGCCGATTCTGCCACCAGTCAGGAATTCCTGGCCGTTGTCCGGCAACGCGCGCTGCCTTTGTTTTGCCCTACACTGCTCTTGGTTGAGGTTTCTGCCGCTATCGCGCGTGTCTTTGCCGACGCTCACCCCGCCATCTCGCTTGCCTCTAGTCTGCAAGACTGGACCAACCAGACACTTGTTCCCCTCGATGCAGCGCTGGCGAATCGCGCGATCCACTTGGCAGCAACCGTACGCCTCCGCGGCGCTGATGCTGTATATGCCGCCGTTGCCCAGCACTATGGCACCACGCTGGTCACACTCGATCGCCAACAGTTGGAGCGACTGCCGGCTGTCGTGAGCGTCGTTCGACCAGACGAAGCACTGCGCAAGGTGCAAGCAGGAGGGGCTACAGAGTAGAGGCTTTTTTCAAGTCCAGGTGGCGCGGTATGGAAACCGCAGCTACGACCGTGGTCAGGCCTTATCCGAGGTACACGTCCTGCGCCCGCAGCGCCTCGCGTAACGCCTCCACGGGCACGTCGCGCGGGGCGCACCCCTCGCGCGCGGCGATGGCTGCCGCAACGCCCGCCGCCTGGCCCGTGGCCAGGCAGGGCACGAGCAGGCGCATCGTGTTCCCGGCGATCGGGTCGGCGGAAAGGCAGCGCCCGGCCACCAACAACCCATCTATGGATTCGGGCACCAGGCAGCGGTAGGGCACGTCGTAGCGCAGGCCCTTGATCAGGTAACTGGGCCCCCAGTCGGGGAAATAGACGCCCAGGCGGGCGATGCCGTCGGGGAACTGGCGGCTGGCCTTGAGGTCGTCGTCGGTCAGGCGGTACAGGCCGTGGATGCGCCGGCTGAGGCGCACGCCGAGCTGCGGCCAGGTCAGCGACACGCGCGCCTCCTCGTAGCCCGGCAGGTGCCTGCGCAGGTGCATCAGGGCCTGAAAGCCCTCCCGACGCAGCCGGATTTCGGCCTGGGTCAGCGACTCGGCGTTTGTGGCGTCCACGCCGGCCAGCAGGCGGACCCGGCCCGGCAGCCTGCCACCGTTCATCTCCATAGCCTCGACCACGATCGCTTCGTACTCGGCCGGGGACCGGCGGCGGAAATCATCCACCCGGGCCTGATCCACGCCCTCGATCACCAAGCCCAGCGTGGTGTCGTGCGTCTCGTTGTCGCAGGCGCAACCGGCGCGGTAGGCCAGGTCGGCATCGGCGGTGACGTCGATCGTCACCCTGGCGCGAAAGGCCTCGCGTCCGCTCTTGCTCTCGGCAAAGGCGCCGCCGACACGCGCGTCGGTAGCCACGATCGGCGCGCAGGCCCAGGTGTGCAGCCGGATGCGCACCCCCGCCTCTTGCAGCATCTCGACCGCCTGCCATTTGAATATCTCGGCATCGACATCGTAATCGCCCGGGTCGTTGCGCGGCCGGACGGCCCCCAGGCGTTCCATCCGCTCGCGGATCTCGGTCGTGATCCCGCGCACCACGGGCACAGTGCCGTCGCCTGCCCCGAGGATGGCCACCACATAGGCGCCGGTGATCATGCCGCCCAGGTAGCCGTACCGTTCGACGAGCACGGTGCGCGCGCCGGCGCGCGCGGCGGACAGCGCGGCGGCGATGCCTGCCGGTCCGCCGCCGGCGATCAACACATCTGCATCAGCGACGACGGGAATGTCGCGTGCGGGTTCTTGGATCGTGTCTGCCATATTCAGCTCCTCATCTCTCGTCCGTCGTCGTTCGTCCGTCGTCGTTCTTTGTCGTTCGTCCTTCGTCGCCCCTACGGGGCCGGCACCCGCACCGGCTTGACGCCCCACACCTCTTCGCAGTACTGCCGGATGGTGCGATCGGAGGAGAAAAAGCCGCAGCGCGCCGCGTTGAGGATCGACATGCGCGTCCAGCGCTCCTCGTCCAGGTAGGTTTGGGCGGCCTGATCCTGGCAGTCCACGTAGGATCGGTAATCGGCCAGCAGCATGTACTCGTCGTGAGAGAGCAGCGAATCGACGATCGGCTTGAACAGGCTCCGATCCGGCGCGAACGCGCCCAGGGCAATGCTGTCGATGGCCCGCTGCAGCTCGGGGTCGTCGTTATAATAGTCCAATGGCTGGTAACCTGCGGACGTTTTACGTCCGCGCTCATTGAGAGCCAAGACCTCCTCGGCAGTCAGCCCAAAGAGAAAGAAATTCTCTTTTCCCACACGCTCGCGGATCTCGATGTTGGCCCCGTCCAGGGTTCCGATGGTGATCGCGCCGTTGAGGGCGAATTTCATATTGCCCGTCCCCGACGCCTCTTTGCCGGCCAACGATATCTGTTCTGAGAGGTCGGCGGCGGGATAGATCCTTTCGGCCACGGTCACGTTGAA
>JAFGOG010000470.1 GCA_016926595.1 Anaerolineae bacterium
TCCTTGGCCGGATCCACCTCCCTGACCGCGGCCAGGTCCTGCGCCATCTCCTTGGCCGGATCCACCTCCCTGACCGCGGCCTGGCCCTGGTTGGGCTCTCTGACCTTGACCTGACCCGGGGACGCCCACCTGCTGGGGTCCTGACTTGCCCTGCCGGTCACCGCTACCCGGCCCCACCCCGGCCCGCCGTGGTCCAGGCGGACGCTCGCCTGCTGTCTTGTCCACGCCTCTCCTCCTTCCGCTGCTCCGCTCTGACGATTAACTGCCCTCACGTGGGTGTTCTGGAACTTGGCCATGGCACTCCTGAACGCGCTCGGGTGTGCATTCACAGGGATGCACCTGCGCCTCTCCGTGGCATGCTTGGATCTGCTCCGGCTTACAGCCCTCTCCACGCCGCTTTTTTTCTGGATGCTCGCATCCCCTCTTTTCCCTGGAACACATTGCAGTTTCTCCTTTCAGACAGATATTGGCATCTATCCCGTCGACGATTCGACGCTCACGACGAATGTCTCTCCCAGCAGCTCCTGCGCCAGCGCCTGGTATTCGGCGAGACGCTCCTGGTCCAGGAAATAGTGGATCCGGTAACCGCGCCGCTCCCCGCGCACGAGCCCCAGGTCTTTCAGCACGCGCAGGTGTTGCGACACCGCCGAGGGCGTCACGTCCAGCTCGCGCGCCAGACGACCGACGCAATAGGCCTTTCCCGGCTCCTGCTGGGCCAGCAACACCACCAGGTGTAGCCTGGTCTCATCGCCAAGCGCCCTGAAAAAACGCGACAGATTTTGCATTTGGACCAACTGCTCCCCGCTCTTTTTTAGTATCTGCTAAAACACTAATGAGTATAGCGCGATTTCTTCCCTTGTCAAGTCGAGCGGTTGACCACGTCTCACAACCGGCATATAATGTCCTTTATCGTATCTCGGGGAACCGCCGTCATTACGCGACGGGAGAGTTGTGTCGCCGCGGCAAAGGCATCGGATGGTCTTTGTCCGCATCAGCCTGGAATTCATCCCCGGGCCTGCAGGAGGTACAACCGTGCATATCCGATTGAACCGCCAGACGCTGCCGGTGACCCACGCAGGCGATGTGGTCGTGGCCGGTGGGTCGTTTGCCGGTGTAGCCGCCGCGTTGGCCCTGGCCCGCGCCGGCCGCGAGGTGATCCTGGCCGAGCCGCGCACCTACCTGGGCCGGGAGGTGACGGCGACACTCAGGCCGTGGATAGATCTGCAGACGCTGGAGAGGGTGGGGCGGACGCCGCCGTTGATCGCCTCCTGCATCCAGGCCAGTGGTGGTGCCGCTGATGGGGACGGCTTTCCGGAACAGGGCGAGATCCCGCTGCGCATGGATGCGCTCAAATGCTGCCTGGAGGATCTGCTGCTCGATGCCGGCGTCGCGTTGATCTATGCCAGCGTGCCGGTGGGAGTGGACGGCGGCCTGATCGTTGGCAACAAATCGGGGCGCCAGCTTCTGGCCTGCCGGGTCATCCTCGATGCGACGGCGACGGCGTCCGTGGCGCGGGCTGTCGGGGCCTCTTTCGAGCCATGGCCGGCGATAGCCCGTTTCAGCCGCACCCTCGAGTTCGACGGGGTGCACGCGCTTGGCAGCCGGGCGTTGCCTGTGCCCCAAGCGCTGCGGTTCGTCGACAATGTGGTCCACTTACACCGTGGTTGCCGGGGCCAGGGCCACGTCTACGTCGAGTGCGCGATGGACTTGCCACTGGCCGGTGAGAAGTCGTTTGGCGCCATGCGGCGCGAGATCGTCGCCCGGCAGCGCTGTATGGATCTGGCCTCTTTTCTGATCGCACACGTGCCGACCTTTCACCATGCCTTTCTGGCCGCGACATCCTATGAGTTGTGTGGAATGCACACGCCCGGCATGGCCGGCGGTGTGCCCGATTGGGCCCGCGAATTTGGCTCGATACGGGTATCCATCCCCGGCCAGGAGGGTTCGCTCAGCGATGCCCCGTTGGCCGCTTTTGCCGCGCGCACGCGGTCCGCCGCGCCGGTGCGCACCCTGTTCTGCCTGCAGGAGGCCGCGCGCCTGGATGTGGTGCAGTCGGCGCTGTTCCATGATCCGGTGATGGCCAGCCTTCTGGGCGAGGTCTTGGCCGAACGGTTGGTAGCACATTGGGACGAACTGATTGCCGGCCCGCCCGCGATCGAACCGGCTGCGGTTTTTTCCACCTCGCTGCTGGTGGAGGACGATGCCAGCGCGGCGCTCACCGTCGCCGAACCCGAGAGCCCACAGCGTGGCCGGCCCTACCCGCTGCGCGCTATCTCGCCCATGGCGCTGCCCGTGTTGCGCTCTGTCGATGTCCTGGTCGTGGGCGGCGGGACCAGCGGCGCGACGGCGGCGGTCACGGCTGCCGAACAGGGGCTGCGCACGCTGTTGATCGAGATGAACCCCGGATTGGGCGGTACGGGCACCCTGGGCGGGGTGGACAGCTATTGGTTTGGCCGCCGTGTGGGCTTTGCCGCTCGGGTCGAACAGAGCGTGGGACAGGTGCACGATGCGCTCGACTATGAGGGGCGGCGCTGGAACATCGAGGCCAAGATGCACGCCCTCTTGCAGCAGGCCGAAGGGGCCGGTGTCGAGCTGGTCTGGAACGCCGTGGTCATCGGCGCGGTGGTGGAGGAAAACCAGGTGCGCGGGGTGGCCGTGGCTGGCCGGTACGGTCCATTTGCCGTGTTGGGACGCGTGGTGATCGATGCCACCGGCGATGGCGATGTCGCTGCCTTTGCTGGGGCCGCTGAGGTTGGCGGCGCTGGGCGTGACCGCGAGGTGATGTGGTACTCGCTCGCCCAGTTTGTCGCGCCGGGGCGCACCCAAAACAACTTTACCAGCATGGTCGACGTCTCGAACGTCGCGGACACGACGCGGGCCATCCTGGCCGGCCGCCGCCGCGGCGGAACGTGTCACGACCACGGGATCTATGTCGCGCCGCGCGAGTCGCGCCACATCCTGGGCGACGCCGTCATCACCCTGGATGACCAGCTTGCGCAGCGGCGCTGGCCCGACGTGGTCAACATCCATTTCAGCAACCACGACATCAAGGGCAAGAGCTCGTCGCCCTGGCTGAACATCGGCCTGATCCCACCCAACCTGGAGATCGAGATCCCCTACCGGGCTCTGCTGCCGCAGGGGTTGGAGCAGATCCTCGTCGCCGGTAAGGCCATCTCGGCCACGCGGGACGCCTTGCCGGCCATCCGCATGCAGGCCGACCTGGAGAATCTGGGTGGGGTGGTAGGGTTGGCCGCCGCCCAGGCGATCCGCCAGGGCGTTGCCCCGCGCGACATCAAAGTGGCCGACCTGCAGCGCGCCCTCGTCGAGCGCGGCGTGCTGCCCGAGGCGGCGCTCACCCGGTCGACCGTCCCGCAGACGCTGAGCGATGCCGACCTGGAGGCGCTGGTGGCCTTGTTAGACGCGGATCGCCCGTTGTACGCCTATTCGGACATGGGGATGGACCAGGTTTTCCGCGAGCGCATCCCGATCGTCGCGATCTGCGCCGCCGGAGAGTGGGCCGTGCCCGTGCTCGAGCGCGCCCTGGCCGAGGCGTCCAGCCCGGCGTGGCGGGTGCGCCTGGCCCAGGCGCTGGCTATGTGCGGCTCGCCCGCCGCGGTCCCGGTGCTGATCGCCGAGATCGAGCGCGCCCTGGCTGCCGGTGTGTTGCCACCCCGTACCTCCGAGATCCGGCATACCCAGCTTCCGCCCGACCAGGGGGCCATGCCCGACACGGCCTATCTGCTTTATGCCCTGGGGCTGACCCGCGACCCACGTGCCCTGGCCGTTTGGGCGCGGGGGGTCGATCTGCTCGAGCCGAGCGAGGAGGCCCTGCGCGACCGTTACAAAGGGCTTTTCTATTACGTCGACGCGGTGTGCGACGGCGCGCGGCGCCTGGGCGACCCGGCCGCCGTGCCGATCCTAAAACAACTGCACGGCCACGCGCTGCTGCGCGACCAGGTGAGCCGGGACGGCTTCCAGGCCGATTTTTTCCACGAACGCCAGGCCATGCTCGAGCTGGCCATCGGCCGCGCGCTGGCCCGGTGTGGCAGCGCCGAGGGGGTCGAGATCCTGATCGCCTACCTGGATGACAGCCGGGCGCTGCTGGCCGAAACCGCGCACGCCGAGCTGACTATGATGGGACAGGGTCAGGACTATGGCAAGGATGCACAAGCGTGGGCTGCCTGGCTGGAGAGAAGGCATCGGATGAATCCGAAGCCTGATAAAACAAGCCCGTTGAAAACAGGCTCTATGCAGTGAACTTTACTGCCGCAGTGTTAACGCGTTTGAACGCGTTTTGTGTATCAGACCGGGATTCATACCCGGGCGGATTCTGACGATCGACAGGAGGAGCGCCTTTGATGCACGTCGGCGTAGACATCGGCGGCACCTTTACCGACCTGGCATTGAACGAGGATGGGCGGCTGCGCATCCGCAAACTGCTCAGCACGCCGGCCGACCCGTCCGAGGCCATGCTGGCCGGCCTAGCGGCGCTGAGCCCCGGCGGGCTGGCGGCGATCGGGCGCGTCTCGCATGGCTCGACCGTGGCGACCAACGCCATCCTGGAGCGCAAGGGTGCGCCGACGGCGCTGATCGTCACCCAGGGCTTTCGCGACCTGCTGGCTATCGGCCGGCAGAACCGTCCGGAGTTGTACGCGCTGCGCCCCGAGATCCGCCCGCCGCTGGTGCCGCGCCAGCACTGCTACGAGCTGCCGGAGCGGCTCGATCACCGCGGCGCGGTGCTGGTGCCGCTGGACATGGCGGCGCTCGACGCTATCCTGGACGACATCGTGCGCGCCGCTTCCAATGCGGCGGGCATCGAGTCGGTGGCGGTGTGCCTGCTCTACAGCTATGTCAACCCGGCCCACGAGTTGGCCGTGCGCGCCCGCGCCCTGGAACGGGACCTGTTCCGCGCGGACCAGATCGCGCTGTCGAGCGAGGTGCTGCCCGAGTTCCGCGAAGTCGAGCGCGCCAGCACCGTTGTCCTAGAGGCCTACGTCCGCCCGGTGATGAGTCGCTACCTGGAAAAGCTCGAGCGTGGGCTGCCCCCAACGTGTACGCTGCGCATCATCAAGTCGGACGGCGGCGTGGTCAGCGCGCGGCGCGCCCGGCGGGAGGCGATCCACACCGCCTTGAGCGGCCCGGCGGCGGGCGTTATCGGTGGCTTCTACCTGGCCCGCCAGGCCGGCTTTGACCACGTGATCACCCTCGACATGGGCGGCACCTCGACCGACGTGGCCCTCTGTCCCGGCGAGCCGATCCGACGCGCCGAGTCCGAGATCGATGGGCTGCCGCTGCGCACCCGCCTGCTGGACATCGAGACCATCGGCGCGGGCGGCGGTTCGCTGGCCTGGTTGGACGCGGGCGGCGCGCTGCGCGTGGGGCCAGCCAGCGCCGGGGCGATGCCCGGGCCAGCCTGCTACGGGCGCGGCGGTCGGCAGGCTACGGTCACCGATGCCAATGCTGTCTTGGGGCGGCTCGACGCGGCACATTTCCTGGGCGGCGCGATGGCCCTTCACCTGGAGGCGGCAGGCGCGGCGCTGGCCGGCCTGGGGACACAGATGGGCATCGGGGCCACGGCGGCGGCCCTGGGCGTGATCGACGTGGCCAATGCCAACATCGACCGCGCCCTGCGCCGGGTGTCGGTGGCCCGAGGCTACGACCCGCGCGAGTTCACCCTGCTGGCCTTTGGCGGCGCCGGGCCGATGCACGGTTGTGCCGTCGCCGAACGGCTCGAGATCCCCCGGCTGCTGGTCCCCCGCTACCCCGGCGTGTTGTGCGCCTTTGGCATGCTCACCGCCGATGTCCTCCTGGAAAGCAGCCGCAGTGTGCTCGGCACGGCCGATGACGCCGACCAGGAAGCGTGCCTGGCTGAACTGGAGCGGCAGTTGGCCGAGATGATCGCCCGCGGGCGGGCCGACCTGCGGCAAGAGGGGATCGCCCCAGACAGGATGATCCTTAACGGGCTGGCTGACATGCGCTACCGTGGGCAGTCCTACGAACTGACCGTGCCCTTTCGTGGCGCGTCGGCGGCGCACCTGCGCGCCGACTTTGACGCCGCGCACGCTCGTCGCTACGGCCACGCTATGCCCGAGCGGCCGGTGCAGGTGGTTACGGTACGCCTGCAGGCGGTGGGCCTGGTCGACAAGCCGGTGTTGGTCACCGAGCCGCTCCCAAGCGCAAAAGCCAGCGGTCACGAGGCGCTGCTCGGTCACAAGAGGGCTGTGTGCAGCGACGACGGGCGCGAGCGCCAGGTTTCCCTCTACGACCGCGAGCGGCTCCTGCCCGGCGCGCGGTTCGACGGCCCGGCGCTGGTCGTGCAGTTAGACAGCACGGTCTGGGTCGCCCCGGGCTGGTCGGCGACCGTGGATGGCTATCAGAATATCATTTTGCGAGCTTGTTGACAAGAGTTGTTTGGGACACAGAGGGAACACCGAGATACACAGACAAGATACTGAGCTGTATCCCGAATGACCTGCTCGGTACGCAATACTCGGTACGCAATACTCGGTACTCACCTCTTCCTTTTTTGCTCTCTGTGTAGATCCAGGTATCGGAATGAGACAAAATCCAGAAAACGTAGACGCGATCAGCCTGGCGGTGTTCAAGAGCCTCTTTGCTTCGGTGGCCGAGGAGATGGGCGTCACCTTGCAGCGCGCCAGTTTCAGCCCCAACATCAAGGAGCGGCTCGACTTTAGCTGCGCGGTGTTCGATGCCCGGGCGCGGATGGTGGCCCAGGCCGCGCACATCCCGGTGCACCTGGGCAGCATGCCGGCCTCGGTGGCCTGCGCGGTCCAGGCCTTTCCGGCGCTCGAACCCGGCGACGTGGTGATCCTGAACGACCCCTATCATGGCGGCACGCATCTGCCCGACGTGACCATGGTCTCGCCGGTCTTTGTGGACGAGGCGGAGGGGGGGCCACCGGCGCTGCGTTTCTTTGTTGCCAGTCGCGCCCATCATGCCGACGTGGGCGGCATGTCGCCCGGTTCGCTGCCCTTGAGCACCGAGCTGTACCAGGAGGGGATCATCATCCCGCCGCTCAAGTTGGTCGAGGCAGGACGGCGCAACGAGGGCGTGCTGGCCCTGATCGCGGCCAACACCCGCGCCCCCCAGGAACGGTTGGGCGACCTGGCGGCGCAGATGGCCGCCCAGCAGGTGGGGGAGCGCCGCTTGCTGGCCATGGTCGAAAAACACGGCGAGCGCCGTGTCCAGGCCCACGCCGAGGCCTTGATGGCCTATTCGCGGCGCATGACCGAGGCGGTTATCGCCGCCATCCCTGCCGGCGTCTATACCTTCCAGGATCGGATGGAGGGGGATGGGCAGCGCGAGGCGCCGATCCCGATCTGCTGCCGGGTCACGGTGGATGGGATGCGGATGACGGTGGACTTTCACGGGAGTGCGCCGCAGGTGCTGGGCAACGCCAACGCCGTCGTGCCGGTCGTCCACTCGGCGACCTGGTACTGCGTGCGCCTGTTGGCCGAGGACGACGTGCCGGTCAACCACGGCTGCTTTGAGCCGGTCACCGTGGTTGTCCCTTCGCATAGCCTGCTTAACCCCGATTTCCCGGCCGCCGTGGCCATCGGCAACATGGAGACCAGTCAGCGCATCGTCGACGTGGTGCTGGGTGCGCTGGCCCAGGCGCTGCCGGGGCGGATCCCGGCTGCCAGCCAGGGCACCATGAACAATGTGTGTTTTGGCGGGGTGGACGAGGGCCGGCCTTTTGTCTTTTACGAGACCATCGGCGGCGGGCACGGCGCCGGGCCGGATGGCGACGGCCTGAGCGGGCGGCACAGCCACATGACCAACACCCGCAACACCCCGGTCGAGGCGCTGGAGCAGGCGCTGCCGGTGCGCGTCGTCGAGTATGCGCTGCGCGACGGCTCGGGCGGCCGGGGGCTTTACTGCGGCGGGGATGGCATCCGGCGTACCTTTGTCTTTCTGGCCCCGGCTACGGTCACGATCAACAGCGAGCGGCGGGCCAACGGGCCCTACGGGCTGCAGGGTGGGCAGCCGGGGCAGCCCGGTCTCAACGCCATCGTCCGTGGGGCAGAGCGACAGGTCGTCGGCTCGAAGGTGACCGCCCAGGTCCAACCCGGCGACCAGGTGACCATCGAGACGCCGGGTGGGGGTGGCTGGGGTAACGCGCCTGATTGATCTGGGCAATGTCGGATCCCCGAACCTATTCGGGTCCACAAGAATGCCGGATCCCCGAACTTGTTCGGGTTCTGACCGGGCGATGGACAAAACCTCCCCAACGAGTTGGGGACTTTGTGCAGCTCACAGGTCAGAGACGCCACGCGGGTTCTTACTCAGCTGGTTCCTCCATCTCGGCCTTGTCTTTTTCCTCGTCTGGACGGTGGACGTTGACCTTGACCCCGTTGGTGAGCGAGGACGAGGCCCCCAGGACAAAGCCAAAATTGTACCAACCGCCGTTGTTGTGGGTCTCATAGATGCCCACGCCCGGTTTGAACAGGCTGACCACAAAGGTGATCGGCATGATCGAGCCGTGCCAGACCCCCGCCCAGAACCCCGCCGGCTCGGCGTCGGGGAGCTTGAATTTTGAGTTGGGACCTGCAACTGCCAGTTTGTTGACCATCGGTATCATCTCCTTAAACTAGCCTGGCGATCTGGCCGGGTAGACGGCCGCGTACGCCAGGTGAATACGCGTACATCAGAAAAAGGGCCAGCTCCATCACGTCCACATTTTGGGCTAGCTTGTGGCGCGGCAGTACGAACGAGATCGCGCGTTCCGGCTCCGTCGAGATCCGTCTGTCCTGTCAATCCTGAAAATCCTGTCCATCCTGTCTTGTCTTTTTCCTAGCGCCAGGCGCGGGTGACCGCCTCCGCGCGCTCGTCGGCCTGGCTCTTGGGCAGCGCCGCAAGGATGCCGGTATAACTGTCGAGGCGCGTCCGCGCCACGCTTCCCTGCCGCACCGCGGCCTTGACCGCGCAGCCCGGCTCGTGGGTATGGGTGCAGTCCCCAAAGCGACAGCGGCTCGCTGCAGCGGCTATCTCGGGATAGTATTGGACCAGCTCGTTCCGCCGCAGACCCTTGAGCCCGAACTCGCGTATCCCCGGCGTATCGACCACATACCCGCCCAGGCGGTTGGGTCCCACCGCATCGAGCTTGAGCAGGTTGACCTGCGTCGTCGTGTGGCGCCCACTGTGGTCATAGTCACTCACCTCGGCGGTGCGCAGTTGCAGCCCCGGCTGGACGGCGTTGAGCAAGGTCGACTTGCCCACGCCGGACAGCCCGGCGAGCACCGTCGTCTTCCCGCGCAGGGTATCCTTGAGCTTGCCTACCCCCTTGCCGGTGAGTGCGCTGGTCAAGATCACGCGATAGCCCAGGTTGACGTAGGGCTGCAGCGCGGCGTGGCACTCGGCGATGTCTTTGGCCAGGTCGACCTTGTTGACGCAGATGACCGGGGCCAGTCTGTTCCGTTCGGCGGCGATCAGGTACCGATCCACCAGCTCGGGCCATAGCGCGGGGTCGCGCCACGAGGCCACGATCAGCAATTGATCGGCGTTGGCGACGATGACCTGCTCCAGGTGGCTGTGAAAGACGTCCGGGCGGACCAGGACGCTGCGCCTGGGCTGAACCGCTTCGACGATCCCTTGCTCGCCGCCCTCCTGCGAGACGATGACCCGGTCGCCCACGGCGACCACGTTGGTATAGCCGGTGTCTTCGGCGCTGAGCGAACCACGAACGCTGCACAGCAGGACCCGGCTGTCCAGCTCGACGCGGCACAGGCTGCTGCTGACCTCGACGACCGTGCCTGGTTCACCCAGCAGGCTGGTCGGCAGCGTGGTTTCCTCTTTTTCTTCGCGCAGCTCGGCCAGCGCGGCAGCCAGCAGGCTCTGGCGGCGCTCGCGTTCGCCGCGCGGCATCACCCGTTCGTCCTGCGGGCCGCCTAGTTCCTCTAGATCGTCCAGGCTGGCGGGCAGCCACTCTTTGTGCCGGACGCGTTTTTCGCGATTCGGCTTGATCTGCTTGCGCGCCTGGCGCATTTGTTTCTGTTCCTGATAGTCCATCTGGACCCGTTTGCCATTCGATGGCATCGTGATAGCTCTCCTTGTAGCGTGTGCATAAAAAGGATCAGGCCGCGAGCCCGGTGACTCGTGGCCTGATGGCATGCACGCGACGCTGCATGGGAGAAGCGCGACCAGGCACAAAAAGACCACGAGCGGGGCTCTCTCGCCGCCATTCGTGGTCGGTAAAGCGATCTCGGTTGTGGGGATGTGATGACAGCGCTATCCCGGCAGAGAATGGCGAGCAAGAACAACATCAGTTTCAAGAACCTGTACCGTGTGCAATTTGGACATTGTTCTGCTCCTTTCTCTCGGGTATGGATAATCAACAATACATAGTATACCACCCTTTTGGGATTTGTCAATGTTTGAAAAGCAGATTGTGCGCACCACGCAGTAGCCTGGAGTCCTGAACTTGTTCAAGAGCCTCCCACGTGCCGGCTGAAAGTGGCCCCAACAAGTTGGGGACTCCCCCCCTGGTGGGCCAAAACGACCTCGGACAGATGATCGCGCTCCACTGGATGGCGGTTTTGTCCAGTGCCTTTCACAGAATTAGGCCAATTTTAAGGATCGTTATGGCAAGCTGATGACAGGTTGCTGCTCATCGATCCTGGCAGGGTGAGCAGCGGCTGCACAGCGGGGGAAGAGGCGGACCCTGGGCCTGTTAACACACAATGGACAAAAACGTGCAAATGTGATACAAAGGAGGTCAAAAGCAGGGGAGCGTGAGATGCGACGAGCCATCGATACCCAGGCGCTGCTGCGCTGGGTCGACATGCACAACAATTATGATCCCGCCCGTTTCGTCGATTTTACGGTCGACGGAGCGGCCGTGGGCGCGGTCCACCAGGACACCTGCGCGCTGTGCGCGCAGCACCCGGATGTGTTCCAGGTCTCGGACGACCGGGTGCTGCTGCACCCACGCCTGGATGACCCGCCCTCGCGGACGGCGGCCGTCGAGCGGGTGCTCGAAGAATGGTACGCCCGGGGCGTTTTTTCCGGGTGGCGCGGCGAGCGCTATGCCGTCTCCACTGCCTTTGACGCCCCGCCGCTGATGGCGATCGAACGCAGCGCGGCGGCGTTGTTTGGCACCCGCCAGTACGGCGTGCACGTCAACGGCCTGACGCGTCTTGACGGGCAGACGGCCATGTGGGTGGCGCGCCGCTCCGAGCGCAAGCCCGAATATCCGGGGCAGCTCGACCACCTGGTGGCCGGCGGCCTGGCGGTAGGGCTGACCGCCTACGACACGGCGGTCAAGGAATGCCAGGAGGAGGCCGGTGTGCCCGAGGCGTTGGCCCGCCACCTGCGCCCGGCGGGCATAGTCAGCTACCGGCGTTGTGTCGAGCCTCGTTCGGCCACGGTTGTCGTTTTTTGTTACGACCTGGAGCTGCCCGAGTCGTTTGTGCCGGTCAATGCCGACGGCGAGGTGGCCGAGTTTTACCTGTGGCCGGTGGAGCGGGTGATCGACACGGTGACCGGCACGCGCGCGTTCAAGAGCAACTGCAACCTGGTGATCATCGATTTCCTGGTCCGTCACGGTTACCTCTGCCCGGAGGACCCACATTACATCGAGATCGGTCAGCGGTTGAGGAGCGCGGAATAGCCGCGATCGCCAGGCTTGTTCTATTTGCTTTGCGTTCTTGGTGTCTTTGCGTGAGATCTTGAGTTCAACGTGGCATTGACCAGTACAGGTCTTCCCAGGATTTCTATGGAGGTTAAAACATGAAAGGAACTGCGGTGGTCTTTACCGGCCCGAACAGGGTCGAAACGCGTTCGGTCAACTGTCCCGATCCCGGGCCGGGCGATGTCGTTGTACGGGTGACCCATTCGTGGATCAGCAATGGCACCGAGGGCTCGTACCTGCGCGGCGAGCGGATCCGGGGCGATACCGCCTACCGGACCGGCGACCCGTGGCCCTTTCCGATCGTGCCCGGCTACCAAAAGGTCGGCGTTGTAGAGTGGGTGGGGGCGCAGGTGGCGGATATCGTCGCTGGGCAGACCGTATTCGTGGCGATGGGCAAGGTGGAGGGCATCTTTTCGGTGACGGGCAAGGTACAGCGCTTGTTCTCTTCGATGGGCGGCCATGTCTCGCCGTCGGTCAGCCCGCGCGACCATATCTGGACCCTGCCGCCCGATGCCGATCCGCTGGCCTACGCCGGGTTGGTCCTGACCCAGGTGGGCTACAACTGCGGCACCCGCGCGCCGCTCAAGGAGAAGGACGTGGCGGTGGTACTCGGCGATGGGCTGGTCGGGCAGTGGGCGGCGCAGACGCTGGCCTGGCGCGGCGCGGAGGTGATCCTGGTCGGCCATCACGCCTATCGCCTGGCCATGTTTGCCGCCGGCCCGTCGCGGCACACGCTCTATGCCCGCGAGGGCACGTGGCTGCGCGAGGTGGGCGAGCGCCTCAACGCGCGCGGCATCCAGGTCCTGGTCGACACGGTGGGCTCGATCCGCTCCGTCGAGGCCCTGGTGCCGATGATGCGGCGTCACGGGCACATCGTCTCGGCCGGGTTCTATGGCACCGATGACCGCCTGTCGCTGCAACTGCTGCGCGATCGGGAACTGGCGGTGGACATGGTCTCCGGCTGGGCATTGGAGCGCATGAACGAGACCCGCGATCGGATCGCCTCCGGCGCGCTGCAGACGCTGCCGCTGATCACCCACCATTTTCCCGTGGCGCAGGCCGCGGCGGCGTGGGAGCTGATCGCCGCCATGCGCGAACAGGTGTTGGGCGTGATCCTGGATTGGGAGGGAGCATGAGACAGTTACAGATTGTCGAGCCGGGGCGGGCCGTGTGGGGCGAGGCGCCGCTGCCGCAGCCGGGGCCGGGAGAGGTCCTGGTCAAGGTGCTGGGCGTGACCACCTGCCCGCATTGGGACCTGCACCTGATGCGCGGTGAGCCGATGTTTGTGGGGCAGACGTTGACCTATCCCTACACCCCTGGGCAGCCGGGCCACGAGGCGACGGGCGAGATCGCCGCCCTGGGCGTCGGCGTGAGCGCGCCGGCGGTGGGCACGCGCGTGGCGGTGTGGCGCGATCCGGGGCACCATCGCCCGGGCTGTTATGCCCAGTATGTGTGTGTCGACGTCGACAACGTGATCGCCGTGCCCGAGGGCCTGCCAGTGTCGGCCATTGCCCCGCTGGAGCTGGCCATGTGCGTGCAGGTCTCGTTTGACCTGCTCTTGCCGATCGACGCCGTGTGCGGCAAACGCTTTGGCGTCAGCGGGCTGGGGCCGGCCGGGCTGGTCGCGGTGCAGATGGCCAAAGCGTACGGCGCGCGCCAGGTGGTGGGCATCGACCCGCTGCCGGCGCGGCGGGCATTGGCCGCCCGTCTGGGTGCCGACCGGGTCCTGCCTCCCGATGCCGGCGCCTTTCCGCCCTCCCGCGGCGGCGATCAGGCGCTCGACGCCGCCATCGACTGCACCGGGCTCAAGGCCTCGATCGAATTCCTGATGGACCGCACCCGGCAGGCCGTGGCCATTTTTGGCGTGCTGCGCGAGGACGTGCTCTTTGGCGCGCGTCACTGGGGCGGCCTGTCGCTGCTGGGCTACGGCCGGCACAACCGCCCGGCGGCCGAACGGGCGCTGGGGCTGGTGGCCCAGGGCCAGCTCGACCTGGCCCCGCTGGTCACGCACACGCTGCCGCTGGATCGTTATGAGGAAGGGATCGCGCTGCTGCGCATCCAGGAGGCGATCAAGATCTGCTTTTTGCCGCAGGAGTGAGCATATCGTGTTTGACGACGCCAGAAGCAAATCAGTGATTTTTGTGGCTCATTGTATCCTCAACCAAAATGCCATCTCGGATGGGACGGCATCGTATCCCGGGCATGTCAAAGCGATCCTGGACCTGCTGAGCGCATCCGACGTGGGCATCGTGCAAATGCCATGCCCCGAGCTGCACTGCCTGGGCCTGGATCGCGGAGACCCGGGGGGTGGGGCCAGGCCCGTTGTTCAGGAGAATACCAGGATCCGCAAGGTGCTCAGCCAGGACGCGTCGATGGTCAAGATCGAGCAGTTGGTTCAACACGTGATGGTCCAGATCCTGGAATACCGCAAGGCTGGTTTTGAGATCAAAGGCATTGTCGGCGTCAACCGCTCGCCGAGCTGTGGCGTGGACACGACCTGCAAAGCCGATCGAGAGGTCGACGGGCAAGGCGTGTTCATAGAGGCCTTGTGCGCCGAGTTGAACCGGCACGATGTCCGTGTCGAGATCGTCGGCATCAAGGCGTTCGAGGTCGAGCAAGCCGTGGCCGCCGTCAAGCGGTTGCTTGGCTCAGGCTAACAAAGGGTCCTTTCATTTTCGCGGATCGGGCGGAGGAAGATGAAACTCAAGTGGCTCTCAACCGTGCTCTTGTCGGTCGGCTTGTGTCTGATCGCCCTCGCCGGCCGCGGGCAGGCCATTCAGGCTGGTTGTTCACCGATCTATCAGGACACGGACTGGTCCATCTCCTCTTGCCCCACCGATCCGAATGTCCCGGCTACGATGTCGGTTTGGCTCGACGGCGTGGCCCAGGCTGGATCCGCCGCCCGCCTGGAGGTCGCCCATGTGACCGGCGCGGGCACGAGTTGGCCAACCGTCGCCGTGCTGTATGCGTCCGGATACGTCCGCCTCAAGCAGAATGCCGATCCGGCGCCGCCGATCCCCTTTGGCAGTTCCGCCATCCTGGGGCCTGCTTACTGGTCGGAAACGGACAGCTATTTCCACAGCTCGCAGCTGACCCGCGTCGAGATCGATACCCGCTGGCTGCCGGGCGGCCCGCTGCGTTTGCAGGTCGCGGGGACCAACGGCGCGTTTGCCGTCGCTTACGAGCTGACCTTCCCCGCGCCGCGCGACCGGCAGACCCGGCTCCACGTCCTGCAGACCTATACCGCCACGACCGGCATCACGGTGGACCCCACCCGCCACGCGGAGGCGCAAGGGTTCAAGCTGGTGCAGGCCTCGTCGATGTTTATCAACCAGGGCGGCGCCTGCGATGACGAGCATGACGACTGTCACGACAGCGACGCGGCCCGTTTCATCGGCGGCGACGGGGCCCGGCGTCAGGTTGGCTTTGGCGATCTCGGCCCCTCGACCTGGGTCTATAGCCACACCTTTTCACTGGGCAGCACCTGGCTGGACGTCCTGCACAGCGACGACGCGAGCTGGCAGGGAAACACCCCCAACCTGCGTATCGCCCTCGATGCCCTGCCGGCGGACCACTCCATCACCGCCCAAGGCTGGATCAGCGCCACAACCAACCCCGACGAGGACAACGTCGGCCTGTGGCTGCACGACGACGGCCCCGCTTCCCGTTCCTGGACGGCGGGACAGGGCGACCAGGTGGGCTATTGGCTGCTGGCCCAGGACGATCCGCCAGAGCCGTGGGCCGATCTGGGCTTGAGGGATGGGCAGACGGCCCTCAAAGTCGAGGGGATCCTCGATTTCGAAAACGCCTTTAATTGCTTCTTTGTCCACGACGTCGCTCAGACGGTCACGGGCACGGTGCAACCCATTCGCGGCTATGCGGACACGGCGTTGGAACTGCGTTATAGCCTGGGCATCACCGACACCAACTGGGTTCAGATCCGCTGTGATTTCGATCCCCCGCTGGACCTGTCGGCCAGCGATCATTTGCGCCTCGATTGGCGCGGCGACCCCACTGCCGCCAACTCGGTCGAGATAGGGCTGATCGACCAGGTGACGACCACGCAGCGCATCGTTGCCCGCGGCTATCATCACGTCACGCAGCGCGGCTGGTGGGGGCAACTGGTCGTGCCGTTCGCGTTTCTGGAGCCGTGGCACGGCGGCACGTTCGACCCCCACCACGTAGTCGCCTTGTTTGTCTCGGTGGTCAAGGACGGCCCCGAGGATACCGGCGACAGCGGTTCGCTAGCGATAGACAACTTGAGCGCTTTCAACGTGATGTCGCGCACGGTGCTCGCTGACTTTGTACCGGTAACAGCCAACCCCGCAGCTATGGCCACGGCGGCCCAGTGGCTGGCGCAGCAGCAGTTGGCGACCGGGCTGCTCAAATCGTGGGCGGAAGAGCCGGTCTGTACGGCGCACATCTACGACCAGGCCCTGGCGCTGCTCGTCTTTAGCCGGGAGGGGATGTGGACGCAGGCCGATGCGCTCGTCGGGGCGCTGGTCCAGGCCCAACATGCCGATGGCTCCTGGTCCAAGAGCTACCAGGCCAACGATGCCAACCTGCCGTGTGTGCACTGCCACGAATGGGAGGGTGACATCGCCTGGGCGGTCTATGCCTTGAGCCGCTATTGCACTCTGGGCGGTGCCCATCCGCAGGCTTACAAGGCGATGGAACAGGGAGCAACCTGGCTCGCCGGTCGGATCGCGCCCGATGGGTGCCTGGAGATCGACCACACCGAGGGCACGATCGATGCCTGGTGGGCGCTCCAGGCGGCCGGGCCGGGCTATCGCGACGAGGCCGATGGCCTCAAGGCGTGCCTGTTGTCCGCTTATTGGGACGAAACCATGGGGCGGTTCAAGGGCGGGCGGGACTGGCAGCAGCCTTACCTGGACAATCAAACCTGGGGCGCGGCCTTTCTGCGGGCGATCGGGCGCAAGCAGGACGCCCTGCGGGCATTGAGCTATGCCTGCCGGGTGCTGCGGCTGCCGGCGCAGGGTGGGCAGCTGGTTGGCTTTGACGGTCAGGGCGGCCCTTGGTCGGTGTGGAATGAGGGGACCGGCCAGTATGTGGCCATGGGCGGCGAACAGGCGGATGACTTGCTGCTGGAGCTGCTGGCCCAGCAGCGGACCGATGGCGCGATGCCCGGCTCGCCGGACGATTTTACCGGTGGCGGCGTGTGGACGACGCGCTGGCACGGGGTCTCGCCGACGGCCTGGCTGTATTTTGCGCAGGTTCGCCAAGGGCCATTTCAAGCCACCACGTGGACGCAGCTGCCACTGCTCCTGAAGGGTGAGCGGTAGAACCGGTGCGGCCTTATGTGCCCAGGACGATCCCGCCGTCCACGCTGATCGTCGCCCCGTGCACGAAACTGGCCTCGTCGCTGGCCAGCCACAGGTAGACGTTGGCGATCTCGTCCGGTTCGGCCAGCCGCCCCAGCGGCGTCTTTTGGCGCATGCCCTCCAGCACCTTTTCCGGCATGGCGCGCACCATCTCGGTCAGGGTAAAGCCGGGGGCCACGGCGTTGACCCGGATCTGGTAGCGGCCCAGCTCGCGGGCCCAGGTCTTGGTCATGCCGATGACCGCGGCCTTGGTGGCGGCATAGTTGGTCTGGCCGAAATTGCCGTACAGCCCGACCACCGAAGAGGCGTTGAGGATCACGCCGCGCCGTTGGGCGATCATCACCGCGGCCACGGCCTGCGTGCAGTTGAACACCCCCTTGAGGTTGACCGCGATCACGGCGTCAAAGGCCGCCTCTTCCATCTGCCGGGTCGGTTCGCCCTCTTTGACCCTGACCAGGAGCGCGTCGCGGGCGATCCCGGCGTTGTTGACCAGCACGTCGATCCGGCCATATCGCTCGACGACGCCGTCCACCCATTCCTGCACCGCCTGGCGGTCGGTGACGTCGACCTGGCGGAAGGCAACCTCGGCGCCCAACGCCTGAGCGGTCTCCTCCCCGGCCTGGCTGTCTACATCACAGATGGCCACCGTGGCCCCTTCGCCGGCGAAACGGCGGGCCGTGGCCTTGCCGATGCCGGCCGCTCCGCCGGTGATCATGACCACCTGGTTCTCAAATCGTTTCATGCGTTCCCTCCTCGTGCTCAAACCATAAAGCCGCAAAGCTCCTAGGCATTCAACGCCGCGATCCCCTGTTCGTCGACGACCGCGCCCTGGGCCCGGAGCCGTTCCTGGAGCAGGTGGGTATCCAACTCGCGTGGCGATACTTCTTCGTGTAGAGACAGGATCGCCGCCGCACCCGCCGCTTCACCCAGGGCCATACAGGTCGACATGATCCGCGTCGAGCCCAGGGCAACGTGGTCGGTCGAGATACACCGCCCGGCGACGAGCAGATTGTCTATCGTTTCTGGCACCGTCACCCCAAACGGGATCTGGTAGTGGAAGCCCGGCGCCGGACGCCAAGTCTGCCCGCTCATCCCCGGCCCGGCGGGGTTGTGGATGTCGACAAAAAAACTGCCATAGCAGATCGCGTCTGGCCATTGGCGTTGGTTCATCACGTCGGCGGCGGTCAGCGTCGTCATACCCTTGATGCGGCGCGACTCGCGCAGGCCCAGCATCGGCGCGGTGGAGATGAGATAGCAGCGCTCCATGCCGGGCACGACCTGGCGAAAGACCGCGGTCAGGTGGTGCGCCTGCCGACGTCCCTCGATCGTAGCCCACGTCAGGTCGCGGGCCACCGTCGTATCGACGTCTATCAGGTGGGTCATGTTGACCCCGACCTGATCGGGCAGGACATCTGTGTGCCAAAAGCCCATGATCTGATCCTGAAAGGGTTCCATGATCCCCTCGGCCTGGGCTTGCAGCCAGACCTCGCGCATCTGGTAGTCACTGCGCCACGCCGCCACACGTGTCCAATCGACGCCGCCGATGGTGAACATGATTGTGCATGGCTGGCAGCGGCCATCCGCCGGTCGGCCCTGGGCAAAAGATGCGCCGGCGCCGTAGGCGGCATCGCCGTCGCCGCTGCAGTCCACGATGCGATGGGCCAGGATCGCCTGCCGGCCTGATTTGTTCTGGATGATGCCGCCGGTCACGGTTTCGCTTTCGACCAGCGTGTCACAATAGAAGGTGTAATAGAGGATGTCGACCCCGGCTTGCACCACCATCCGCTCCAGGACCAGCTTCATCCCTTCCAGGTCAAAGTCAATGCAGCCGTCGCGGTAGGTGCCGTAGCCGCCCTCCAGCACCGCGCGGCGCACCTCTTCGGCGATGCCGCCAACGATCCGTTGTTCGTGGGCGTTCCAACTGGTGAACAGCGAAAAGTGATTGTGCCCGCCACTGGTGGCGACGCCACCCAGACAGTTGGCCTGTTCGACGATCAGCGTTTTGGCGCCCAGGTGGGCCGCCGACAGCGCCGCGCCGATCCCCGCCGGGCCGCCGCCGACGATGAGGACATCGACTTGATCGATCACCGGGATCTCACGATTATGCTCGGGAATAAAGTTCAAGGGGTCCCTCCTTCAGCGCGTCTGTCTATGCTGATTGTATCCGATTCTTGCACCGGGCGCAAGCAACGATTCACCACTTGATCGTCAGGGTCTGGCGAGACTCGATGTGGCCTTCCAGCCGTTCGCGGGCGAACCAGGAATCCTTGAGCTTTTCCTCGGCAAACAGGAGGCGTCCCTGGTCGGTAAAATGCGACGAATCAGGGTCCTCGCTCTGGCCATAGGGCACGACGCTGTAAGAACGCACATTTCCCGGTTCGAGCATGACCACAGTCGTGCACGACTGTCCCGACTGGATGGTTGAAATACCATGGCAGTCTGGTTCGCCGCCGTTCACCGCACGCAGCGTGACCAATCCGTGTTCGCCAGCAACACCGCTGACCGGCCAACTCTGATCGCCGCGCCGGGCTCGATAACATTCACCCCAAGGCACGTCTAGCCGGCCAAACTGGCCCTTGACCTGGCGGACGGCACCGGCTAAAGCAGCCAGGAGTGCCGCCTGCACCGGGTGTTCGGCTCGTAACACAGCCTCACCTGAAAGCGGTTCACCTGCTGACTGCAGGGCCACCCACCATGCCCGGAACATGGTCATCCCGGCGCTCTCCTTGTCCGCGCGCCCATCCCAGGCGCGCAGGATAGTTATCGCCTGTCCCATCTCCTGGTCGCCTCCCAGTGCCTCATAGGCGGTCAGCAAGGCGGTGCGCCAGGGTTCGTGGCCATGGACAAATGTGTCGTTGGCCACGGCGATCGCCTCTTCGAGCGTCATCTGGGTGATCGCAGATAAGAGATCGTTGGCCCGCCGTCCACGGGGATTGCTGCCATCTGTCTCAGCCATATAAAGATAATAGGGGTAACGATCGGCCGTGAGCGGGCTGTTTTCGGTCATCGTGCCCGGCGAAATATTACAGTTCTGCATCCAGCCGGCTGGGGGGTTGAGCAGTTGCACCAGATCCGCGGTGGCGTGGAACCCCAACCACTCACTCTGCGATGTATCGCCGGGCACGGGACGCGTCCAGTCGTAACCGTCGGGGCGGATCGGCACCAGACCGGTGCGCTGGTAGTAAATATTGCCATAGATATCGCCATACATGGCGTTTTGGGGCATCAAGTCGCGCAGCGATAGGGCCTCCAGAAAATCGCCCAGGTTGCCGGACTTGTTGATCATGGCCATTTCTTCGATCTGGGCAACGGTGTCGGTATAGGCGAGCTTGAAGGCATAGGCCTTGTTGCCGCGTACCTGCATCACCGGTCCATGATGCGATGAACGCACCTGGCGGGTGACGGTCTCTGTCGGGACGCTCTCGTGACCCGGCCCGGTTCCCGGCAGGCCCGACACGCCCACCTGGACGGCGATCGTCTCCACTTGCAGCGTTCGCCATGCCCCGTCGTACCGGTACTGGTCAGGGTTGTCGGGGTGGAGGGTTAGTTCGTACACGTCTGCCCCATCGGGCCCACCGGTGGTGAAGGCCCAGGAGAGAGCCCGATTGTGACCCAGGCCGATGTAGGGCGTGCCGGTGATGTTAAAACCATAGGTGTGCAGGTCACCACCGTGAAGGTGACATTCGTAAAAGAGCCACTCGTCCGCCCAGGCGACGTGGGGATCGATCAAGGTGATCACGTGCCCGCTGGCAGAGCGCCGTGCAGTGACAGCCCATTGATTGGAGCCGCGCCCATCGTCACGCTGGGGCGCGGCGCGCTCGAATTGTTCCCATGCCTGGCCCAACGGCCAGCCCCAAATGGCATAACGGGCCAGCGCGATCACGTGGTATGGCTCCGGTTCGAGCGACCACGCCGGGACACGTTCCGGATGCTCGTTCATATAGGTCTTGATGCCGGCGACAAAAGCCTCGGTTGCGCGCCGGCACGAGAGATCGATCTCGCTCCAGCGCGCGATGGCGACAGCTTCGTGTCTCCAGACGCGCTGCTCAATGTCGTGGTCTACCCAATCGGGACCAAACACCTCGGCCATGCGGCCCACTGCCTTGCGGTAAGCGCGCATGATCGTAGGCAAGCGGTCTTGAGCCATCGCATAGCCCTGGGCATAGATCGCCCCCAGCTCGGTCTCGGCATAGATGTGGGGCACACCCCATGTGTCACGCAAAATCTCGACCGATTCGGTCTTGGTATTCATCATCGTTCCCTCTATGTACGATCAGACAAAAATCCTATTCCAGGTAGGGTTTTCGGTGGTATACTCATCTTAACAAGAGATGATCGTCAGAAACCCGGTTTTGACAAAGGTGAAGGACAACCAGCATGAATGACAGAATAACTGAAAATACAGAGATCGCTACCCTGGGCGGCGGGTGCTTTTGGTGCCTGGAAGCCGTATTTGACGAATTGGACGGTGTGTTACACGTCGAGTCGGGCTATGCCGGCGGCACGGTGGCCAACCCGACCTACCGGCAGGTGTGCAGCGGCACAACCGGCCACGCCGAGGTCGTACAGATTGCCTTTGATCGCAGCCGGATCTCATTTTCCGAGATCCTACAAGTGTTTTTCGATATCCACGACCCGACGACGCTAAACCGGCAGGGGGCGGACGTGGGCACCCAGTACCGTTCGGCCATCTTTTATCACAGCGACGAGCAAAAAGCGATTGCTCACCAGATGATCGCCGAATTGAATGCCAAGGGAGTTTGGAAGGACCCCATCGTGACCGAGTTGGCGCCGTTCACCGTCTTTTACGAGGCCGAACCCTATCACCAGACGTATTATCGCGACAATCAGAACCAACCGTATTGCCGCGCCGTGATCGCGCCCAAGCTGCGTAAGCTCCACAAGCTGTACGCGCCCAGGCTCATCCCAAGCTGATCACAGGATTTTGATGGTGGATCTGCCGATCGGATCCCCAACTTGTTGGGGCCACTTGAACCGAACAAGTTCGGGGATCCGATTCGGACTCTATGGGGCTCGCGCCTAAAAGTGATCGGCGTGCCAGACAAATGCGTGGCAGGTCGGAAACAGCGCCTCCAGCCATGGCAGCGCGCCGGCCCTGGCGCGCACGGCAGGATCGTTTAGCACGTCGCGCGGGCGCCGGTAACCAACCAGCATCTGGGTCAACTTGTCCTGCGACAGGTGCACATCGGAGGCGGCGGATGGCTGGAAATCGAGCTCGAGCTTGCCGCTCTCAATGGTGAACTCTACCACGCCAATGTCGGTCTCGATGCCCAGCGAGCGGCCCGGCGCCTGCAAGGCCGCCGCGGCGATGCGTCGCTGCAATTCGGGCCTGATCTTGTTCAGGGTGCTTTGCAGGTTCAGAATGCGCATCATCCCGCCGCCGTTCTTGGGGCACTCCACCTCCCATTTGCAGCCAAAGCGCTGGGCGTACTCGGCAAAGGCGTGGTCGGGTGGCAGGTAAAAGGTGATATACCCGCAGCGTTTTTCGATCGCCTGCCCGGCAAACGTCGCCATCATCGTCCCAAAGAGCGCTTCGTTAACGCTCTCGATCTCAACCACGTTGACCGCCTTGTTGGACCTGTCACAAACGGCATAGGCGAGCACCTGGCCGGCCTGGTCTTTGAGCACGAACGCTTCGGGCGGTGTTCCCCACCAGGTGCCCTTGGAAAACTCGTGGAAATCCTCTTTGCTACGCACGATGGCGCCTGTACGCGCTGCGTTGTTGCGATTGTACAGGGCGAGCACGGCCTCCATGTCCTGGGGTTCGAGGGGCTGCCAGGTGTGGGCTGTGGTCTCGTCCCGGGACCCTGGCGCGCCTTCGGCGTCCCGCGTGTGCACGGTTTGTTTGTGGGAAGGTAAACAAGAGGCATAGCCGAATTTGGTGTAAAAGTCCTCGATGCCGAACAGCATCGAGACGTCGTACCCCTCGGCGATCATATAGTGCACCGTATCCTCGAACAGGGTGCGCATATGCCCTTTCATGCGGTGCCGCCAGTCGGTGTTGACGCCGCCGATGCCGGCCATACGCACCTGGGCCGCGCCGATGCGCATCTGATAGTCAATGACCCACAGCCAACTGACCACCTGGTCATCGATCAGCAGCTCACGTTTGTGTGTGCGTCCTTCATCCAGCGTTCTGATGTTCATGTGGCCTCCTTGACAGCAGCGATGGTCAGCAAGTGTATCACAGTACGCCCATTTGTCAACTTGACAAATCCGCCGATTGGGCTATCATGTGCGTACTGTGTTGTCCAGCTGTCGTAGTTCAAGAAAGGAGGTCACACTGATGAATGATCCAAATGTACCTGGGGCCAACTTGTGCCAGTGTCGATCGCCTTTCTTGGGAGCCGTGACGCGGTAATCTAGACTGCTGCGCCGCTTCCACAATCCCATAGTCATTACCCGGGCCATGAGCAGACGATCGATCGCACTGTTCATGGCCTTTTCGATCTGGCGCGCGACGTCCACTGACGCCGGGCCAGGATCGAGCGGGTGCGGCGGGTGGTTATCGACCGATCACCAAAGGCCATGAGCGTCCTGTTTCATGGCCTTGACTTTTTGGGGAGGAGAACGATGAATCCAATGAGCACGGACAGTGTCTTGATCGGCGGTTACGAAATCACTAGTCAAGAAAAGGAAACCGACTGTGTCGAAAAAAACACCCGACGAGGGTCTGGAACGATATTTAGATGAATGTGATTACTATGATTCACTGTTCGATCCTATGCGCATCGACCGCCGGGCGCGGCGAAAACGCAGGCCGCGTCAGCAGCCGGAGAAAGCGCCGGAGCAGTGGACGGTGGCGTCCGGATTGGGGGATGTCACCGGGCTGGAAGGTGGCTTCAAGACCACCTATACGCCGGCCCGGTACGAAGAGGGCTGGCTGCTGTCATCGCTGCGCACGTTCTACGACGAAGCGCTGATCACCGACGTCCTGGCCATGGCCAAGGGCGGCAAGGAGGCCAGCGTCTATTGCTGCGCGGCTCACCCCAGCACCGGCGTCGACCTGCTGGCGGCCAAGGTGTACCGCCCCCGCGCCTTTCGTAACCTGCGCAACGACAAGATGTACCGGGAGGGGCGGGATATCCTGGTCGCACCCGGGCACGCCGTCCGCGATCACGAAGACCGCATCATGCGAGCCATCGATCAGAACACGGCCTTTGGCCAGCAGGTGCAGCACATCTCCTGGCTGATGCACGAGTATACCACGCTGGAGACGTTGTACAAGGCTGGCGCGGCCGTGCCGCGCCCGCTGTCTTACAGCGATAACGCCGTGCTGATGGCCTATATCGGCGACGCGTGGACCAACGCGCCCACGCTGCACCAGGTCACCCTGACCCGCCAGGAGGCGCGGATCCTGTTCGACAAGTTGATTGATAACGTCGAATTGATGCTGCAGCACCAACTGATCCATGGCGATCTGTCGGCCTACAATGTGCTCTACTGGCAGGGTGACGTGACCATGATCGACTTTCCGCAGGTGGTCAATTATCGCACCAACCGCGACGCCTTTCCGATCTTACAGCGTGACATCCGCCGCCTGTGCGAGTACTTTGCAAGGCAGGGCGTGGACGGCGACTCCGAGGCCATCGCCGACGACCTGTGGCAGCGTTATGCCAGGCCGGACCCACGGATCGTCGCCGCCGAGACGTACGAGATGATGCTGAGCCAGTTGGAGGGAGAGGAGATGTGAGAGGCATTTGCGTTCTGACGGGTGCTGTGCTAAACTGAAAGCCTCAACCGGACCAAGAGCGGAACAATGCGGAGGTATGGTATGGACGCGATTCACCCCGGGCTTGCCGCCGAGAAAACGACGATGGTCGACGAAGCGTCGCTGGCTACCCGTTTCGGCAGCGGCAGCGTCGAGGTTTATGCCACGCCGGCCATGGTCGCCTTGATGGAGAGCGCGGCTGTCGCGGCGATCGATCCTCTGCTGCCGGAAAGGCAGGCCAGCGTGGGCATTGCCCTGGAGGTGAAACACGTCGCCGCCACTCCCCTGGGCCACCGCGTTCGCGCCCGCGCCGAGGTGGTCGCCGTGGAGGGGCGCAAGGTGACACTGACGGTTGAGGCGTGGGATGAGCAGGAGCTGATCGGCACGGGGGCGCACACACGCTTCATCATCGACGTGGCGCGGTTTGTCGAGCGGGCACAGGCCAAACGGATCCACCCATAGAAGGTTCTTTCACCACAAAGGGACAGGGAGACTGAACCGCAAAGGCAAAGAACGCAAAGAAAACCTTTGCGTTCTCTTGGCGCTCTTTGCGTCTTCGCGGTGAGGTTCTTTGCATCACAAAGGAGGTACGCAAAATGGCGTTTTCTAGACTGATCCAGCAACGTTACAGTGTACGCGGCTACAAAGCCGACCCGGTGGAGGAGGAAAAGCTACTGCAGGTGCTCGAGGCGGCGCGGATGGCGCCGACGGCCGCCAACCGTCAGCGCTTTCAGTTGATCGTCGTCCACACCCAGGGCCGCGAAGAGGAACTGCGGCGCATCTATGACAAGGACTGGTTCGTGCAGGCGCCGTTAGTGATCTGCGCCTGCCGTTATCCGATGGGCTCTGATCACAAGCGCAAAGACTATACCGACGTGGACATCGGGATCGTGGTCGACCACCTGATCCTGTCCGCGACCGAGCTGGGCTTGGGCACGTGTTGGATCGGGGCGTTCGACCCGGCCGCGGCGCGCGAGATCCTGGGGCTGCCCGATGGGGTCGAGCCGGTGGTCTTTACGCCTTTGGGTTACCCGGCCGATCCACCCCGCATTAAGCAGCGTAAGGAGATGTCCGCGCTGGTGCGCTACGAGCACTGGTAAAGCCAATGGCCAGCATTCGGGTGGCGGGCGCGCAGCTTCCGGTGAGCGACGACGTGCAGAGCAACGTCCAGGCCATCGGCCGCGCGCTGCGGTTCGCGATCAGGGAGCATGCCGATATCCTGCTGACGCCGGAGGGTTCGCTCAGCGGTTACACACCCCATTTTGACGTGGCGGAGGTCGAAGAGGCGTTGCGCACGGTGACCGCCCAGGCGCGCGAGGCCGGCGTTGGCCTGGCCCTGGGCACGTGTTTTGTCGAGCCCGACGGCGTGTGCTACAACCAGATCCGGTTTTACACGCCTGGCGGCGTGTACCTGGGTTTTCACAGCAAGACGCTCACCTGCGGCACGCTGGACGATCCACCAGGGGGCGAGATCAACGAGTATGGCGTCGCCCCGCTGCGCACGTTTGACTATGACGGCATCCGCATCGGCGGGCTGATCTGCAACGACCTGTGGGCCAATCCCGGCTGTACGCCGGGGCCGGACCCGCACCTCAGCCAGCAGTTGGCGCGCATGGGGGCGCGGATCATCTTTCACGCCGTCAACGGCGGGCGCAGCGACAACGCGTGGTCTCGCGTCGCCTGGCGCTACCACGAAGCCAACCTGCGCATGCGCGCCCACGCCGGCCGGGTGTGGGTTGTTACCGCAGACAGTTGCACCCCGGTCGACCTGCGCTGTTCGGCTCCTTCCGGCGTGATCGCCCCTGACGGCGGTTGGGTGTGCCAGGCCAAACCAAAAGGGGAGCGCTTTTTCGCCTATACCGTCACCGGCCTGCAAGACCACTGAGAAACGAAAGGAGTCTCACCATGGCAGCAGCCAGATCCACCGTCGTAAAACCAGATCCGTTTCCCCAGGTGCTGCCGGTCCGGCAGCGTGCTGAGATCATCCGCCGGACGCTCAAGGAGCGCCTGGATGGCATCCTGCCGGCAGCGATGCGCGAGACCGGCTTTGATGTGTGGCTGATCGTGTGCCAGGAAGACGACCTCGACCCGGTCTTTACGACCATGATCCCGATGGATGCGTGGTGCCCGATCCTGCAGATGTTGATTTTCTACGATCGTGGCCCCGGGCGGGGTGTGGAGCGCATCAACCTGTCGATGACCGATACCGGCGACCTCTATGACCGGCCATGGCAGGGCCGGCATCACGAGGAGCAGTGGGCGCTGCTGCGCGAGATCATCACCGCGCGCGACCCGCAGCGCATCGGGATCAACGTCGGCTCAACCCAGTGGGCGGCCGGCGGCCTCACCCACAATCTCTACACCCAACTCCAGGCCGCGCTGCCCGCAACGTACCAGGCCCGGCTGGCCTCGGCGGAGCCGCTGGTCACGATCTGGCTGTCCACGCTCACCGGCAGCGAGCTGCAGCTCTTTGAGCACGTGGCCAACGTGGCCCACGCCATCCTGGGTGACTGTTTCAGCCGGCAGGCGGTCATCCCCGGCGTGACCACGGTGCAGGATCTGGAATGGCACTATTGGCAGCGCACCGCCGATCTGGGGCTCGGGCTGGCTTTCAAGCCGTTTTTTAACCTGGTGCGCCGCAATGAGATGAAACAGCGCTTTGGCGAGGGCGACCTGGTGATCCGTCCCGGCGACCTGATCCATTCCGATGTCGGCATCCGCTACCTGCGGCTGAACAGCGACCACCAGGAGTGTGCCTACGTGCTGCAACCTGGTGAGGACGACGCGCCGTTGGGCTTGAAGCGGCTGATGGCCGAGGCCAACCGCCTGCAGGATGTCTTTATGGCCGAGTTTCGCCTGGGGCTGAGCGGCAACGAGCTACTAAATCACATCCTCACCCGCGCCCGCGCGGAGGGGATCCCCAACCCCAAGGTGTATTCACACTCACTCGGCCTGTTCCTGCACCAGCCGGACCCGTTGATCGGGTTGCCCTGGGAGCAGGAGCGCTGTCCCGGCCGCGGCGATGTCCGGCTGCGCTATGGCAACTGCTTTACCATGGAGCTGTCGGTGCGCGATAGCGTGCCCGAATGGGGCGGGCAGGAGGTGACCATGAGCCTGGAGCAGGACGTGTCCTTCACCGCGGACGGCTGCCGGCCGATCAACGGGCGGCAGATCGAACTATACCTGATCTAGCAGGTTGGCTTGAGGGACGAAACCAACCTACGGAATGCCGGGTTGGCGTTCTCGACCGTGCCGGGGCCGGAGCCGGTAGTGGCAATGGATCATCACCGGGATGCCCAACTCGCCGGCCAGTCGGTAGAGGGGCAGCAATCGCCAGTCGTTCAAGTCATTCATTTCGTCGACGGGCTGTCACGAGATATCGTTGATCGGCACCAGGACGGTGCGGTGAATGCCGTTCTCGTGCAGACCGCGCAGGACGGTTTCCCCGCGAGCATCTACCTCCCTGCCGCACATCTCTCCCCTTGGCAAGGCGTGAACATGAACATCTTGTATTTCCACGACGTCCTTCTGTTTCTTACGGCTATGTATGTGGCCTGATGATGATGTCCTTCCAGCGCGGTCCTCCTGTAGCCGAGGGGGGCGGCTCGCCAATCCACGGTTTCAGCAGCCTGTGTAACCGCCCATAGTAGAGTGGCAGGATCGCCACCGCCTGGATCAGGATCTGCTCCGCTTGTTCGTACAGCCTGATCCGCTTCTTTTGATCCGTAATACGCCTGGCTTGCTCGATCAGGCGATCATAATCCTCGTTCTGCCATCCGGCTTCTCTCCACAGCCCTACCCTCAAAAAGCTATCTGGGTCGGGATAATCGGCGATCCACCCCATGTCAAAGAGATGAGGTGGCTTTCTCCTTAACTCATCCAGGTACACACCCCACGGTACTGGCTGCCACGCGATCTCGATCCCCAGCCTGTCCCGCCACTGCGCACGCAGGGACTCGATATGCGGTCGGGAAGTGGAGCGCGTCCACGCGTTCACGTTGGGAAAGCCGCGCCCACCCGGGTAGCCGGCCTCGACCAGCAGGCGGCGTGCCTGTTCGGGGTCATACGGTAGGCCGATACCCGCCGAGTGCCCGGGCATTCCCGGCGGCACGAACCCTCCCATAGCCGGAGAGACATACCCTCGAAAGGTGACGTCCGCCAGCGTCTCTCTGTCAGTGGCCAGGGCAAAGGCGCAGCGCACACGGGGATCATCAAAGGGGGGGCGGCTCACGTCAAAGCCCACATACTGGGTGTTCAGCAAGGGAAACGAGATATATTCGCCGGCGTGTTTTTGTCGCGCCCGGTCCATCTCTGATGGCGGCAGACCTAAGACGTCCAACTTGCCCGCTTCGTACATCGTTACCCGTGTGGCGAGGTCGATGTCGCGCAGATCCAGTTCCACGCGTTCCACGTTGCCCCTCAGAAGCGGGCGGCCGTGGTACGCCGGGTTGCGCACCAGGACAAGCGAGCGGCCCCGCTGCCAGCTTTCCAGGCGGAAAGGGCCGTTGGTGACAATGTGCCCTGCCTCTGCCCATGTCTTGCCACGCGCCGCGACCACGCGCCTGGGTACAGGATAACAGGCGCTTTGTGCCAGCAGGCTCAGAAAATAGCCCGTTGGCGCTTCCAGTTCCACCAACAGGCTGAGGTCATCGAACGCCTCCACCCCCACCTCCTTGCTCCCGGTCTCTCCCTGGTGGAAGGCTCTGGCTCCCTTGATGTCGTACAGCAGGCGGGCGGCGGGCGACCCCAGGGCTGGATCCAGGGTGCGCTTCCAGGCGTACGAAAAATCCCCGGCCGTCACCAACGTTCCGTCGCTCCAATACACATCGTCTCGCAGATGAAAGACAAACCTGCGCCCGTCTTCCAGCACCTCCCAGCTGCGGGCCACGTCGGGCACGACGTTGTCCCCCGCGTCCAAGGCCACCAGCCCACCAAACAGCTGGTCTATCAAGTCGATCGAGGTGCTGTCGTCGGCCAGCGTCGGGTCGAGCGTCGGCGGGTCATCCCACAGTGTCCTGAGGGCGTGCGGCGCAGCAGGCAGGGGCGCGGCCTCTCGGATCTCTCCCTCTTGCTTCAATAGCGCAAAGCCTTCTTCGTAGGCCTGGCGGGAGCGGGCAAAGTCAAAGGCGGTATGATAGGTCAGCCCCAGCTTCATCAGCGTTCGCGCTGCCTGCCCGTATTCCTGGCCCTTTTTCAAAAAGGGTAGCGCCCGCTGGTAGTAATCAATCGCCTCTTGATGAGCGTAGGCCAGCCGGGCCTGGTCGCCCGCCTGCAGTAGGTATGCCGTCGCTTTCTCCGGCTCTTCGGCCCGTTCCCAGTGATAGGCCAGCAGACCCACCTGCTCCTCGATCCGTTCGGGGAACAACCGCTCCAGCGTTTCAGCCACCTGCCGGTGAAAGGCACGCCGTTCTTGCTTGAGCAGGCCGTTGTAGGCTGCCTCCTGAGTCAGTTGGTGTTTGAAACTGTACTCAAGCTCGGGCGTACGCGCCCGCTCGTGGATCATCTCTTCGCGCTGCAAGGTCAGCAGGTGATCGTCGAGCCTTTGCTGCTCTTGGGCGATTTCAGCCAGCACACGGTAGAAAAAAAGTCTTCCGATGACCGAGGCCTGCTGCAGCACGCGCTTACTCTCTTCCTGCAAGCGGTCGATGCGGGCCATCAGCACTCCGTGCAGCGTATCCGGGATAGCGATGGCGGCCACATCACACATGGCTCGCCACTGTCCGGTGGCCTCATCGTGCACGATGGCTCCATCGTCGATCAGGGAACGGATGATTTCCTCTACGTAAAAGGGATTGCCTTCGGCGTGGCTAAGGATCCGTTTCCTGAGCGGATGGGGCAAGCCCTCCACACGCAGCAGGTTGCCCACCAGCGTCGTGCTCTCGGCGATAGAGAGAGGATCCAACCACAGAGCAGTATGGCAATGATCATAGTCCCGGTCGATATTCTCCCTGAGCTGCCAGCAGCCGTGCTCGCGCTCCGGACGGAAGAGACAGATGAACAGGACGGGCACACGATCGATCAGGGCCAAGAGCTGCTCCAGCAAAGCCAGCGAAGTGGGATCAGCCCAGTGCAGATCCTCGCAGACAATAACCAGTGGACGGTGTCGGGTCGCACTTTCTATCAATGTCTCCATGGCGCGAAAAGTCGCCGATTTGAGTTTTTCGCCATCCAGGTCGCTTACCAGCGCTTGGCATTTTGCCTCGAGCGGCAGCGACATCAGCCGCGCCAGATAGGGAAACATGTCGTCAAACCGATCCGGGCACAGCGTTTGCGTCTGCTCGCGCAGCGCAGCTCGGACGGCAACCGGCGCAGCATCCGCCGTCACGCCCAGCAGCCCACGCAGGATGTCCAACCACAGCAGATAAGCGACGGAGGCCCCATAGGAGAGGCAGCGACCTTCGATCCAGTTCACACGGCTCATGACGAATGGTGAATGAGAGAGCTCGGCCACCAGACGCGATTTGCCCAACCCTGCCCCGCCAACCAGGGTCACGATGCCGCCCACACCTGTTCGAAGCCGCTTGACGGCTTGCTGCAGCGCCTGGAACTCTGTTTTGCGGCCGACGAGGGGAGATTCCAGTCCAGCGATGCCCCGCACCCTGCCGGGGACGGCTTTGGCGGCCAAAAGGCGATAGACCGGCACCGGTTCGGCCTTACCCTTCACCTGGACGGGGACCATCGTCTCGAACTCGAACAGCGGCGCGGTCAGGCGATACGTATCCGGCCCAGCCAGGATCTCGCCGCGCTCTGAGATGTCCTCCAACCGTGACGCGACATTGACCGCGTCTCCCATTACCGTGTAGTCTTGCCGTTCGCGGGTGCCCAATCCTCCGGCGATGACCGCGCCGGTGTTGATGCCAAAGTGGAGGCCGAGGGCAGTTGAATGTTGCTGGTTGAAGGTTTCGAGTTCATCCATCATCTCCAGCGCGGCGCGCAGGGCACGCACAGGGTCATCCTCGTGAGCGATGGGGGCGCCGAACAAAGCCATGATCTCGTCGCCGATGAACTTGTCGACAGTGCCGCCGTATTTCTCGACTACTGGCACGAGGTTTTCAAAACAGGCGTTCATCAGGTCGCGCACCGTCTCGGGGTCCATTGTCTCGGCCAGGGCCGTAAAGCCCGAGATATCGGCAAACATCACCGTCACCAGCTTACGTTCCCCTTTTAATGCCGGTGCCGCTGCCTTTTCCCCCAGTTCGGCCAGTTGCCGCCGCATCGAAGCTAGAGCGGCATCGACGACCGCGTCGCCCAGGATGGCACGATGGTCTTCCAAGGCATGAATGGCCTGTTCAAGTTGTTCTCGTTCTTTCATAGACCACCCCAAAGAAAGCTGACCGGTAACAGCGAAAGGGTTTGTTGAAATCGTGACTGTGTTCAGACGTACCAGGCGGCCAACGCGGTCGAAAAAGGTGCGCAGCCCCGGCAGCAACCGGTCGCCGATCAAGTGGTGGAGCATACAAAGCATACTGTGGGAGTGTTCATGGGTTTTGTGTCTCCACCAACATACGGACTATGGACTCGAGGTAGTTGTCCAACAAGCGCGCAGCGAGGACTGCCATCTCTGGTTGCTGCTCGCGGCACTCGGCGATGACCTGGGCCTTACTTTTGCCAACCCGGGCCAACTCGTCGGCGTATGCGTCCGCCCAGGCAGAGACGTCCTGACTCGTTGTTTCGAGGTGGAACTGCACGCCGACGACGTTGCCCCGCCGGAACATCTGGTTCGGGCATGATTCTCCCTCGACGAGCAGCCCGGCGCCGTCGGGCACCCCAAAGGTGTCGCCGTGCCAATGAAAGACGGGAAAACGAGGCGGAAATCCGGCCAAGAGGGGATCGGCTTGCCCTTGGGGCGTCAGGCGCACCCGGTAGCCGCCGATCTCCATCTGTTCGCACCGGCCGACGCGCGCGCCCAATAGTTGGGCCAGGATCTGGGCGCCACAGCAGATGCCCAAGCACGGCTTTCCGGCGTCCAGGGCCTGTCGCAGGCAGGCGATCTCGTCCTGCAGGAAAGGGTGTTGGTGCGCAGCATAGGCCGAGATCGGGGTGCCGCCGACGAAAAGGGCGTCAAAGCCCGCCAAAGCGGGCAGGGGATGGCCCTGGTAGGCGTGCACCACCTGGCAGTCGATCCCGCGAGCGGCGAGGTGTCGCTCGTAGAGACCAAAGCCCTCGATCTCACAGTTCTGGATGGCCAGGATCTTGGTCATTCCATTGCTCCGACGCGGG
The DNA here is from genome assembly GCA_016926595.1 of Anaerolineae bacterium. The sequence continues at coordinate 32,945 of JAFGOG010000470.1, forward strand.
CTGTTGAGTCTCTATTCCAGCCCAGCCAGAAAAGCTTTGACCACGCCCATATAGGCCTCGTGGTCCTCAAAGCGGACGTGGTGCCCGGTGCCCGGGATGTGGGCCACCGAGATGTGCTCGTTCACCTCGACCGCCCACCGCGCCACCTCGGGGGTGACGATGCCACCTTTGTCGGGGGCGGCGGTGACGACCAGGGTCGGGCAGGCCAGGGCGCGAACGCCCTCCTGCCAGTCCGACCAGGCCATGCCCCCGAACTCGAACACGTTGAGGTCGAGCTGGCGTTTGCCCTCCGACCACCAGTGGACCACGGTATCGGACCAGGTGGGATGCTGGTCGCGCGTCTGGGCGATCAGCTCTTCCAACGATAGGCCATCCATGCTGCGCAGCCACTGTTCGAGTGGATTTCCTCTTCGCAGCGGAGTGCCTTTTTCCGCCGGGGACTCGGCGGCAGCGGACGGGTCGGGCAGCCGCCAGACCGGGTCTTCGAGGATCAGGGCGCGGGGCAGGCCGGGGTAGCGGACGCCGAGATGAAAAGCGGTCATCGCGCCCATCGAGTGCCCGGCGACGATGGGCCGCTCCAGTTCCAGGGCGCGTACGATCCCGACCAGATCGGCGGTCATATCGCCCCTGGCAGCGGGGTCCAGGCGCGCTGAAAGGCCATGCCCACGCGCGTCGGGCATGACGATATCGTAGCGGCTGGCTAGTTCCTGGGCCACCGGCAGCCAGCACAAGCCGTTGTCCGAAAAGCCGTGCACCAGCACCAGAGGCGGGCCACCAGGAATGCCCATCCGGTAGATGTGCAGGCGTACCCCGTCGACTATGACATCGGTTTCAGTCCAATTGGTCTGCATCTTGTTTGTCTCCTTGTCTCTACCCACAACCGGCGCAGGACAAGCCTCGCCCACGCCGCATTTTTCTCGCAACCGGTCGAACAGTCAGTTCATACAGCCAGGCGCGCTGGCGCCTGTGGATCCGGTCTGCCGTGGCCACATTCGCCGGACGAAACCAGGATCGCCCGCATCCTTTATCTGGGTTGATCAAACCAGTTTTGTCCCAGCCGGCGGGCCTGGGCCACGAAATAGGCCTTGACCTGCTCCCACGCGATCACTTGCAGCAAGACCGGTTCTTCTTGTTGATCGGCGATGTCAAAATCGACCAGGGCGGTAAGCACCCGCATACCAAAGCCTCGCGAGTGCGGGTATTTCGCACCACTGCAGGCAAACAGCTCATCCAGAGAAACGTGAGGGACAATGCAATAGAGATCGTAAAAGTCCTTGCGCGTGCCTCGCCCGGCGATGGCATCGAGCTTCATCAGGCCAATGTCCCGCAGGCCGGCGATCTGGACGCCGCTCACGACATCCGTGGGATCGAGCAGAGGATAACCATAGCTGAAGAAACTCGCCGGCTGCCCATGCGCGGTCAAGACCAGGCCTAACACCGAGTCCTGGAGCAGCTCGACCGTGTACCGCCGGCCCAGCGCCTCTGTGATGCCCTGGCGCAGGGGATCGTCCAGCGTCTCGATGTCCGCAAACAGGTCCAGGTCCTGGGAAAGGCGATGGCCCAGCCGCAGGGCGAGAGCCGTGCCTCCGGCGAGATAAAAGGGGCGCAAGAGATCGATCTCTCCCAAGGCGGCCAGTAGGTTCCGTGATCCGGGTGTGACCGCCTCCCAGTGTGGCGTTTCTAGTGCGGCCATATTCGCTCCCCACGCTGGTAGTCGCTCAGCTCAAAAAAGCTGAGCCAGTATTTGAGCCGCCGCCGGGGCAGGCAATGCCAACCGGCCTGGCGCACCCATTCGGCCAGGCGTTCGTGCCCGTAACGGGCAAAGAGCCAGTGCAGCTCGGGCAGGTCGCCCCAGGCCAGGGTGCGCTCGATCACGGTAAACGCGCTGCGCTCCGGATCGAGGTCCTCCAGCACGTATTCCTGGAAAAAGGGGCGCAGGCTCAGCGGGATGCCGGCTGGCGTTCGCTCCAGCTTTTCACAAGTCGCTATCATGGGGTGATCCAACCTCCGCAACTGATATTGTATCACAGTCTTGTCACTTGAGCAACAGCACCTTTTCCTCGCCAGATATCGGTCTTGACAAATTCGTTTTTGGGTGTATACTTAGTGTGTAAAATACACTATATTTTCTCTGACCCATGCTGGGTCTGTTGCAGTGGGGGATCGCTTCGCGGTGGCCAAGCACCGCTGTTCGCGATGACAGGTGGAGTGGCGACTTTTTTTACGTCAGCTCTTAGTGTTAAAGATACACCAGGTGCAGAGGAGGCGGGCCGATGGGTGGTAAACAGGCACTAGAAAGGCAAGATCGGTGTGGTGTGGCGCGCCTGGGCCGGATCGGGATGGTGGCACGATGGCAGCCGGTGCACAACGGCCACGTGCCTGTCCTGCGCGCGCTGTGTGATCGCGCAGAGCGAGCCCTCATCGGCATCGGCAGCGCGAACAGGCACAGCGTGCGCGCTCCTTTCTCGCTCACCGAGACCGCGGACATGATCCGGCTGGTGCTGGGCGGGCGGGAGAACTATAACCTGATCCCCATCCCCGACCTCGACGACGGCCCGCGTTGGCGGGCGATGGTCGTAGAGATCTTTGGGCCGCTCGACCTGTTCGTGACCGCCAATCCCTATGTCTGGAGCCTGCTGGAGGGCACGTACCCGCTGGGCAGGCCCGTAGATCTGATCCCGGCCCATGCCAGGGTCGCCGTCGACGGCACGATGGTGCGCCGGGCTATGGCGCGGGGCGACGGCTGGCGCGCCCTGGTGCCGGGGGAGGTGGCGGATTACATCACGGTCAGGCAGCTCGACGCGCGCTTTCGCCGCGAATTTGGATTGGAAACGTTGGCCATAGAGGCCATCGTTTGGTAGGCCGTTTTTTCGCTCAACCCAAGAAGGAGGGTCAACATGTATTCATGGGCAGAAGATACCAGCACATGGTATGGTGATGGGACGTATCGCTACCGGGCGGAGGGCTCGGGGAGGCGAAAAGCGGCGGCGGCAAGAGCCAAAGCGCACGGCCCACGCACCTACGACAGGACGGACGGACCCAACGAGGCGATCGTTGATCCACACAAGCACATCCGCAGCACGTCGGCCAATCCGCTGATCGTGGCGGTCGACGTGACCGGCTCTATGGCCGACTGGCCGTTTGAGATTTTTGATCGCCTGCCGCTGCTGTACAACACGCTGTCCCAGTACCGCGAAGACCTGGAAATCTGTTTTGCCGCGATCGGCGACGCCGGTTGCGACCACTGGCCGCTCCAGGTAACGACCTTTGCCAGCGGCTATGATCTCGAACAGCTGCTGAGCTCGCTGTACGGCGAGGGCGGCGGGGGAGATGCGCCCGAGAGCTATGGTCTCCTGGCGCACTGGATCAATACCCACGTGGAGGCGCCCAACGCGCACGACGTGCCTTTCCTGATCCTCTTTGGTGACGCGCCGATGCATCCCCAGGTCCCGGCCGAACAGATCGCCCACATCCTGGGCGATCGGGGAAACGGCAGCGTGGACGCGATCAAGGCCTGGCGGCAGGCCTGTCAAACCTGGAACACCTGGTTTCTGCGCCGCCCGACCGGCAGGCCGGGTGACCTGGTGGATCAACAGTGGGGGCAGGCCATCGGCGGGCAGAAAATCTTGCACATCGAGGACGAACAACGCGCCGTCGATTACGCCATGGGGCTGATCGCCCGCGCCTGGGGCCATTTTGGCGATTTCCAGGACAACATGCGCGCTCGCCAGGACGAAAGCAAGGTGCTCGAGGTCAGCACGCCGATCGCCCTGAAATGCCCACGCTGCGGCGCGCCGATCCCGCTGGACGCCGGGGGCCGTTTCAGCTGCGCTTATTGCGGCATGACCCTCAAGCTGTGAAGGGAGGTGTGGACATGATCCAGGCTATCGTGACCGCGCCGCCCTACGCACCGTTTCTAGACGAGGTAGCCGCGCATCCGCTGGTCTGTGGGCTGCGCCTCAACACGGTCATGCCGCTGCGCGAGGGGCCGGGCGAGGCGCTCGACCGGTTGCGCGCCCTGGGGCAGCCCCTGTGGGTCGATCTGAAGGGGCGGCAGCTGCGGGTAGTCGGCGCGGCGATCCCGCCGTACAGCGAGGTGCACTTGAGCCATCCTGTGCGCGTGCGGACGCCCGTAGACGCCTTTTTTTCCGATGGCCGCGAGTGCGTGCGCGTCGCCGCCGTCGATGGGGCCCGCCTCATCCTGGCTGACGGGCCGCGCCGGCTGATCGGCCCCGGCGAGTCGGTCAATATCGTGGATCGTTCGCTAGAGATCGAGGGGACGCTGACCGAGACGGACCGTGCTTACCTGGCGGCGATGAAAGAGCGGGGGCTCGAGCGGGTTATGCTCTCCTATGTCGAAGGGCCCGCCGACGCGGACGAGGTTCGGCTGCTGCTGTCGGCGGCCCAGGTGATGCTCAAGATCGAGACCCAGCGCGGCCTGGATTATGCCCGGGAGCACGGTGCCCGGCAGGGCCGGTTGATGGCCGCGCGCGGCGACCTGTACGTGGAGGTGCTGCGGCCGCACCGCATCATCGGCGCGCTGCGTGACATCATCGCCGCCGACCCGCAGGCCGTGGTTGCCAGCCGGCTCCTGGATTCGCTGGCCTGGGATCCGGTCCCCGAAAGCGCCGATATCGGCGACGTCGCCTACCTGATCGCCCTGGGCTACCGGACGTTCATGCTCGGCGACGTGGTCTGCCTGAAGCGAGACACGGTGTTGGCGGCGCTCGACCTGTTGGCCAGGATCGCGGAGGAGTGCACATGAAGCTCGCCCTGGCCCAGGTGAACCCGTGCACCGGCGACCTGGAAGGCAACGTCGAGCGCTGCCTGGCGGCGGTCGCGGCCGCTCGCGCCATGGGTGCGGCGCTGATCGTCCTGCCGGAGATGGTCATCCCGGGCGCCATACCCCGCGATATCCTGTTCGACCCCAGTTTTGTCGAGGCGGTCGCCGCCGCCACGCGCGACCTGGCGACCCGCGCCGGCGACGGGCCGCCCGTCGTCGTTGGAACCTTGTTGGCGGCCGAGACCCTGCCGGACAGCGCCCCTCGCAGGCCGCACCATCCGGGGCTCTTGAACGCCGCCGTTCTCGTGTCAAGCAGCCGGGTGATCCCCGTGGCCGCCAAGCGGCTGCTGCCGGCGTGGGATGTCTTTTTTGAGCCCCGCTGGTTCCTGCCGGGGCCGATGTTGCCGCCGGTGACGGTCGCCGGGCGGCAGGTTGGGTTCCTGATGGAGCACGACCTGGAGGATGAGGGACAGGCGATCCATCCGGCGGCCGAGCTGCTCGCCGCCGGAGCGGGACTGTTGGTCTGCCTGGCCGCGTCACCCTATCACCGGCGGGCCGTGAGGGAGCGGCTGCGGCACGCGCGCCGCGCGCGCTGCCCGCTGGTCTATGCCAACCTGTGCGGCGGCAACGACGAGCTGATCCTGGACGGGCACAGTTTCGCCCTCGACCGGGATGGCGCGGTCATCGCCCGGCTGAGCGGGTTCGAGGAGGAGGTGCGTCTGGTCGACCTCGATCACGCTGCCCCGCTGGTGGAGCCGGCGGACGGGGAAGGAGAGGCGGAGGTCTACCGGGCGCTGGTGCTGGGGGTGCGCGACTTTGCGCGCAAGAACCGGCTGGAACGCGCTTTCGTGGGGCTGTCGGGCGGGGTGGACTCGGCGCTGGTGGCGATCATCGCCGCCGAGGCGCTGGGAGCGGAGGGGGTGACCGGTGTGGCTATTCCCTCACGCTACACCGACCCCCGCTCCACGGCGTGCGCGGGGGAGCTGGCCCGGGCGCTGGGCATCGGGTTCGAGGTGGTCGAGCTGAAGCCGCTGCACGTCGCTGCCGAGCAGACCCTGGGCGGCTTGTTGGAGGGCGGCACGGCCGCCGAAAACGTCCAGGCGCGGCTGCGGGCGACGATCCTGATGGGGTTTGTGAACCGCTATGGCGGCCTGCTGCTGAATACGAGCAACAAGACCGAGGCGGCTCTGGGGTATGGCACGCTGTACGGCGACATGGCCGGTACGCTGTGCCCCATCGCCGACCTGACCAAGCCGCAGGTCTACGCGCTGGCCCGCTGGATCCAGGCCGCGCGCGGCGTGATCCCGCCCTATATCCTGGAGCGGCCGCCATCGGCCGAGCTGCGGGCCGATCAGGTAGACCCGTTCGACTATGACGTGGTCGCCCCCGCCATGGAGCGGCTGGTGCAGGCCAACCGCAGCGATGCCGCCCTACGCCGCTCGGAGCACAAGCGCTGGCAGATGGGCGTGGTGCTCAAGGTGAGCGCCAGGTCGTTTGGCCGTGGGCGGCTGATGCCGATCACGAGACGGTAATATTGGAAGGGGTGCCAAGGTCCATCCATTCCAGCACCACCTTGATCACATCCCCACGGTGGCTGCGCGCCATGGCTATCCCCTGGGGAAACTGTGCGGCCGGCAGGCGCTGGGTGACCAGACTGGCCAGGGGCAGAGCACCCTCCACGGCCAGGCGCACGGCCTCGGGCCACGCTCCGGCGCTGGCGCAGCTGCCGATCAGCTCGATCTCGTTGTGCAGGAGATGATTCCAGGCAAAGTCGGCCCGTGCCTCGTCATAATCGCCGACCACCAGGACACGACCACCGGGGGAGACCAGGTCCAGGGCGGCTTGCAGCGCCTGGGCGGAACCACTGGCTTCAATCACGTTGGGAAAACGCCCGCCGCGGGCCTCCAGCAGGGACGGGGACAGCTCCGGCCCCAGGCGGTGATAGTCGAATGTGCCCGCTGCCCCCCACGACCGGGCTGTGGCCAACCGCCCCGGGCGTCCGCCGACCAGGATGACCTCTTCCACGCCGGCACGGCGCAGCAAGAGCAGCACCAACAGGCCGATCGGGCCATCGCCAAAGACCAGGGCCGCCGAGCAGTCTTCCAGTCGCAGGCGGCGCATCGCGCGCACGGCCACGGCCAGTGGTTCGATCAGGGTGGCGACGGCCAGATCGGAATCGGGAGGCAGCGTGTGTACGTGGGCAGCGCTGGTGAGCAGATATTCACCATAACCGCCGGGATGCTCGAACCCCACTTCGCTGCCATCGGCGAGCACGTTCTCGGCCACGCAGCGCTGGCCGACGAGCCGGGGATCGACGCCGGCGCCCACCGCATCGACCGTGCCCGACCACTCGTGCCCGGGGATAGCCGGGAAACCGGTCCGATCCCAGCCGTCGATCATCTTGAGGTCGGTGGCACAGATGCCACAGGCGGCGGTGCGGATGCGCACCTGTCCGGGACCCGGTTGAGGTTGGGGCCAGGATGAGCACCATTCGAGGCGTCCTGGTGCAGTGTTGACGATCGCTTTCATAGTAGGCTCCTGTCAGGGATGGATGACCACCTTGTTCCGCTCCGGTCGTTCCATCACCTCCAGCGCCTGGTGGATGTCGCTCAGCGCAAAACGATGGGTGATGATCTGCTCGGTGTCCACCAGCCCCGTCTCCATCAGCCGGATCGCTTTGGACATCGCCAGCGGGGTGGTGCCGAAACTCGCATCCATCCTGCCCTCGAGAAAATGTGTCAACCCGCCGTCCAGCTCGAACCGCTCGTGGGTGGTGATTCCAAAGACGTTCCAGCGTGTGCCACGGCGGCGCAGGTCGACCATCAACCTGACCGCCTCGATCGGTCCGGCGGCTTCGACGATCACGTCGGGGCCATCGGGGAGGATGTCATAGACCTGCTGGCGGACACCCACGGTGCTCGCCGCGCCGGTGGGGTCAATGGCGTGGGTCGCGCCCAGGGCCAGGGCGCGCTGGCGGGCATAGGCACTGGGGTCGATGGCGATCAGCCGCCCCGCGCCGGCCGCGCGAGCCACCATCAGGCACAGCAGGCCGATGCCGCCGACGCCAATGATGACCACGTCATCGCCGACTTGCATCTGGCTGTACTGGATGACGCCTTTCCAGGCCCCGGAGAGCGGCTCGGTGAGGCAGGCGGCGTCAAAGGAGAGGGCGGGCGGCTTGTGAAACAGGGTGTTGGCGCGGGTGCGCATACACTCGGCAAAGGCGCCGGGCCACACGTCCTCCGGGCCGTCGCCGCCGGTGGTAAAGGCGTGCTCGCAGTAATGGGTGTTGCCCACGCGGCAATGCTTGCAGACGCCGCAGTAGCCGGAGGGCTGGCAGATCACGGCGTCGCCCTCCTTGAAGCCGGAGACGCCTGGCCCCACGCGCGCCACCACGCCACTCGGCTCGTGGCCCGGGATAAAGGGAAAGGTGACGTTGCGGCGGATGCCCTTGATCGCCTTGTAATCGGTGGCGCAGATGCCACACGACTGGATGCGCACCACGGCCTCGCCCAGGCCTGGCTCGGGGATGGGGACGTCCTCCAGAACGAGGTGGTCAAATCCTTTCAGAACGGCTGCCAACATGGTTTCCTCCAGACCCGCGATCTCTGGCCCATTGCCACACGCAAATTGCTGCTCCCACCAGCAGCACGACAAAGCTGCCACCCACAAAAGCCCATTTCACCGTGGTGAACAGCGGAGCCATCACGTCGACCACGGCCGTGCGGGCGGGGTAACGCAGCATCACCAGCGACGTCGCGGTATTCTCCAGGTAGTCGAATGCCATCCCCAGCAGCGGCGCCAGGTTGGCGTACCGCGTTACGCGCTGCCAGCGACTGCCCTGGACGACCGCCCGGCGAAAGAGCCAGCTGATCGCCGTGCCCAGGAACGCCGTATACACCACCGGCCAGATCAGGTCAAAGGTGAACCTGGCCCGGACGTAGGCTTGCCGCCCGGACTCGCCGTAGGCCTCAGCCAGTCGGTACAGGTCGTTCGTCGTGTAGGTGAAAGACGTATCGGGTGATCCCGCGTCGCCCGATCCGGCTTCTGCGCTCGCCGTCTGGCGTGGCAAGACCAGGATGGTAAAAGCGACAAAAATAACCAGCGCCGCCAGGACGACCCAGCCGGTCGAGAGAGTATACAGTCGATCCGAAATCCATTTTGCTATCTTCATCCGTGTCCCAGTTCCCGCAGCGTAGCCCGATCCTGTTCGTAATCCTCCACGTCATTCAGTATAACACATCGTGCGGTCAGCGTCAATCATGTTGGGGATGGCGCGAGCGTTTGTTGTTTGGGGCAAAGCAAGTAGAATAGTAGGACAATGTCAATCAGGAGGAGAACATGACCCCAAACAAGGAAGAA
>JAFGOG010000069.1 GCA_016926595.1 Anaerolineae bacterium
ATACTCAGTAGTCCTATTTCTAGAGCCAATTATAGCACAGTGCTTGGCTTGTGTCAAGAGTGCTGAGATTTGATGTTTTTTCTATTTTGTAATATACTGGCGCTGTGGAGAAGAAAGGTGGGGCGATGACAACACCTACTGCGACTAGAATCGACCTGTTGATCCTGGGGCTGCTCTTGGACCGGCCGATGTATGGTTACGAGCTCTACCAGCAGATCCAGGCCGAGGGGATCGACGCCTGGTTCGACGTCAGCATGGCTGGCGTCTACTATTCCCTGGGCAAACTGCGCAACCAGGGCCTGGTGTCTGAATCGTACCAGCGAGGAGGGCGCAGCGCGCGGAAATCGATCTACCACCTGACCGAGGAGGGCCGCGCCGCCTTTTTCGCCGCTGTGGAGGCCCAGGCCGTCGGCCAGGGGCCGGTCTATCTCGGCTATGACCTGGTCGTCTACCTGCTCAACAAGCTGCCTATGAAACGCGCCATCGGCCTGCTGGAGCAGTACCGGGCATCCCTGGTTGAACAGGCCAAGGCGGTGGAAGCTACCCTGGCGGAAGAACGGGCTGGCGGTGGATCCTCTCTGACCCTGGCCATTCTTGATCACAGGCGCCGCTATTTCGAGATGGAGCAGGGTTGGCTGGCCGGCGTCATCCGCGATATCCAAGGCCAGGAAGAGGAAGGTCGCCCCTCCTCGGGCGGCCGCCGTGGCCTGATGATCCTCAGCGGTGACCTGCGCGCCAACCATCTGCCCGATCTGCTGCGCCTGATCGCCTCGGGCCATCACAGCGGCACGCTGACGGTCACCGATGGCCTGCAGATCCGCGCCCTCAGCTTTGAAGAGGGCCAGCCGGTTTGCGCCGCCAGCCGCCGGCGGGATGAACACCCTGCTCCGCCGGCCAATCCGGAAGAGGTGTTGGAAGCAATGTACGACCTGTTCCGCTGGCAGGAGGGCCGGTTCGATCTTGACCAGGAGATGCGCCGCGAGGAGTGGTGCGTGCCCCTCCGGCTTGGCGCCGAGGACCTGATCCTGCGCGGCTGCCGGTGGGTGGACAACTGGGCCATCATCCAGCGCCTGGTCCCTTCAGCCGATACTATTTACGAGCTGAGCATGGATGCCGAGCGAAGGGCGGCGTTGGCGCTGACCGACACCGAGGCGCAGATCGCAGCGGCCATCGACGGGGTAAAGGACGTGGCCACCGTGGCCCGTGAGCTGGGCCTGACCGTCTTTGAGGCCAGCCGGGCCGTCTACTGCCTGGCTGCCGTCGGGGTGGTGCGCACCGCCGACCTGGACAAAATCCGCCTGCGGCGCGTCTTTCGCGAGATCGCCGAGCTGATGTGCAGCAGCACCATCGTCTGGCGCACCCGGCCCGAGGACTGCACCTGCGAGGAGGAGGTGAACCGGCTGGCTGCCCACCTGCCGCTCTGTCTGCGCCAGGGGCACATCGAGGACCAGACCGATCCTCAGCTCAGGGTGGAAGACCTGGTGGAGGTGTACCGTCGTTTCCTGCTGACCCAGTTGGACGTGGTCAGCCGCTATTTCGGCCCGGAAAATGCTCGACAGTCGTTCGAGCGTACGGTGCAGCGGCTGGCTCCCGAGCTCCAGGAGATAGCCGGGCGTTACGGGCTCGACCGGCTGCTGAAATCTTGACCGCAGGTTCAAGCCTGTCGGGCCTGTGCCATAATCGCAGCCATGCACGAGCTACCCGTAACCCAGAGCATCCTGGAAATCGCCCTACGCCATGCCAAACGGGCCGGAGCGGGGCGTATCCTGGCCATCAACCTGACCATTGGCGACCTGACCGGTTTTGTGGACGATTCGATCCAGTTCTATTTCGACTACCTGTCAAAGGAGACGTCGGCTGATGGCGCCCGGCTGGCGATCGAGCGGATTGCAGCGCGGGTCCGCTGCCAGCAGTGCGGCGCCGAGTACGCGCCGCCCGGCGGCCGGATATGGACTTGCCCGCAGTGCCAGGCGCAGGGCGGCGAGGTGATCGCCGGCACAGAGTTCTATGTGGCGAGCATAGAGGTCGAGTGAGGGCACTATGGAACTGCCGGTATTGGAACAGATCTTGAGCGCCAACGACCAGATAGCGCTCGACAACCGGGAGCTGCTGCGAGCCCACGGCGTGGTGGCGCTCAACGTCATGGCCTCGCCCGGCGCAGGCAAGACCAGCCTGATCCTGCGCACCATCGAGGCGCTGCAGGGCCGGCGCCGGGTGGGGGTCATCGAGGGCGACCTGGCCGGGCGGCTGGACGCCGACAAGGTGGCCGAGGCGGGCGCGCCGGTGGTGCAGATCAACACCGGCGGCGGCTGTCACCTCGACGCTCCCCAGGTGCGGGGGGCGCTGGAGCAGTTGCCGCTGAACCGGATCGACCTGCTGCTGATCGAGAATGTGGGCAACCTGGTGTGTCCCACTGGATTCGACCTGGGGGAGCAGGTGAAGGTGGTGGTGGCCAGTGTGCCGGAGGGGCACGACAAGCCGGTCAAGTATCCCGGCATCTTTGTCGTGGCCAACGGGCTGGTGCTGAACAAGCTGGACCTGGCGCCCTACATCGACTTTGACGCTGCGGCGTTCCGCACGGCGGTGCGGGCGATCAATGCCGGCGCGCCCCTGTTCGAGGTGTCGTGCAAGACAGGGGAGGGGATCGCCGCCTGGGCGGCCTGGCTGGAGGGGTTGTGTCCCTCGGACGTCTAGGTCACGGCGGCCATCGCTGCTGCGGTCCCTGCCGCGTCCTACTGGTGGAGGATGGTTGTGACCTGTTTCCCTCCTGCGTGGTTGTCCTTTGCGGCGACCGGGAAAAAACGCCGGAAATTCGAGACAGGCGCTGGCATTACGGAAAAGGACCGTGTCTCACCGTGATTGCCTCCGGCGGGGCGACTGATAGAGCTCTGCGGCGGATACGCTCATGGCATCCTGTCGCAAAGGTTTTATCGTGCTTTTCCATCGGGGGTTCGGATTTTGCCATTTGACCTGCAGGCTGGACCTGAGTATAATTGGCCTTCTGCAAGCAATGCAGGTCACTGGCCGTGCAATAGAAAGGAGGTGCAGTCCCGGGGGTTGCCATGCACCGAAGTTGAAACGGAACAAGGCCTAGTTTCGGAGTTTGTCATGCAATGAAGCTCAAGCTACACATGGAGGTAAAGACAGCACTATGGAGCTATCACGAAGAGACTTTTTAAAGGTATCCGGGACCTCGTTGGGCGGCCTGTTCTTGCCCGCCGGTTTTGCGGCCGGGGCATTGGCCTCAGAAAGCCTGTTCCCACTGCACAAACCGATCGGCGAGGCCGCCACGATCTGTCCCTACTGCTCCTGCGGGTGCGGTTTGTTGATCGCCACCGGGCCTGATGGGCACATCATCAATTCCGAGGGGGATCCCGACGCCATCAACAACCGCGGCGCCCTCGATCCCAAGTCGATCTCGGTGCGGACCCTCTCCCAGAGCCCTCGCCGGCTGCGCAAGCCGCTCTACCGGGCGCCGAACAGCGACCAGTTCGAGGAAAAGGAATGGGACTGGGTGGTCGACCAGGTCGCCCGCCGCATCAAGAAGGCGCGCGACGAGACCTTTGAGCGGACCAACGCCGACGGCGTTTCGGTCAACCGCACCCAGGCGATCGCCTTCCTGGGAGGCGCTGCCAACAACAGCGAGGAAGGCTACCTTGCGTCAAAGCTAAGCAGGGCGCTGGGCATCGTCAACCTCGAACACCAGGCGCGCATATGACACTCGGCCACGGTGGCCGGTCTGGGCCCCACGTTTGGCCGAGGTGTCATGACCAATCACTGGGTGGATCTCAAGAACGCCGACGTCATCATGATGAACGGCTCCAACGCCGCCGAGAACCACCCGGCATCGATGACCTGGATAAACAAGGCGCGCGACGAGCGCAAGGCCAAGCTGATCGTCGTCGACCCTCGTTTCACCCGCAGCGCGGCCAAAGCCGATCTGTACGTCCCCATCCGCAGTGGCACCGATATTGTCTTCTACGGTGGCCTGATCAAGTACGCGATCGACAACAACCTGTACCACCACGAGTACGTGGTGCACTATACCAATGCCGCCAACCTGATCAACCCCGAGTTCAAGGGACCCGAAGACGCCGGCATGGAAGGCCTCTTCTCGGGTTTTGCTGACGACGACGGCGACGGCTTTGGCGCCTACAACCGCGCTACCTGGGGCTATCAGACCGACGCAGACGGCAAGGCCGTGCGCGACGAATCGCTCCAGGACTCCAACTGCGTTTTCCAGATCATGAAGCGGCACTATGCCCGCTACGATCTGGATACTGTGGCCTCTATCTGCGGCAGCGCCAAAGACAAGATCGAGGCGGCCTACAAGCTGTACTGCAGCACCGGCGCTCCCGACAAGACCGGCAACATCATGTACGCCATGGGCCAGACACAGCACACCGTCGGCTCGCAGAACGTGCGCATGATGGGCATGGTCCAATTGCTGCTCGGCAATACCGGCCGGCCCGGCGGCGGCGTCAATGCCCTGCGCGGCGAGAGCAATGTGCAGGGCTCCACCGACCAGGGCCTGCTCGCCCACCTGCTGCCAGGCTACCTGGCGGTGCCCACCGTCAAAGACCCCGATCTAAAGGCCTACATCGACAACAAGCTGGCGCCCGGCGGGGCCTGGAGCGGGGGCTATTGGACCAACGGGCCCAAGTTCATCACCAGCACGCTAAAGGCCTGGTACGGGGACAATGCCACAGCCGACAACGACTTTGGCTACGGCTACCTGCCCAAGGTCGACTCGCCAGCCAACCACTACTGGATCGCTCTGTTTGAGGCCATGCTCGCCGGCAAGCTCACCGGGGCCTGGATCCTGGGCCAGAACCCGGCCGTGGCCGGGCCCAACGCCCGGCTCGAGCGCGAAGCGCTCAAACAGTTGGACTGGCTCGTCATCCAGGAGATCTTTCAAACCGAGACTGTCGCCTTTTGGAAAGGGCCGGACGCCAACCCGGCCGAGGTCAAGACCGAGGTATTTGCCCTGCCTGCCGCCGACGCCATGGAGAAAGAAGGCAGCGTCGTCACCAGCGGGCGGCTGCTCCAGTGGCGGCCCAAGGTGGCAGAGGCGCCCGGCGAGGCCCTGGCCGACCACGACATCATCAACCTGATCGCTCTCAAGCTGAAGGAGCTGTACGCCGCCGAGCCCGGCCCCTTTGCCGATCCGATCCTAAAGCTCGCCTGGGACTATGGCGGCGGCCCGACCCACCCTGTCGTGGGCGATCTGGTCGATATCGCCAAGGTGGCGCGGGAGATGAACGGCTATGCCGCGGGCGATGTCCTGGATGCCAATGGCAACGTCATCCTGAAGAAGGGGGACCTGATCGACAGCTTTGCCAAGCTCCAGACGAACGGCAGCACGGCCTGCGGGCTGTGGATCTATACCGGCTACTTTTACCCGATGTCCGACGGCGAGGGCAACGTCATGCCGGCCAGCAAGCGGCGGGGGCAAAAGGACCCCAGCGGCCTGGGCCTCTACCCCTACTATGCCTTCTCCTGGCCGCTCAACCGGCGCATCGTCTACAACCGCTGCTCGGCAGACGCGAACGGCAGGCCGTGGCCCGACGGCAAGGACCTCATCTGGTGGGATCCGAACGCTGACTCGGGGACCAAAGACGCCGACGGCAAGCCGATCCTCGGCAAATGGGTCGGCTGGGATGTGCCCGACTTTGTGGCTACCCGGGCGCCGGATGCGCCGGGGGGCAAGGACGCCTATATCATGCGCCCCGACGGCAAGGGCGGGTTCTTTGCGGCGATGAACGAGGGGCCGCTGCCCACCCACTATGAGCCGGTCGAGTCGCCCGTCGGCAATCTGCTCTATCCCAAGCATCCCGTCAACCCGGTCGTCAAGATCTGGAAGACCAGGGCCGGCGAGTCGGTCGGGAAC
The DNA here is from genome assembly GCA_016926595.1 of Anaerolineae bacterium. The sequence goes on from JAFGOG010000069.1 coordinate 5,891, forward strand.
AACTATGGCACGCCTGACAAGTTCCCCATCGTGGCGACTACCTACCGGGTGTGCGAGCACTGGCAGGCGGGCGGCATGTCCAGGTGGCTGGAGTGGCTGGTGGAAGCTCATCCGGACATGTTCGTCGAGATGAGCGAGGAGCTGGCGGCCGACAGGGGGATCAAGGGCGGCGAAAAAGTCAAGATCCGCTCGGCGCGAGGCGAGATCCAGGCGGTGGCGATCGTCACCAAGCGGTTCAAGCCCTTCCTGGTGAACGGCCAGACGGTGCACCAAGTGGGCATGCCGTGGCACTTTGGCTGGGGTGGGGGTGGCCCACTGGAGGCGTTGGCCAAGGGCGACACGGTCAACGACCTGACGCCGCACATCGGCGACGGAAACACGACCATCCCAGAATACAAGGCGTTCCTCGTGGACGTCGAGAAGGCGTAGGGGGTGCATCATGACTGACAGATATGCGATGTTCATCGACACATCCAAGTGCATGGCCTGCCGGGGCTGCCAGGTGGCGTGCAAGCAGTGGAATGACCTACCTGGCTCCCAGACGGTCAACACCGGCACCTACGAAAACCCCCCGTCGCTTGCTCCCAACACCTGGACGCGGATCAAGTTCCGGGAGTATGACGACGGCGAGCGCTTCCAATGGCTGTTCCTCAAGGAAGGCTGCATGCACTGCGCCGATGCGGTGTGCGTAGACGTGTGCCCCACCAAGGCGCTCAAGCATGGCCCTCACGGGATCATCACCTACGAGCGGGATCTGTGCAACGGCTGCGGCTATTGCGGCCAGTTCTGCCCGTTCCAGGTGCCCCAGCTTGAGGTGATCAACCGCCTGACCGGCGAGGCCAAAAGCTCCAAGTGCGTCTTTTGCCAGGATCGGACGACCAACGGCCTCAAGCCGGCGTGCGTCAAGACCTGCCCGGCTGGGGCGCTCGACTGGGGCGACCGCGATGCCATGCTGGACAGGGCCAGGGCCCGCGTGGACCTGCTCAAGAGCGAGCTGGGCTTTGCCAAGGCCAACGTCTACGGCGACACGCAGCTTGGCGGCTTGGGGCGCATCTACGTCCTGACTGCGCCTCCGTCGGCATACGACCTGCCTGAAAATCCTGCGTATCCGGCTACGGCGACGCTGTGGCAAAAGATCCTGCAGCCGGTGGGCCACTTGGCCTTTGGGGCGGCGATCTTGGGTTCTGTAACCGCCTTTTTCCTTGCCCGGCGCAACGTCCACATGGAGGAGGTAGAATGAGCGTCCGACTCAAAGACTCAAAGAGCGTTTTTCAGATCCGCTGGATCCCCAAGTACACCACGCTGGAGCGGTTCCTGCACTGGATGCACACCGCTACGTTCATCCCCCTGGCGCTGACAGGCCTGGTCCTGTTTGCGCCCTGGCTGCAGTCGGTTGCACAAAGCGAAGGCGGCAGCACAGTGCGCCTTGTCCACCGGATAGCGGCGGTGTTCTTTGGCGGCGTCCCGATCCTGTATGCCGTGCTGCAGCCCAGGCGGTTGATGATGCACGTGCGCGAATTCCTCAGCTTTGGCAAGTATGACCTGTTGTGGCTCAAGGCGGCCGTTCCTTACTACCTGTTGGGCCGCCACGGCGCCATGCCGCCGCAGCCCCGGTTCAACACCGGCGAGCGGTTGAACGCCGTGGTCATGGTGCTGGGCACGATCACCTTCGGCATCACCGGGCTGGTGATGTGGTTCGGGCGTGGCAGCATCCCGCAGACCCTGTACCAGATCATGGTCATCTTTCACGACCTGGCGTTCATCGTCACCGTGGCCATGTTCATGATCCACTTTTACCTGGCGGTGATCCACCCGCTGATGTGGCAGAGCCTGGTGAGCATGCGCTATGGCGTCGTGTCCGAGTCCTACGCCCGCGAGCATCACGCCATGTGGTACTATGGCGAAAAGCGGGCCAAGGAGCTGTGGGAAAAGCACAAAGCCGAGGAGAAGGAACAGCAGCCCGCGGAACAGCAGGGCTGAGGGACCTGAGAGAGTGAGTGAACTGAAGGGGCTGAGGGGCGCCTGGTCCTGCCAGGCTCCTCAGCCCCTTCTGTTGGGGAGTAACGGTTTATGGCAATGAGCGATCGAGACCGCCGGGTTCTTCAGGCGTTGGCCGACGCCCGGCAGCGGCACGGCGAGCTGGCCGAGCTGCTGGACTTTTACCATGACCTCTACCGGGTGCAGTTCGAGGCCAAGGCAAGCCTGCCCGGGCCCAGGCTGCACGACGACCTGGCTATGCGCCAGCGGTTGGCCGAGGGGGTCCCCCAGTTGACCTTTGACCAGTTGGGCATCGAGCCGGAACCCTTTGGCCGTTTGACGGCCGAGGTCAGCGCGGTGCTGGCGCGCTACAACCCGGCCTGGCAGGCCGGGCGCCGCGAGCAGCCGGCTCCTACGGAAGAGCTGTTGGCGCTGGCCCGGCAGTTGTTCGACACCTGGGACACCCTGACTGCCCCCAGGCTCGACGCGGAATGCCAACCCGGCGCCCAAACCGAGCCAGACCATGCGCCCATGTTGGCTGTGGGGCTTGCCCTGGCGCCCTACTTGCAGCAGGCGGCGGAGGCCATCCTTCCCCGGCTGGACCTGCCGTCGTGGGCCAAGGGATATTGCCCGGTCTGCGGCGGCCAGCCCAACCTGGCCCTGCTCGAGCAATCCAGGGGCGCCCGCCAGTTGGTCTGTTCCCGCTGCGACGCCGCGTGGGACTATCGGCGGGCCCGCTGCCCATTTTGCGGCTCTGAGGGGAAACAGATCTATTACCCCAGCCAGGACGGCGCTTACCGCCTGTACGTCTGCTCCGGCTGTCGCCGTTATCTGAAAACGGTCGATCTGCGCGAGATCCACCGCCCGGTCTATCCCCCGGTCGAGAGGCTGGTCCTGGTGGGCATGGACCTGGCGGCCCAGCAGGTGGTTTGCAGCGAATGATGGAGCGCTGGCAATCTCCTGTCGCTCCGTCAGAGCCAGAGACTTTGCACAATACTATCTAGGAGGAGTAAATCAATGGCCAAGGTTCTCGTGGTCGACGATGACCCTGATTTCGTCAGGGTGACGTCGAAAGTTTTGGAACGGGCAGGACATGTCGTCGAGTCGGCTTCCAATGGGGCCAAAGCCCTACAGGCCGTGCGGGCTGCCCCTCCTGACCTGGTCCTGCTAGACATCATGATGTCTTATATCCTGGACGGTTTGGACGTGAGCCGGGAGATGGCGCAAGATCCTGCGCTAAAAGAGATCCCTGTCATCATGGTCACCTCTCTGACCGGGGTCAAGGGCAGCGAAATGTTCCCCACCGACGAATATGCCCCGGTGGACGAGTGGCTGACCAAGCCGATCGATCCCAAGACGCTCTTGGCGCGTATCGACCAGGTTCTCAGTTAGGCTCGGGGACGATCCAGATCAGATCCTGACAACCTCCCGCAGGTTCCAAACCTGCGGGAGGTTGTTTAGGTCGGGGCGAGAGGACTTGAACCTCCGGCTTCTTGGTCCCAAAC
>JAFGOG010000471.1 GCA_016926595.1 Anaerolineae bacterium
GCGCTGAAATCCTTGACCTTCATCTGCCGCTTGACCATCGACTTGGCCAGGTCGCCAAAGGGCGCCACGGTGGCAACGAGCGCCCCCAGCGCCAGGCCGTGGAGCCAGGGCAGGTCCACCAGCCAGCAGCCGAGCAGGGCCGTCGCAGCCACGCCGCCGACCCAGCCGCCGACCGTGCCCTCCCACGTCTTTTTCGGGCTGAGGTAGGGGCTGCAAGGGTGCCGGCCGATGCGACTGCTCGCAATCGTGCCGACGAAATAGGCCGCGCTGTCGTTGATCCAGGTGACCAGGAAGGTAAGCGCCAGCCAGCGCGTGCCGCTGCCCAGGCCAAAGGGGGCTGACAGGTCGCGGATCAGGACAAAGTGGCTGCCCAGGAAACCGAGCCACAGCGCCGCGCCCAGGGTCAGCGCCCAGCTCTGGGTGGGCTGGCCTTCGGGCGGGCGCAGGAGCTGCCAGGTCAGAGTACCGACGATCGAGGCAGCCAGCACCAGGCCAAAAAGGGGCCAGTCCGGAAATCGGGCTGCTGCCAGCAGGCCGGCGATGACCAGGGCTGCGGCCGGCAGGGAGGGGCGATAGCCGGCCTCGGCCATCAGGTGGAACAGCTCGTAGGCGGACCGCACCGTCACGGCCAGGATCGCGGCAGCCAGCACCCACCCCCCGGCGTAGGTCAGCGCCGCCACCAGGGGGATCAGCGCCAACGCGCTCAGGACTCGCGTGCGTAGCATCGGATGAGGTTAGCTGGTACCCTACCCGGCCTGCTCGCAGGGCATGGCATAGTCATCTCTGATCCCGCCAAAGCGGCGGTCGCGCTGGCCATAGGCGGCCAAAGCACGGCACAGCTCGTCCCGGCCAAAATCGGGCCAGAAGCTGGGGGTCACATAGTACTCTGCGTAAGCCGACTGCCACAGCATGAAACCGCTGGTGCGCATTTCGCCGCTGGTGCGGATGATCAGGTCGGGGTCGGGCTGGCCGGCAGTGTACATGTAGCGCGACAGCAGCGCCTCGTCCACCTGATCGGCGGGGATTCCATCGCGGATGATCTGCTGCACGGCGTGCACGATCTCGTCCCGGCCGCCATAGTCAAAGGCCACGTTCAGCACGATGCGCGTGTTGTTCTTGGTCAGCTCGATCGCGTCGCAGACCTGCTTTTGCAGCCGCTCCGGCAGGCGATCCAGGTGGCCCAGGTGGCGCATCTGCACCCCTTCCTTGTGGAGCTCCTTCGTCTCTCGCCGGATCATCTCCTGCAGGATGCGCAGCAGGCCCTTGACCTCCTTCTCTGGACGCCGCCAATTCTCGGTGGAAAAAGCCCAGATGGTGAGGATTTCGATCCCGAATTCGACGCACGCTCTCAGAATGGGCCGGAGGTTCTCCGTCCCAGCCCGGTGGCCGGCCAGTCGCGGCAGCCCTCGTGCTGTAGCCCAACGCCCGTTGCCATCCATGATGATCGCCACATGGCGTGGCACCTGGCCCAATTCTATTTGTTCAGATGACACTTGCTTTACCTCTTGCGGCTGAAAACAAAGGGGGTTGAGACATGCCGCGATGGTCTGCTCAACCCCCTGCTCAGATCCTCAGCCGGCATGGCCAGCCAGCTAGACCTCCATTACTTCCTCTTCCTTGCGCTTGCCGATCGCGTCGATCTTGTCCACGAACTCGTCGGTGAGCTTTTGGATCTCGTCCTTGCCCATAAAAAAGTCGTCCTCGGAGATCATCTTTTCCTTCTCAAAATCCTTGAGATCGCTGAGCGCATCACGGCGCAGATTGCGCACGGAAACCCGCGCCTCTTCCACCCGCCTGGAAACAAGCTTGACCAGGTCCCGGCGCCGCTCTTCGGTCAGGCGCGGGATGTTCAGGCGGATCAGCTTGCCGTCGTTGGACGGCGTCAAGCCCAGGTCTGACTTTTGAATAGCCCGTTCGATGGCCGCCAGTGCGGATGGGTCCCAAGGCCGGATCACCAGCAGGCGGGGCTCTGGCACGGCGATGCTGGCTATCTGGTTAAGCGGCGTCGGCGTGCCATAATACTCCACCGGCAGCCGTTCGACCAACGCTGGCGATGCCCGGCCTGTGCGCAGGGTCAGCAGGTCATCTTGCAGCGCCTCTATCGTTTTTTTCATGCGCTCCCGCACTTCTGCCAATACCTCGTCTATCATGTCCCCTCCTTGCTCATCTGCCGCTTCAAGCGAACCCTGGCCACTCTGAGCGAAGCGAAGAATCTCTAGCTCAAAGGCTGATTACCGTGCCAACCGGCTGGCTCGTGACCGCTTTGATCAGCGCGCCAGGCTGCCACAGGTCCAGGACGATGATCGGGAGATGGTTGTCCATGCACAACGAAATGGCGGTCGAATCCAGCACGCCCACGCGCATGTTCAAGGCGTCTATGTAGGTCAGGTGTTCGAAGCGTTGTGCATTGGGATTCACCAACGGGTCTTCGGCATACACACCGTCAACCTTGGTCGCTTTGACCACCAGGTCGGCGTCGATCTCCATAGCCCGTAAGGCGGCTGCCGTGTCGGTCGTAAAGTAGGGATTGCCTGTCCCGGCGGCCAGGATCACCACCCGCCCCTTTTCCAGGTGACTGATGGCCCGCAGGCGGATGTAGGGCTCGGCTACCGCTCGCATCTCGATGGCGGTCTGAACGCGGCTTGGCACGCCGAGCCGCTCCAAGGCATCGGCCAGTACCAGGGCATTGATGACCGTAGCCAGCATCCCCATGTGATCGGCGGTGGAGCGATCCATGCCATGTTCCAGGCCGATCTCCCCCCGCCAGATATTCCCCCCGCCGATTACGATGGCGACCTCGACGTCGTGCTCCCTGATCTCCTTGATCAGCGTCGCGACTTTGGTCGCCCGGTCTGGATCGACGCCAAACCCTTCTGCGCCAGCCAGAGCTTCTCCACCCAACTTGAGCAGAATACGCCTGTAGCTGATCGCCACCATCATCCTCCTTGGTCAGCACGCCCTACGGGCGGCCTGACCAGGTACTAGCCGCCGACTTTAAAGCGGACAAACCGCCGCACGACAAGGTTCTCGCCCAACAGCGCATTCTTCTGCTGGACCAGCTCGCCGATCGTGATCGACGGATCCTTGATGAATGGCTGCTCGAAGAGACAGTTTTCTTCGTGGAATTTGGCCAGCTTGCCTTCCACGATCTGTTGGATGACATGCTCAGGCTTGCCCGAGCCCTGCACCTCAGCCTGGTACTTGGCCCTTTCTTCGTCCAGCGCCTCGGCCGGCACACTCTCCTTCGTCATGTACAGCGGCTTGGCAGCCACAACCTGCATCGCCAGGTCGTGCGCCAGTTCCTGGAACTGCTCCGTGCGGGCGACGAAATCGGTTTCGCAGTTCAGCTCCACCAATGCCGCCACCTTGCTGCCTGCGTGGATGTACGATCCGATCAACCCTTCTTTGGCTTCGCGCTCGGCACGCTTGGCAGCGGCAGCCATCCCCTTCTCGCGGAGATGAGCCACTGCTTTCTCGAGATCGCCTTCGTGCAAGACCAAAGCTTCCTTGCAATCCAGAACGCCAGCCCCGGTCGCCTCGCGGAGTTCTTTGACCATCTGTGCTGTAATGGTTGACACGTTTGTTGTCCTTCCTTGGTCTAGTACAAATCTTTAATCTGTCCTGCCTGTGGACAGGGATTACTCCTCGTCTTCGCCCTCGTCCTTGTCCTCGTCGTACTCGAGCTCTTCCTCTTCCTCCAGCTCATCCTCGAACTCGACCGCACCTGCGCGCAGCTTGGCCAGCGTCGCTGCCCCCAGGTACTTTTCGTCCTCGGCTTCCCCTTCGTCAACCTGCAAAGCCTGGCGGACCTGCAGCCCTTCGTTCACGGCATCGGCCAGGTATTCGACGATCAGCTTGATGGCACGGATGGCATCGTCGTTGGCGGGAATGACAAAATCGATCGGATCGGGATCGCAGTTCGTATCCACCATAGCCATGATGGGCACGCCAAGGATATTGCATTCCTTGACGGCAATGTCTTCACGGCGCACATCCACAATCACCACCAGGCTAGGCAGCCGGCTCATCTTTTTCAGCCCACCCAGCCGCCGGTTCAGTTTTTCAATCAACTGCTCCAGTCTGAGGGCTTCTTTCTTCGGCAGACGCTCTAGATCGCCAGTTTCACGGCGCCGCTCCAATTCCATCAGGTAAGCCAGCCGCTGCCGGATCGTCTGCCAGTTTGTCAGGGTACCACCCAGCCATCGTTGGTCGACGTATGGCATGTTGCAGTTTTGCGCCGCCTGGACGACATTCTCCTGGGCCTGTTTTTTGGTGCCGACAAAGAGGACGGCGCCTCCATCGGCGACCGTGTCGCGCACCAGGTTATACGCCTGTTCGAGCCTGACAATCGTCTGCTGAAGATCGATGATGTGAATGCCGTTTCGCTCGGTAAAGATGAACGGCTTCATCTTGGGGTTCCATCGCCGCGTGCGATGGCCAAAATGCACTCCTGCCTCCAGGAGCGCCTTCATATTGATGTTCGCCACTGTTGCCTCCTACTTTGTTTTATGCCTCCACCCCCTTCGTCCCGGTTGGGCACCGGCGCCTGGCTTACACCGGCACAACCCGCCCAGTCTGAGGGTGTGCGAGTTGGTCGAGCGGCAAGTATAGCATAGAGCCGGGCAATAGGCAAATGCCATTATGCCCTCGACGCCACCTCCTGGCCATATTTCAGCAGCGCCTTGAGCCCCTGCTCCGTAGCCGCCTCGGCATAGACGCGCAGCACCGGCTCGGTGCCAGATGGGCGAATGAGCAGCCAGCTTTCATCTTCGAGGTGGTACTTGACTCCGTCAAGCGTATCCACTGCTCGCATGGCCATGCCGCCGATTTTGGTTGGGGCGTCGCTGGTCAGGCGGGCCACTATTTCTTGCTTGGACACAGGGTAGCGCAGGCGCAGGTCCGTGCGGGCATAACATACCGGCCCGGCGACTTTCTGGATGTCAGCTACCAGTTCGTGCAGGGGGCAGCCCGCCTCGGCGATGATCTCGAGCAAGAGCAAGCCCATCAGAATGCCATCGCCTTCGGGGATGTGTCCCTGGATGGAAAGCCCTCCCGACTCTTCTCCGCCGATGAGCACTCCTCCCTGGAGCATATAATCGGCGATGTGGTTAAAGCCTACGGGGGTCTCTTTCAAGGGTAGGTTGTAACGGGCCGCCAGGCGATCGACCATCATCGTCGTGGATACGGTTTTGACGGCTGTCCCTGTCCATCTCCGTTTTTCCACCAGGTAGCGCAGTGCCAGGGCAAAGATGTGGTGTGGGTCCACAAAGTTGCCCAGGCTGTCCATGGCGCCGATGCGGTCGGCGTCGCCGTCGGTAGCCAGGCCCACGTCGGCGTGGTAGGTCTGGATAGAAGCCGCCAGGGCATTCAGGTACTTGGCAATCGGCTCCGGATGGATGCCGCCAAAGCCCGGGTTCATCTCGCTCCGAATCTCGTGAATGTGGCAGCGGGTGCGGGCCAGCATGGCGCCGACGCTCCCCCGGCCGGCGCCATACATCGCGTCGTGCACCACCCGCAGTTCACCGCTGGAGATGGTGTCCAGGTTCACCAACCGGCCCAAGTGCTCGTAGTAGGCCCAGGCAGGATCGAAACGCCGGATCAGGCCCTGATCCACACCCTGCTGGTAGTCCATGATGTTTGGGCCGCGCGCCTCGGCTTCCGCTTTCTCCAAATAGTGCTCCACCTGCCGGGCCTGCTCGGGCGAGGCAGAGCCGCCATAGGCCGCCTTGAGCTTGACGCCGTTGTAACGGGGTGGGTTGTGACTGGCGGTGATCATGATCCCGGCGGCTGCTTTCTTGTCTACCACGCTGTAGGAAACCGCGGGGGTAGGAGCATCGGCGCGGGTCAGCCAGGCGACGATGCCGTTGCCGGCCATTACCCGCGCCACTTCGGCGGCGTATCGGTCCGACAGGAAGCGGGTGTCAAAGCCGACGACCACTTCGGGGCTGCTGTCACTTTCGCTTTCATTCCGGACGTAATCGGCGATAGCCTGGGCCACCAGTCGCAGATTGTTGTAGGTGAACGTGTCGGAGATGACCGCCCGCCATCCGTCGGTCCCAAACTTGATACTCATTGCTTTGTTGGCCTCTCCCTATGAGAATAGTTGGCCGGGCTCTGATCGCAGAGAACCCGACGCAAAAACCTCTTGCCGATTACCGGTTGCCCGTCACTGCGATCCAGCCACTGCCTGACTTGCTTCCTGGGGCGTGGCTGTGCCGTTCAGCACCGCGGTTACCGCTTCCTGCAATGCCGCCGCCATCCGGGTATAGTCTGCTAGCTGAGGACGAGGGCGGGCTGCCTGGAGCTGTTGTTGGATGAACCGGCTGTAGCTGTCCCCTGCTCTCCACCCGGCCATGGCCGTGGCCCGCGTGGGCAAATAGTCGGCGGCCTCGTTCCAAGCGGCATTTGCCGCCGGGCTCATCAACTGCACCATCCAATTGGCAGCGGCTGCCCGGCGGGCAGGATCGCTGGTCACGAGGACAAGGGCCCAGCCACGGCCGATCGGCGCCGCAGATCCATTTGCCGTCGGAACGGCTGCAGCCGACGAGTTGGACAGGCGATCGCCGAGATCCCCCCCAGGGGGCGACTGGCGCATGGCCAGCAGGTAGCGGTGAGCGTTGACCTGGGCCAATGCCGCCTGCCCCGCCGCATAGTCGTTCCAAACATCATCTGTGGTGTGATAGCCCAGCACCTTGGCCGGGACAATGCCGCTGGACAAGGCGTCGTAATAGAACTGGAGCACTTTGGCCAGGTTGTCCGCGTCCAGAAAAGGGCCATCTGAACCGCTTGCGCCGGACTGGTCCCGAACCGCGAGGTACTGGACCAGAAAAGCATCGTTGACCAGGCCGGCTTTCCCCCCGGCCGGAAAGAGGTAAGGCCCAGGGCCGCTCAGTAAATTGGACCAGGACCGGGGAGGGGAGATCAATTTACTTGTGTTATAAACCAAATGGTCCAGGTTGGCCTGGAATTGCAGCCCATACAACTGCCCATTGAAGGTGGCCGCCTCTCGGGCGAAGGGATACATGTCTGCCAGCAGGTCCTGGGGCACCAATCCGTCAAGCGGCTGGATCAGCCCTGTCTGAACGGCCGCCCCCAGCTCATCGACGTCCAGGATCATCAGGTCCGGCAGCAGGTCAGGCACGACAACCCCAGCCGTCGACAAAAAGTCGAGAAGGCCTCCCTTGCCATACGGCTCTTTGAGCACGAACTCAAACCGCACCCGCGAGTGGTCTGCCTCGTACAGATCGACCTGCTGGGCCAGGATCTGGCCACTGGTGATATCCTGGGTAGGTGAGAACCACTCGGTGGTCCACATGGTCAGGGTTATGACGTTAGACACGGTCAGCGCGCTTGTCGGCATGACATCCACCGATGGTTCGGGCGCTGGGGGCCGCCCCGGGACCGGCGTCGCCGTCAACAGACTGGCGGCGGTGGACGCCCCAGGCTGGGCCGTAGGCCCCCCCGGCCAATCGCAGGCCGCCAAGACTCCCACCAGCGCCAGGCCCAGCAGAGCCAGGCGCACCATTGGCCACGGCATCGTTGGCCGAGATCGAGCAGTTGGCGCGGCGGAAGCAGAATCGCTCATCGTTGGATGGTCTGATCACGGCCCGGCCCGACAGAGATATACGATGCCGGGATGCCGAGCAGCTCCTCGATGAATAGCACATAGTCGCGGGCCTGGACGGGCAGATCTTCAAAGGTTTGCGCCTGTACAATGTCGTCCTGCCAGCCGGGCAGTAGCTGGTAGATCGGGCGGCAGCGAGCCAATACCGCCTGGTCGGTCGGGAAGGACTCGAGCCGCTGGCCATCCAGGTCGTAGGCGACGCAAATCTTGACTGCCTCGAATCGGGAGAGCACGTCGAGCTTGGTAAGGGCGATCTCGGTCAGGCCATTGACGCGCGCGGCATAGCGAAGCGTGACAGCGTCGAGCCAGCCACAGCGACGAGGGCGGCCGGTAGTGGTGCCAAACTCATCCCAAGGCTGCGTGCCCGTGCCCCGCAGCAGGTCCGCCAGCTCGCCCTCCAGCTCGGTGGGCATGGGGCCGGCGCCGACGCGCGTCTGGTAGGCCTTGACCACGCCCACCACCCGCTCGATGTGCTGCGGCCCAACCCCCAGCCCGATCAGCGCCCCGCCGACGGTGGGGTAGGAGCTGGTGACGTACGGATAGGAGCCGTGGTCCAGGTCCAGCAGCGTGCCCTGGGCGCCCTCGGCCAGGATCCGCTTGCCGGAGCGCAGGGCATGGCTGACCGTTTCTGGGACATCGGCAATGTATGGGGCGAGCCGCCTGGCGTGGGCCAGGGTCTCTTCGATCACTGCGTCTGCCGTCTCATCCAGCCGCGGCTGGCCATAGATCTTGTCCAGGATTTCGTTCTTGGCGGCAAGCTGCTCGCGGACCCGTTGGGCCAGCGCCTCTGGCCGCTCAACAGCGTGGAGCAGCTCCTGGGCGCGGATCCCGGTGCGGGCGGCCTTGTCGGTGTATGCCGGGCCGATGCCACGCCGTGTAGTGCCCAGCGCCGCGCCGCCGCGCAGCCCTTCGGCTGCGCCGTCCAGGGCAATGTGATAGGGCAGGATCAGATGGGCCTGGCCGCTCAGCTTTAGCCGGGCCGGCGAAACATCAACGCCGCGCGCTGCCAGGCTGTCCATCTCGGCCAACAGCCGCTGAGGATTGACGACCATACCGCTGCCCAGCAGGCAGGTGACGCGGGGATACAGGATGCCGGACGGGATCAGGTGCAGAGCAAAGCGCTCCGTGCCCACGGTGACGGTATGACCGGCGTTATCACCACCGCCGTACCGGGCCACCAGGTCGGTCTGGGCGGCCAGCAGGTCGGTGATCTTGCCCTTGCCTTCGTCGCCCCATTGCGCGCCGAGGATCACGTTAATTGGCATAGAACCCCTCTCATTCTCCAAACAGCGGCACTAGCTGGAACTTGACCACGTCTACCAGTCCCTTGTCGGTCAGCTTGAGCGATGGTATGACCGGCAGGGCCAGGAACGACAGGGTCATGAATGGATCGGGCAGGGTTGAGCCCAGGGCCTGCGCCGCTTTCGTCAGGGCCGCTACCTGGTCGCGCACCTTTTCCAGCGGCTGATCGGACATCAGGCCGGCGATCGGCAGCGGGCAGGCGGCCTGCACCTGGCCATCGGCCACCGCCACCTGGCCGCCGCCCATCTCGGCGATGGCAGCCACGGCGGCCTGCATGTCGGCGTCAGATGCGCCGACGACCACCACATTGTGCGAATCGTGGGCCACGCTGGAGGCGATGGCCCCCCGTCTGAGCCCTATCCCTTTGACCAGCCCCAGTCCCACGTTGCCGGTGCCGCGGTGCCGCTCGACGACGGCGATCTTGGTCAGGTCGCGAGCCGGGTCGGCCACGACCTGCCCGCCGGCGACTGCCGGCTCCAGCCGCAGGTCTTTGGTGACGACCTGCCCCGGCACGACGCCGATGACACGCGCCGGCCCCTGGCCCGCCCGGATCGCCAGGTCCAGGGCGCTGACGTCCAGGTGAACCGTCGACTGGGTGGGGACCTGTGGGAACCCGGCGGCGGATAGGAGGCAGCGCCCCCCTTCGGCCACGAGCTGCCCGGCAGCGTACACCTGGGCCACTTGCACCCGCTCCAGGTCGTCCAATACCAGCAGGTCGGCTCGATAGCCGGGGGCGACCGCGCCAATCTGCCGCAGGCCAAAGTACAGAGCGGTGTTGATGCTCGCCATCTGGGCGGCCAGCACCGGGTCAAGGCCTCCGGCGATCGCTTTCCTGACGACATCGTCGATGTGACCCTCGGCCAGCAGCGTGTCGGGGTGGCGGTCGTCGGTGCAAAAGTGACAGAAGCGGGCGTTGGCCGGCGTCACCAGGGGCAGTAGACTGTGCAGGTTGCGGGCGGTGGTCCCTTCCCGGATAAAAATGTGCATCCCCCGGCCCAGCTTTTCGCGGGCCTCGTCCAGCTCGGTGCATTCGTGATCCGAGCCGATGCCCGCCGCCAGGTAGGCGTTCAGGTCTTTGCCCGACAGCCCTGGCGCATGGCCGTCTACCGGGCGGCCAGCAGCGGCCTCGATCTTGGCCAGAACAGACGGCGCCCGGAACAGGACGCCCGGGTAGTTCATCATCTCGGCCAGGCCCAAGACCCGGTCATAGGCCAGGATCTGGGCGATCTCGGCGGCGTCGAGCGCGGCGCCGGCCGTCTCCATGTGGGTGGCAGGCACGCACGAAGGAGCCATCACATACACGGCCAGGGGCAGTCCGGCGCTGGCATCCAGGATATAGCGCACGCCGTCCAGGCCCAGCACGTTGGCGATCTCGTGTGGATCGCATACCACGGCGGTCGTGCCGTGCGGCAGCACGGCGCGGGCAAACTCGGCCGGCTGGACCATCGAGCTCTCCAGGTGGACGTGGGCGTCTATAAAACCGGGGCAGATGAACCTGCCAGCCAGGTCCACGACGCGGCGGGCCTGGTAATCGCCCCAGCCGGCCACCCGGCCGTCGACGATTGCCACATTGGCGGGATGGACCTCGCCGGACAAGACGTTGACCAACCGGCCGTTCTTTAGCAGCAGGTCGGCCGGCTCTTCACCTCGGGCGACGGCGATCAACCGCTCAATGCTCACGACACTCCTCCTTTGCGCCTTGATGGGCTGGCGGTGACCCGCAGCGTATAGCCCAGCCGGCTAAACAGCTCGGCGCAGTCCTCCACCGGCAGCCCGCCCGCCTTGCCGTCCGCCACCAGGTCGTTCAACACCGATTCGTCGGCCGGGGACAGGTCGCCGCCAGCCAATGTCTGTTCTGCCCAGTCGGCCAACTGATCCAGGGTGATGCTCCGGTTCAGGTAGGCGGTCAGTTGGCGCAAGATCGCGCCCCGCGCCAGCACCTTTTTGTACAACGGCGCCTTGAGCACCCCCACAAATGGCAGGTTGCGATACCCCTCGGCAAAATCCAGGCCATAGCCAACCACGAACTTGTCGGGGATCTCAAACCCGACGTAATCCACTGCGATCGGCACCTGGCGGCGCTCTGGCTTGTCGAGCAGGGCGCACAGGCGCAGGCTGACCGGCTGGCGCGCCTTTAGGTTTTCCACCAGGTAGCTCAGCGTTTTGCCGGTATCGACGATGTCTTCTACGATCAGCACGTCGCGCCCGGTGATGTCGGTCTCCAGGTCCATAACCAGCCGCACTGCGCCGCTTTCGGTGCTGGCGCCATAGCTGGAGATGCCGATAAAGTCTAGCTGAACCGGGATGTCGATGGCGCGCATCAGGTCCGACAAAAAGACGATGGCGCCCCGCAGCAGGCCGACGAGCAGCAGGTTCTTGCCTTTGTAATCCTCCGAGATCCGCCGCCCCAACTCGGCGACCTTGGCCTTGATGGCCTCCTCGGTGACCAATATCTCGGCAATATCGTTTCGCATTCTACTTTTGCTCCCAAGCGCGGGTTGTGGCCTCAAAAACTGGGGCCGGGCACAGTATATGCCAAAAAGGAGCCATTGTCAACAGCCGTGTGCCCTGCTCATCCCTGCTTGCGCTCGGCGGTGTCTTGGGGTACAATAGAGCCGGAAAGGTGAGAAAGGCGATGAGCGGACCACGGTTCACGATCCTGGCGCGCATAGACGACCTGCGCTTTATCGCCGCCTGCCCACACGGTGTGGCCCACCTGACGTGGAAAAACGCCACCTTGCGCTTTACGCTGGACGAATTCAAGGCCCTGGCCCGCCTGGTAGAGCGGGCGACGGCGGCGCGAACCCCGATGGTGCTGACCGACGGCGATCTGAGCGTCGCCTGGCAGCCGCTTGACCGCTGCGAGCTTCAGGTTGGACAGGCTTCTCTGCGCCTCCCCCCGGCCGATTTTCGCCGGCTGGCGGCCGCCCTGCAGCAAGCCAGTCATCGCCTCGATGACCTCACGGCCTCGGGGACCTGGACTGAGCCAGACCGGCAGGAATCGCCCCCCGATCCATTCCAAGGTCCCAGACGGATCCCCTTTTCTCGCAACTAGGCCGACTGCTCACATCCTCTCTGGCGCGCTGACCCCCATCAGCGCCAGTGTCCGCCCCAGCGCCAGCTTGGCGGCCTGCGCCAGCCGCAGCCGGGCCTTGGTGAGGGTCTGGTCGGCCGGCTCGGAGCTGACGACGCGGCAGTCGCGGTAAAAGAGGTGAAAGACGGCGGCCAGCTCCTGGGCGTAACGCGGCAGGTGATGGCAGGCCAGGGTCTCGACGGCCTGCGCCACGACCTCGGGCAGCTCGAGCATCTTGCGGATCAGGGCCAGCTCGGCGGGATGGGTCAGCAGCGACACGTCGGCCCCCTCAGCGCTGTGACCCTGCTCCCCGGCGTAGCGCAGGATGCTGGCGATGCGGGCGTGGCCGTACTGCACGTAATAGACCGGGTTCTCGCTCGACTCTTTGCGGGCCAGGTCGAGATCGAGCTCCATCTGGCTCTCGGCGGCGCGGGCCAGCAGGAAGAAACGCAGGGCGTCGGGGCCAATGTCGTCCAGCGCCTCGCGCAGGTCCACCTGGGTGCCGGCCCGCTTGGAGATCCGCACCTGCTCGCCGCCCTCCAGCAGGGTCACCAACTGGTAGATGTGCAGGGTCAGCCGCTCGGGGTCGAGGCCCAGGGCGCGCATCATGGCTTTCATCCGCGGCACGTGGCCGTGGTGATCCGCGCCCCACACGTCGATGACCCAGTCAAAGCCGCGCTGCACGAACTTGTTATAGTGGTAGCTGATATCCGAGGCGAAATAGCCCGGCAGCCCGTTGGAGCGGATGACTACCTCGTTCTTGTCGGCGCCCAACGCCACGGCGTTGAACCACACCGCGCCGTCGGCCATGAACAGGTGATCGCCCTGGCGCAGGATGGTCATGATCTGGTCGAACACACCCTCCTGGTAGAGCGAGCGCTCGGAGAACCAGTTGTCGTAATGGACGTTCATGGCGACAACGTCCCGACAGACGCTCTCCAGGACCATCTCCCGCCCGATTTCGGTCATCTGCGCCACGGCCTGGTCGCGGGGCATCGCCAGGTAGCGATCGCCCTCTTTGTCCGCGATCCGCCCGGCCCAGTCTGCCACGTACTGCCCAGGGTATCCGCCTTCCGGGATGTCGCCGGCGTCCTGTCCCAGGCGCTGGCAGTAGCGGACGTACAGGCTCTCGCC
>JAFGOG010000472.1 GCA_016926595.1 Anaerolineae bacterium
ACCGAGTTCCACCGCGTCAACAAGGTCCTGGGACTGCTCGGATACGGGCAAAGCACCCCCTATCTGCGGGGGCGCCGTGCCTCCCAACGACGCTCGGAGGAGTAACCGACCGATGAAGAACCAATCGCATTCGCCTCGCAACGGATCGCCCGTCGTGTCCAGCCTGCCGGCCAGGCTGTTGCTGTTGCTGGCGCTGATCGCAGGCTCGCTGTATACTCCCCCTGCGGTAGGGGCACAGCCTGCCCAGGAACCACAACTGCTGGTGCTCCGCTCCGACGCCGCCGGGACCGTCCTGGAGGTCCGCGCCCCCGACTACCGGCTCGGCGATGGCGTCGCCGACGGCGCCGCCTGCCAGATGCTCAGCGCCGCGGGCCTGGGACAGACCGAGGAGGCCGGCCGGCCCACGCTCCCTGTGCTGGGGATCATGATCGGCCTGCCCCCCGGCGCCGCGCCCGAGATCCGCATCCTGCAGGCCGACTATGACACCCTCACCCTGACCTCCGACCTCTGCCCGGCGCCAACGCCGGTAGTGCGCGGCGAGCCAGGGCCAGATGGCGACAAGCCGGGTGGGGCGCGCGTGGAGATGGTCTATGCCCGGGATGCCGGCGCCTATGCGACCAACGCCTTCTACCCCGCCAGCCTGGCCGTTTCCGCCGGCGAGGCGCGCCTGCGGGATCAGCGCCTGCTGCAGCTGAGCCTGCGGCCCTTCCAGTACAACCCCGCCACCAGGGAGCTGCGCGTCTATCGCACCCTACAGGTGGAGGTCAGCTTTGCCTACCCGCAGGGCCGGCAGGACCCCGGCGCGAGCGGCGAGGCCGGCGGGCCGTTCGAGACTACGCTGCAACACGCCATCCTCAACTATGACGCCGCGCGGCAGTGGCGGCAGGGATCCACCGTCCCCGGCCTGTCCCTGGCAGCGCCCACCGCGTTGGCCGGGCTGGATCAGGGGTACAAAGTGGCCGTCAACCAGGACGGCCTGTACCAACTGACCTACGCCGATCTGGCGGCGGCTGGCCTACCGGTGGACGCCCTCAACCCCCAGACCTTCCAGCTATTCGACAACGGGCAGGAGGTCGCCATCCAGGTCACCGGCCAGGAGGACGGCCAGTTCGGGCCCGACGATAGGATCCTATTCTACGGCCAGGCGTTGGACACCAAGTATACGGACACCAACATCTACTGGCTGGCCTACGGCGCGGCCGCCGGCCTGCGTATGGGCAGCCGCGACGTCAGCCCCTCGGGCACGGCGCCTGTGCTGTCCGAATTCGCCACAACCGCGCACCTGGAGCAGAACCTGCGCTACGTCTCCAAGTACTCCGTCGCAGCCGATGCCGATCACTGGTTCTGGAACTATGTGTACCCGCCCAGCCTGCCGTCCCAGACCTACCCCTTCACCCTGAATGCCCTGGACGCCGAGCCCTATACCGCCGTCGTGCGGCTCCGCCTGCAGGGAGGCACCAGCCTGGTGCACAGCGCCCGCGTGTACGTCAACGGCAACTCTGTGGCCGAAACGACCTGGGAGGGATACGCCGACTGGGAGTTCAGCGCCCCGTTCCCGTCCGCCTACCTGCAAGAGGGGACCAACACTGTGCAGGTCGAAGGCGTGATACCTGCCGGCTACAGCTACGACTATTTTTACTTTGACTGGTTCGAGGTGGACTATCGCCGCCGCACCCAGGCCGAGAACGACCTGCTGGCCTTTGGCGGCGGCGCAGCCGGTGCCTGGCACTTTGACGTCGAAGGCCTGACCGGCGATACCGCCTACCTGTACGACGTCACCAACCCGCTGACCGTGACCACCCTGACCGGCTATGCCACCACGCCGCTGACCGATGCCTACTCCCTCAGCTTCGAGGACACGATCCCCGGCCCGACCTCCTACCTGGCCCTGGCCCCCAGCCGGATCCTGTCGCCCCTGAGCATCAGCGCCGACGCCCCCTCCGGCCTCAAGTCGCCGGACAACGGCGCCGATTACCTGGTGATCACCCACGCCGATTTCTACGCCCAGGCCCAACAACTGGCTGATTACCGGCAGGGGCAGCCGGGCATCGCCCGGACCCGGGTCGTGGACGTGCAGGACATCTATGACGATTTCAACGACGGCGAGCTGTCCGCCGAGGCGATCCACCAGTTCTTGCAGTATGCCTACAGCGCCTGGCAGTCCCCCGCGCCCAGCTACGTAGTACTGCTGGGCGACGGGCACCACGACTTTCGCAACTACTCCGGGGTCGCGCCGCTCACCCGCATCCCGCCCTACCTCACCTACATGAGCCGCGTGCTGATGGGCGAAGCCCCCTCCGACAACAACTATGCCTACGTCAGCGGGGACGACGCCCTGCCTGACATGTACATCGGGCGGCTGCCGGCCGACAGCGCCGCCGAGGCCCAGGCGATGGTGGACAAGATCATTGCCTACGAGACCAACCCGCCGGCCGGCGACTGGGCCAACAACGTCCTCCTGATCGCCGACAACCCCGACAGCGCCGGTGACTTTTACAGCCTGTCCGACGACATCGCCAGCCGCTTCATGCCGGATAGCTACGCCGCCGCAAGGGTTTATCTCGGCTCCACCTGCCCCTACGAGAACCCGGCAGCCACCTGCCGCCAGGCCATCCTCGACGGCTTTGGCCAGGGTAGCCTCCTGTCCAACTATGTGGGCCACGGCAGCGCCACCATCTGGGCCGGAGAGCGCATGTTGCAGACCGTCGACGTGAGCGCCCTGGCCAGCAGCGGCATGCTCCCGGTCCAGTTGTCCTTTGCCTGCCTCACCGCTTACTTTGGCAACCCCGACCAGGCGCAGGAGAGCATCGACGAGGCCCTGGTCGCCGCCGCCGGCAGGGGAGCCATCGCCAGTTGGGGCAACTCGGACATGAGCTACGCCTTTCTCGACCAGTGGGCCAACGAAGGTTTCTACGAGGCCGTCTTCCAGCACGATATCCGCCAGTTGGGGCCGGCCGCGGCCGCAGCCCTAACCTACTACAGCCGCCGCACCGACAACGAGCTCTTGCTCAAGCGCAAGCACCTCTTTGGCGACCCGGCGCTGACCCTCGCCGGCGACGCCGTGCCCGAGGCGCCCGAAGAGCCCGGCGAGATCGTGGAGAACTTTGAGGTCATGCCCCAGGGCAGCACCGTGCGCATCGCCTGGCAGACTGCCAGCGAGGAGGGCGTGCAGGGCTTTTACGTCTACCGCACCGACGACCCCGAGCGCCTCCCCACCCAGATCGGAGATGATATGATCCCCTGCCAGGACCCGGACGGCGCCGCCTACGAACTGGTGGACGAGCCGGTGGCGCAGGGCGTCACCTACCGCTACTTGCTAGAGGTAGTGGGCGCCGACGGTTCCTCGGTGTGGAGCGAAAGCACCGAGGTGCTGGTGCCCTACACTATCTTCCTGCCCCTCATCAGCCAATAATCCCGCCCGGGGGGGCTGTGCCAAGAGCCCCGCGGCAACAGGCCACGGGGCTCTTCTTGTGCTGCCATTCCGGTGCGGGCGCACCATGCTGCACCCGTCCGATACCCCGTCATTCCCGCCAAGGCACCCACGTTCAGACGGCACGCAGGGCGGAAACCGACCCCGCCCGCGTCCGGCGCCGAGCGAGGGGGGCTACTCGAGCGGCCTGCTAGAGTATGAGGTCGCGGGGTTCCGCGGTGATGATTGTGCGCCCGATCTTGCTGGGATCCACACCATCCCACTTGATGATCGCCACCGTCCACTTGATGTGGCAAAAGTAATTGACGTTGCACCAGTCCGCGACGATCAGGTACACGGATTCGTCAGAGGTGAACGAGAATCCTTTCGTGGGCGGGTGGATACCCCGGTGTTCGTTGTTGGGACCGACAAGCTGCACCTGGAAATACTCGTCGGCCTTGAGTGCCCCTCCCCAGCCCCACATAAAGGTGCAGCCACCTTCCCGGTAGCAGTTGGCATTGGGCGCGGGGCTTAGCAGAGCCGGTGGCCCGTAGGTCGAGGGGACGGGGGTGGGTGTATTGGGAGGCTTGACCGGCGCCTTGGTCGGCGTCCGAGTTGGCACGGGCGCTGGCGTGTCTGTCGGCCGGATGGTCGACGTGGGTGTGGGCGCGGCTGCCGTCATGGTGGCATGCGCCGCTTCCTCGATGGCAATCTGGGTCGCCACCAGATCAGGCGTGGCGCTAGGCTCGGGCGTCGCCGTAGCCAGTTCTGGAGTAAAGGTCGCCGTAACCACCACAATCTGCTGTGCAACCGTGGGAGTTGCCGTGACCACGAGCACCGGGACTGTTGCCGTCTCCGAACCGCAGCCGGCCAACAG
>JAFGOG010000473.1 GCA_016926595.1 Anaerolineae bacterium
ACTTGTTGGGGTCACTTGGAGCTACCAAGTAGAACAAACCCGAACAAGCTCGGGGATCCGAACCATCATGGCCGGGCCGCAGCTGCATTTTGCACCAGAAACTGGCGCGTTTTATACATCGTGTTCCTGCAAAGCCATGTAGATCTTTTCCGCGGTCAGCGGCATATCGTTAAAGCGGATGCCCAGCGCATCCGAGATGGCGTTGGCGATCGCCGGCGCCGTGGCGATCATGGGATGCTCGCCAACCCCGCGCGCGCCCCACGGGCCGTCATCCTGCGGCTCCTCGACGTAATCGCTGATGATCCGCCGCGGCGCGTCCACGCTGGTCATGATCCGGTAATCGGTAAACGACGGGTTCAGCGGCTGCCCCTGGCGCAGCTGCAGCGCCTCCAGCAGCGCTGAACTAGCGCCCTGCACCACCCCGCCCTCCAACTGGGCGTACACCTGCTCGGGGTTGATCGCCTTGCCCACGTCGTACACCGCCGCCAGGCGCAGGATCTCTACCTGGCCTGTCTCGGTATCGACCTCCACCTCGACCGCCTGGGCGCCGGTGGTATAGTGCACCACGGCGCGCTGGCCCTGCCCCGTCTCCGCGTCCAGGCCGGTGACATAGGTGGGCATAAACTTGCCGCGGCCGATGATCGGCCCGCCGATCCAACCCGCGTCGTCGGGCAGCGGCAGGCCATAGATAACCATCTTGTCCAACGGGAGCGACTGCTCGCTGCGGTACGAGATCACCTCGCCCTCCCGGATATCCAGGTCCGCCGGCTCCTCGCCCCAATAGCGGGCTACGACCTCGAGGATCTGGGCGCGCGCATCCTCGGCCGCGGCCTTGATCGCGTTGCCCATCGACCACGTGATCCGGCTGGCGACGGTCTGCCACTCATAGGGGCTGTACCTGGTGTCGACCGGCTGCGAGATGCGCACCCACTCGTAAGGCACACCCAGCGCCTGGGCCGCGACCTGGGCGGCGACGGTGAACGCCCCCTGCCCCAACTCCTGCCCACCCAGGCCGACGCTGACCGTGGCGTCCTCGTTGAAACGCACCCAGGCCTCGGAGCCGGGGTTGGGCGGCATGGCCGGCGCCTTCCAGCAGGCGGCCATGCCCTTGCCGCGCCGCTTGTGCGGCGCCGATGGGACAGCCGACGCGCCCCACTCCACCGCCCGCGCAGCCTTTTCGATGCACTCGGAGAGCCCGTTAGGATGCATCTGCATGCCGGTGACGATGATGTCGCCGCCCTTGAGGCAGTTGCGCAGCCGGAACTCGACGTCGTCAACGCCCAGCGCCTCGGCCAGGCGATCGACCGACTGCTCGATGCTCCAGTGGATCTCGGGCATGCCAAAGCCGCGCATCGGGCCGCCGACGGGATGGTTGGTGTACAGGCAGTAGGAATCAGTCTTGACGTTGGGAATGTGATAGGGGCCGGTCGAGGAATAACCCGCCGCGCGCACAATGTTGACCCCGTACTCGGTATAAGCCCCGGCATCCCAATAATACGCCACCTGCAGGGCCAGGATCTGGCCCTGGCGGGTGCCGCCGATCTTGACTTGAGCCAGCAACCCCTGGCGCACAAAGCAACAAAAGAACTCTTCTTCGCGGGTCATGCGAACCTTAACCGGCCGCCCACGCACCTTTTGGGCCATCGCCACGGCGAGGGCTTCCATCGAGACCCCGGCCTTGGACCCGAACCCACCGCCGACATAGTTGCCAATAACCCGCAATTCGCCCTGCGAGATGCCCAGCGTCTGGGCGATCAGGTCACGCTGGGCAAAAGGCGATTGGGTGCTGCTCCACAGCGTCACCTCGCCCGAGACATCCCAGCGGGCCACGGCCACGTGCGGCTCGATCGGCACGTGCTGGATCTGCGGCACGTGGTAGGTTTCCTCGACGACGGCATCACAACAAGCCCAGGCCGCGTCGGTGTCGCCCTTGCGCACGTGAAAGACGTTCGACACGTTGGTGCCGGGCTGAGGGAAGATAAAGGGCACCGCCTCATACGATCCCAGGTCAGGGTGCAGCAGCGGCGCGCCGGGGTCCAGCGCCTCCAGCGGGTCAAAGATCGCCGGCAGCGGTTCATAGCTGACCTCGATCAGGCGCAGCGCATCCTCGGCGATCTCTTCGCTCACCGCCACCACGCCGGCGACCGGGTCGCCCACATAGCGCACGCGATCGGTGCACAAGATGTGGCGATCCTTGAGATAGAGACCAATAAACCCAGGTGTGTCCTGACCCGTGATCACGGCTTTGACGCCAGGCAGGGCCAGCGCCTTGCTGGCATCGATGCCCGTAATCAGGGCGTGCGGGTGCGGGCTGCGCAGGACGCGCCCATAAAGCAGACCAGGCCCAAACTGCAGATCATCGGTGAACTGGGCCGCGCCGGTGACCTTGTCAAAGCCGTCGACGCGGGGGACGCTCTTGCCCACCGGTTCGAAAGTGAGTTTTTCGCGTGCCATAGCCATTCTCCCTATGAATGATGGGGCAGATGTCGTTCGTCAAACGTCATTCGTCAAGACGTCATTCGCCAAAGTGCTGTGACGGATGACGTATCACGTTTGACGCATCACGTTTGACGCCTTTTGCACCGCCTTGACGATGCGCACGTACCCCGTGCAGCGGCAGAGGTTGCCCAGCAGCGCCTCGCGGATCTCGGCTTCGCTCGGGTCCGGGTTGCGGGCCAGCAAGGCATACGACGAGATCAACATGCCGGGCGTGCAGAACCCGCACTGCACGCCGCCCTCGTCGATAAACGCCTGCTGGAGAGCGCTCAACCGGCCGTCCTCTGACAGTCCCTCGACGGTCACGATCTGGGCTCCGTCGGTCTCCACCGCCAGGACCATACACGCATTGACCGGCTCGCCGTCCATCAGCACCGTGCACGCCCCACACTCGCCGGCGCCGCAGCCGTTCTTGGCGCCGGTCAGGGCCAGTCGGTCGCGGAGCAGTTCCAGCAAGGTCAAATTTGAGGGTACGTCTACGGTTTCCTGGTCGCCATTGATGGTCACCACGATGGAATGCATCTCAATCCTCCTCTGGCGGGCGTGCCGCACCTCGATCCCGGCGAGCGAGCCTCTCCTGGATCATCGCCATCTCGACGAGCGTCAGCCGCTCTGTTTCCCGGATGGCGACCAGGCCGATCAACTCGATCCGCAGCTCGCGCCGGGTCAGCCACTCCAGGCCGGGGGCCATCGACGAGCGCGGGTGCGGATAGACGTCGTCGGCGCCGACCGGCTCGGCGATGCGGTACAGCAGACCGGGCTGCGTGCCGTCGTGGCGGATGGCGCCGTCATCGTCCATGGACACGATCGCCGGCTTGTGCGAAAAGATTTCGGCCAGGTGTCGATCGCGCGTGATCGTGCTGCCCGGGCGCAAGACGGTCAGCTCGAGCGGGGCGCCGTGATACCAGGTCTCACCCATCGCGCGCCTCCAACCCGGCCCACACGTCGCGCAGCGCGCGCACGGTCAGCGTGCGCACCATCGCCGTGCGATAGGCGGCACCGGCCCGCACGTCGTCGATCGGCGTCGCGGACCGCGCCGCCTCTTCGGCCGCCTGGGCAAACAGCGCTGCCGACGGCGGGCGGGAGGCCAGCAGCGTCTCTGCCTGGGGCACGCGCAGCGGCACCGGCGCCACCGCGCCCAGGGCCAGGCGAAAGCGAGCGCCGCCCGGCGCGCTCGCGTCGGGAAAGCCCAGGGCCGCCACGCTGACCAACGCCAGGTCGCCGGCCTTGTTGCGTCCCAATTTCAGATAGCGGCCCACGCTCCCGGCCGGCGGCGTGGGAAAACGCACGGCGATCATGAATTCGCCGGCCTGGATCGCGCTCTGGCCCGGCCCCACAAAAAACGCGTTCGCGTCCACTAGGCGTTCCCCCGCCGGGTGGTCTGTACCCGCCGAACCATACAGCACGATCTCACCGTCGAGCACCAGCGTAGCCGGCGCACCGTCAGCACAAGGCGACGCGTTGCAGAGGTTACCGCCCAACGTGGCCCGGTTGCGGAGCTGGTAGGAGGCGACCAAGCCGGCGGCCTCGGCCAGCAGTGGAAAGTGAGCCAGCACGTCGGCGTGGTTGGCCAATTGGTTCATGGTCACCGCCGCCCCAACCGCCAGCCCTTCTGCCGGCGCAAACGAGATGTCTCTCATACCCGGCAGGTATTTGACGTCGATCACCACCTTGGGCCGGACGGCGCCATTGCGCATACGCACCAACAGATCGGTGCCGCCCATCAACAGCCGGGCTGCCGGCCCGTATTCGCCCAGCAGGCGAACCACCTCGCCAGGCGTAGCCGGCCGGATGTACTCAAAACTCGGGAGTCCGGGTCTGGCCAACATGGCGCTTACCTCCTCTACCCGCATCATCGCAGGACACGTTCCATACCTGCCAGGCCTGCCGCCTGTCGAGAGGCAGCCTGCGCCGTTGCGGGACACGGCTTTCCGTGCCAGGCCTGGCAAAAAAAACCAAGCGATCCACCGCCTATTCTGCGGACACCTGCGGCGGTTTAAAGATCAAAAAGATGGCATTTAGCAAAATGCCGGCCACGGCGCCGGTGGCGATCGCCGGCCAACCGTAAGGAAAGACGCCCGGCAGCAGACGGATGGGCAGAAATCCATCCGGGTAGCCGATGTGCCCGCCCACGCCGATGATCAGGATCACCGCCCCGACGGCAAGCTGCCGAGGGTCGAACAGGTTGACCTTTTCGGCCATCATCAGGGCTACACCCTGCATGCCGATCACGCCAAAGAGATAGATAGCCAGGCCGCCGCTGACCGCGGTGGGCACACTTTGCACGATGCCCGCCAGCGTGCCGCTAAAGGAAAGCAAGATGGCAATGACCCCGCCGGCGATAAGCGCCGGCCCGGAATAGTTGCGGGTGATCACCATCAGCGAGTTGTTTTCGCCATAGTTGGTCCCCGCCACGCCGCCGAACAAGCCGTTGATCATGTCACCCAGTCCATCCAGGATCAGGTTAAAGCCAATGTATTCGCTCAATCCATATGCTTTGCGCTTCATCCGCGCTGCCAGCTCGTCCACGTACAGGCTGATCTGGTACAGGTGCGCAGTCGACTCGGGAATGGTGGCGATGGCCATCACGGCGATGCTGATGATCGCCGTGGCCGTCATCTCGTGGCCGAAAGTAGGGAAGGTGATGTGCGGCGCCTGGATGATCTTGGCCGAGGTAATGGCGCTGAAATCGACCAGGCCCAGCGGGATGGCGACGATGTAACCGACGATGGCCCCCAGCAAGATCGGGATCATGCCGATGAACCCCTTGCCCTGCAGGTAGACTGAGAACATGATCGTCGCCAACAGGGTGATGATGGCCACGAACCACCACCTGAGGTGGGCGTCGGGGGTGCAGCACAGGCCGGACGCCATATCCAGGGCCGACTTGCCCAGCGCAAAGCCGATGACCGCCGCCACCGACCCGGTCACGACCGGCGGCAGGATCTTGTCGATGGTCTTTTTGCCGCCTGCAAAGCGGATGATCGCGCCGACGATGATGTTGACCAGGCCGGTGACGATAATACCGCCCTGCGCCACCCGGATCAGTTCGTCGGGCGCCGGCACCCCATAGCTGGCCTTGGTGATGGCCAACGTGGCGGCGATATAGCTGAAACTGGAACCATAGTAAAGAGGAATGAACTTGCCAATCCGCCAGCGGGCGAGGATCAAGGCAACGATGGTTGCCACGCCGGAAGCGAACAACACCGTGCTGACGTGAAAACCGACCAACAGCGCGACCAGCACCGTCGCCGGGAACATGGTCAGCACGTGCTGGAAACCCAATAGAATCAGCTGCCCGATCGGCGGAACGTCGTTAGGTAGATAGCCGAGCAGTTTTGTCTTGCTCTGTGAAGCGGCCATAGAATGGACTCCTTTCTCGTGCTCATAAGACAACGTCGATTTGATCCTTCTCTTGCCGTACGGTACCTGTCAATCCTCTCCGCTGCCCCTCCTTTCTGCACCCCACAAAGAACACCAGCCATTGTCTGGCAGACAAACGCTTCTAGCTGTGGAATCCGTTTCGTCACCACGCCAAATTGCCTTATCGCCACCGGATCGTAGACATCCTGCCTGGCCCAACTGCCTAAACCTGCGCCTGACGACTGGCAGACCACATCTCACGAATCACGCTTCACGTCTCACGCCCAAGACCCCCAAGAGGCTAGGAGACCCTTGTCAACCGGCTGATCTGCTCCACGTGCCGGGGCTCGAAACAGTCGCCGAATCGTGTCTTGGGCAGCGCAGCCTTGCGCGCCATCAGCGCCTCATACTCCTCATCCTCGACAAAGGCCACACAGCGCCCGATGCACGACTCGCCGTCGACAAAGCGCCACGGGAAAAAGCCGATCGTTGTCCGCCGGTTGGCCAGCAGGTCGATATCGCCGCCGATGCATTCGGCGTGGATGATGTGATGGGGAAACATCTCGATGTGCATCAACTGGTACTTGTCGGGCGTAAAGCGCCTGGCCAACGTCGTGTCGTACATCTCTTGAAAGACACGGTCGGCCTCGGCAGCCTGGCGCGGCATCCAATCGCGGATGATCGTGTTCATAGGATGATCGGCGCTGCCACAGTCGACGCCGATCCAGCGGATCCCTTTGCGCCTGGCCCACAGGGCGAACTCGCGGTCTGGCCCCGGGTGCTTGACCATGTAGCGGATCTCGTCGGCGGTGGGCATATCCCAGCCAAAGTGGTGGTAGCCGGTGTGGACGATCAGGATGTCGCCCGTTTTGACCTCGACCCGCTCCTCGATCATGCTGGAGGTATAGATCTGATAGTCGCCCACCGCGTCCGACAGGTCAACCACCACGCCCGGCCCCACCAGGAAATCGTTCAGGTCCAGCGCGGCGATGTCCTTGCCGGGGGTGAAAAAGTGGATCTCGCCGTCGAGGTGGGTGCCGAGGTGATTGGAATGGGTCACCACCTGCCCGTTGGCCCCGTTGGGCGCCAGCCGCTTGAAATACTTGATCTGCAGCGGCTCATAGGTGGGCCAGGGCGGGGTGCCGATGCCCAGGGGAATGGTCAAATCTACAAGTTTCATCGTCTGGCTCCTTTTTCAATCCTGCAAATCCCGAAAATCCTGTTCATCCTGTCAAATCCCACTCACCGGCACAGCGCCCGCACCGCCTCAAAGGCCTCAGCAAAACAGGGCGCCGGGGCGCGCAGCACGCCCGCGCCGACCATGCCGATCCCGGGCTCTTTGTGGGCAATGCCGGTGTTCAGGCGGGGCAGGATGCCCGTCTCGGCCACTTTGCGCACGTCGATGCCCAGCGGCGTGCCACGAAACCCAAGAGCGGGAATGGTAAAATGGGCGTGCTCGGCGAAACAGATCTCGTGCATTTCCAACGTCGCCTGCAGCGCCTCCTGTGGCGTGCCGCCGACAAAACGGGCGATCGCCGGGGCGGCAGCCATGGCCACGCCGCCAAAGCCCGCCGTCTCGGTGATCGTGCTGTCACCGATGTCGGGGTTGGCGTCCTCGGCGCTGAAACCCGGCAGGTATAACCCTTCGACGATCCCGGCCGGGGCGACAAACCAGCGCTCGGGCATACACGCCACGCGGATGCCAAAATCGGTGCCGTTGCGGGCCATCACCGTGAGCAGCGTCGCCCCCTCGATCCCCTCCGCGGCCTCAAGCATCGCCTTGGCGGCGGCCATGGACAGGTTGAGGAAAAAGTGGTCGTTGCCCTCGATGAACTCAAACACCTCCGCCGCCCGTTCGCGATCCGGGCAGGTGCGCAGGATCGCCGGGGTAATCGCCCGCAGAAAAAGCGAGGTGCCGGCCCGGTTGCGGTTGTGACACTCGTCGCCCATGTGCAGCGCCTGGGCGATCAGCGCCCGCAGGTCGATCCCGCCTCCAGGGCCGTTCGCGATCGCGGCAATGGCCGTGGCGAGGGTAGGATAGAGCGTCTGTTCCATCCAGCGCAGCCGCTCGTAGACGTCCGGCCCGAACGCGCCATAGCGCAGCACCCGCCCGAGCCCCTCGTTCTGGGTGGCATAGGCGATGTTGCCAAACGCCGCGTTTTTGACGACAAAGACCGGCATAGAGGGCGACATGATCCCCGCCATCGGCCCAACGGCGTGATAATGGTGGCAGGGGGCGAACGTGATCTCGCCGCTGGCCGCCAGCTCGGCCGCCTCGCGCTCGTCTTTCGCCCATCCCTCGTAGACCAGCGCGCCCATCACCGCGCCGCGCTGCGGGCCGCACATGCGCTGCCACGTGATCGGCGGCCCGGCGTGCAAGATCAACCGCTCGTGATAGCCAGGGATCGTCTCGCGGGCGATGCCCATGCCCACCAGCATGGGCCGCCCTTCCATGATGCGGGTGGCGGCCTCGTGGTTCGCCGCCTCGATCTCGATCCCGCTGCGCGTCACCTGCAGGCGAGGGGCGCGCGGCGGCTGCCAATCAACCTGCACCACCGGCACGCCCTGCGCTTCCAGGCTGTTCGCGAACGCGCTCAAGCCGACGTTGACGACGTTGAGCGGCGCGCCAAAGAACGATTGCATCTCTTGTTCGGCCACGGTCTGTCCCTTTCGCGCGCTTTAGAAACCGGGCTTTTGACAAAAGCCCGGTTTCTAAGCCACAATAAACCCCGCCAGCCGGGTGGCGGCGGCGTTGCACGAGGCAACGATCGCCCCCGCCCCCTCCAGGGCTTGCACCTGGCGGCTCAACCGCTGCGGATCCGCTTCCGTGCCGGTCACCGACGCGACGACGATCAGCTCGCGCCCAGCAGCAGCCGCCAGCGCGCGCGCCTGGCCGATCGCCGGCGCCAGCTCGCCCGCCGGGTCGGGGTGCGCGCCATAGCCCAGCACCACGTCGAGCACGACCACCGCCACCTCTGGATCGGCGGCCTCTTGCAGCAGGCGGCGAATACGCAGGTCGTTGTCGATCATCGGGTGGGGCCGGCCGACGGTGAATTCGTCTTCACCCAGGTCCACGGCGCAGTGCCCCACGCTGCGGGTCGCGTTTGCCAGCGGCCTGGCGCCGGACACGTTAGAGGTGAGACCCTCCAGACTCTCCTGCCAGATCACCAGCGCCTCGGCGGCCAACGTGCCCCCGCTGAACAGCCCGCGCAGGTAAACCTGTCCCGGCCGCAGGCGTCCCTTCCATTCGCCAGCACGGGCGAGCAGCTCTGCCCTCTCGCGCTCGATGACCTCGTCGGCCTCCATATCGATGGCACCCGCCAGCCGTGCTGCCAGGTAAGCCGCTTGCTGCAGCGTGCGCGCCGGGATCAGGCCAGCTTCGATGACAGGCGCGGGATCGCCCCCCAGGAAACAAACCACCGTTGGCCTGGCGCCCTGCCTCGCCTGGGCCAGGACGCGCCTGGCAACCTCAGGCGCAGGTGGCTTGGAGACGAGCAGCAAGATCCGCGTCTGCGGATCGGCCTGCAGGGCGGCGATGCCATGCATCATCATCATCCCGCCGACCTGCGGTTTGAGGTCGCGCCCGCCGACGCCGATCCCGTGGCTGATCCCGACGCCAAGCCGGGCCAGCAGCGTGCTCGCCTCTTGCAGGCCGGTCCCGGCGGCGGCGACAATGCCCACCGGCCCGCGCGGGACGGCGTTGGCAAACCCTAGCGCCACGCCATTGAGGATCGCCGTGCCGCAGTCGGGCCCCATCATCAGCAGGTCGTGGGCGATAGCATAGCGCTTGAGCGCCACTTCCTGCTCGATCGGCACGTTGTCGCTGAACAAGAGCACGTGCAGCCCGCTGTGCAGCGCCTCCCACGCCTCGGCAACGGCATAACGCCCGGCTACCGAGATGATCGCCAGGTTGGCGCCGGCATGGCTGTGTACCGCACCGCGGATCGTGCGTGGTTGAAAAACGGTTCCTGTCGCCGACGTTTGGGGACGCCGGGCCAACTGCGCCTGGACGTGTGCGATCGCCTGTTCGGCCGCGTCGTCATCCTCGGCGCGGACGACGACAACCAGGTCATTGGCCGTAGCGCTTTCGATCTCGGGGAGGAGCAAGCCGGCCTCGCGTAGAATGGACAGGTTGGCCGGGGTGGCCATGACCGCGGCGGCGTCGAGCACGCCAGGCAGCCGGGTCAGCTCACGGGCCGTTTCCATCAGCCTGACCGAGTCGTGGTATTCGCTGTTCCTGATCATCGATCGGGTACTCACCTGTCCCTCCTTCGGGTGGACTATACCACGTGCGGCAGCCGGCCAGGCACAAGAAACCGAGCAACGCATCGGCGCCCGAACTCGCGCCACAAGCCAGGATGCGATGCGCAGCCTGCGCCAAGCGAACCTCCCGGGTTTGCGCGTCGCCCCCGCTGCGCGGCCCGGCCACGGCCGCCAACAGCGACTGCCACGCGGCGCTGCACTGCCCTCCTGCCGCGGCGCGCAGAAAGGCAGCCGAAAGGGCCGTGGTCAGCGGCGCCGCCATCCCGGCA
Organism: Anaerolineae bacterium; assembly: GCA_016926595.1. The sequence continues at coordinate 10,392 of JAFGOG010000473.1, forward strand.
AGCGTGCAGCAAAACGCGCCGGGCTCCGGATGAGCCAGCCAGGCCCACAGCATCGCACCGACGAGGAAATCATCCCCGGCCGGGGTCAGACCGCCGCCCAAGCCGGCCAAAGCAGTCGCGCCCGCGCGCAGGCGCCGTCGATCGCCCTGCCAGCCGGCGCACAGATCGACCCGGGCTTTACGGGCGCGATCCAGTGTGGCTGCCTCAAGTGCGCTTTCAGACCTGGCAGGTCTGGCAGACCTGGCAGGTCTTGAGCTGTCCGTGGTGCAGCCATCAAGCAGTGGCGCAAATACGCTGTGTCTGGCGTGACGCGCACAGATCTGGTACAGATAGTCTATGCAGGCAGGCCTACTGCACGAACCCAAGGGCAAACATGAGACGCAGCGGGCACGCAGCACCTGCCAATCGGGACACGGTTCCCACACCGCCGCCGATTCGAGATCGATCTCGAGACGGCCAATGGTGATCCGCTCTGGCGCCGACGTCACATGGGCGCCACCGTCGATCGCGTTCAAATCAGCCGTTTCTTCGAGCACGACGTTGAGCGGCCCGTCGCCCACCTCGGGCGTCACCAGCGCGACGATCTCGCCACCATCGGTGACCAGGTTGCAGGCCGAACGGAAAACAGAGAGCGTCTGGACGATGGACTGCCCTTCATCCAGCCACGTTTTCGCCTGCCGGCTGATCGATCGTGCGGCAACCTGTGCGGTCATCCTTCTCCCAATAATAGAACAACAAAAGGACCTTGAGGGTTATGCTTGATTTTGCGAAACTGGGACGTTTGCCCGGCCGCTTCCTGATGATCGATCCAGACCCGGGCTTGATCTGGCCTAGAGGGACCGTTTTCCGGCACAGCGAACATGCCAACCAGTCAACGCGCCTATCATACCACAGATCCGACCTGCGGCAAACTTGGGTCACACGCCAACGCGAGGCCCGCCCCCAACCCAGGGCTGTTGCATTGTCCCTTGACAGAGGTGCGACGCACTTGGTCTAGGGACCGCGGCATAGCATCGAGTTGCGGTGAACATCGCATGTCGACTCGGACTGGTTCACGCAAGTGCGTCGCACCTGACTTTGCAGCAGCCGTACCCCCAACCGCTTTGCTCTTGACAAGGCGGCCAATTCGCTGTATGCTCTAAGCATGCCAATGATGAACCTGCCCAACAGCGCGCGTGCCGGCGGCACGCGCCTGTTCCAAAGGGATGCTCTATGACCATCCGTCGTTATGTCAAAACTGATTGTGAGGCGCTGCAGACGATCACGGCGGTCTGCTTTGCGGGCGTCTCTGTTGACTGGGCCATCGAGGCCCAATACGGCCCGGTCGCGGGCAAGGATTGGCGCTGGCGCAAGGCGCGGCACATTGATGCCGACATTGCCGCTAACGCAGAGGGGATCTTTGTCGCCGAGGAGGGAAACCAGGTCGTCGGCTATGTCACCACGCGTGTCGACCAGGAGACCCAGATCGGTCAGATTCCGAATCTGGCTGTCTTGCCCGAATACCAACAGCGCGGCCTGGGCAAAGCGCTCATCGAGACCGCGCTGGCCTACCTGGCGGAGCAAGGGATGCGCTACGCCCGCATCGAGACCCTGGCCAACAACGCGGTCGGGCAGCACGTCTATCCCGGCATGGGCTTTGAAGAGGTGGCGCGGCAGATTCACTACATCAAGCCGTTGAGAAAAAAGGAGGTATGATGGACGTCAAGATGAACACAGGGAGCCTCTCGGAGGCCGAGGTCGCGGCGCGTGTCGAGGCGCTTATGGAGGGACTGAGCCTCGCGGAAAAGGTCGGGCAGCTCACCCAGATTGGCGGCTTGCCTTTTTTGCCGGGTCCGGAGCCCGAGGAGATCATCCGCCAGGGCGGGGCCGGGTCGGTGCTGTGGGTGAACGACACGGCGCGGTTCAACGCGCTGCAACAGATCGCCGTGGAAGAAAGCCCGTCCAAGATCCCGCTGCTCTTTGCCCTCGATGTGATCCACGGCTACCGCACGATCTTGCCCGTGCCGCTGGCCATGGCCTCGTCGTGGGATCCGGCAGTGGTCGAACGAGCGCAGGCCGTGGCGGCCAAGGAGGCCCGCGCCGCCGGCCTGCATTGGACCTTTGGCCCGATGCTCGACATCGCCCGCGACGCGCGCTGGGGCCGCATCGTCGAGGGCGCCGGCGAAGATCCCTTCCTGGGCGCGGCTATGGCGGCGGCCCAGGTGCGCGGCTTCCAGGGACTGTATCTCGGCGCACCCGATCGCGTCGTGGCCTGCGCCAAGCACTTTGCCGGCTATGGCGCGGCCGATGGCGGGCGCGACTATGACCCGGTCTACCTGCCGGAGGGCCTGCTGCGCAACGTCTACCTGCCGCCCTTCCAGGCGGCGGTCAAGGCCGGCGTGGGCACGTTTATGAGCGCCTACATGGACCTCAACGACGTGCCGGCGAGCGGGAACCGCTTCCTGCTGACCGGCATCCTGCGGGACGAATGGGGATTTGAGGGCTTTGTGGTCAGCGACGCGTTTGCCGTCGCAAACATGGTCACCCAGGGCTTTGCCCGCGACGGGCGCGACGCGGCCTTGCGCGCGCTGAGCGCGGGCCTGGACATGGACATGGCCAGCAATACCTATCTCCAGCACCTCGCCGGGCTGGTCGAGGACGGCACGCTCAAGCTGGATGAGATTGACGCGGCGGTGCGGCGCATTCTGGCGATCAAGGTGCGCATGGGGCTCTTTGAGCAGCCCTACGCCGACGCGTCCAGGCTGGCCCAGGTGGTCGCCCTGCCCGAGCACCGCGAGGTGGCGCGGCTCGCCGCACGGCGCGCGATGGTGCTGCTGCGCAACGAGGGTGGGCTGCTGCCGCTGGCCAAGAGCCTGAACAACGTGGCCGTGATCGGCCCGCTGGCCGACTCGAAAGAGGGCACGGAGGGGTCGTGGATGGTCTTTGGCCACACGCCGGCGGCGGTCACCGTCCTCGAGGGCATCCGCGCCAGGCTGCCGGGAGCCCAGGTGTCCTACGCCCCCGGTCCCGAGATCCGGCGCGACATTCCGTCGTGGTTCGATAGCATGGACCCCGCGGCCAAAAAGGTCCCGCAGACGCCGGAGGAGGCGGAGGCCGCCTTCCAGACCGCCGTGGCCACGGCGCGCGGCGCGGAGGTCGTGGTGATGGTCCTCGGCGAGAACGCCGACATGGCCGGCGAGGCCGCTTCGCGCGCCTCGCTCGATCTGCCGGGGCGCCAGGAGGAGCTGCTCGAGGCGGTCGTCGCCCTCGGCAAGCCGGTGGTCCTGGTGCTCTTGAACGGCCGCCCGTTGAGCATCCATTGGGCGGCGGAGAACGTGCCGGCGATCCTCGAGGCCTGGGAACCGGGGAGCGAGGGGGGCAACGCCGTTGCCGACATCCTGTTCGGCGATGCCAACCCGGGCGGCAAGCTGCCCGTCACCTTTCCGCGCCAGGGCAGCCACGCGCCGCTCTACTATGCCCGCAACCTCACCCACTCGCCCGAGGGCAGTCCGATGTACAACCCGCGCTACTGGGACGGCCTGCCGACGCCGCTCTACCCCTTTGGCTTTGGCCTCAGCTACACAACCTTTGCGATCACGAACCTAAAACTCTCGGCGCCGCAGGTCAAGGCGGGGGAAGCGGTCACCGTGACCGTCGATGTGACGAACACGGGCCCGGTCGTGGGTGATGAGGTCGTGCAGCTCTATATCCACCAGCGGGCCGGCAGCGACTCGCGCCCGATGCGCGAGCTAAAGGGCTTCCAGCGTCTCACGCTCGCGCCCGGTGAGGCCAGGACAGTCACCTTTGCGCTTGGCCCGGCCGAGCTCGGCCACTGGAGCACGCGTGCCGGCAAGTGGGTCCAGGACGCGGAGGCTTTCGACATCTGGGTCGGCGCCGACTCGTTGGCGACGCTCCACGCCGACCTCGTGGTGGTCCGCTAGTGCGCACCCAGTCCAGCCATCCGCTGTCTGTGCCGCCGGCCTATCGCCTCCCTGGGGCCCTGGTCACGGTTTTGTTGGCCGCGGCCTTGCTGGCCCTCTTTGTTTGCAGCCTGATATCGTCCACGAACGCGGCCGGCGACGTGCTCACTGTGAACAGCACCGGCGACCGGCCAGACGCCAACCCGGGCGACGGCCTGTGCCAAACATCGACGCCCGGCGAGTGCACGCTGCGGGCGGCGATCATGGAGGCCAACGCCGGCACCGGCATCACCCACACTATCGCCTTTAGCCTGAGCGGCGAGGGGCCCTTCACCATCGCCCCACGCTCGGCGCTGCCCGAGGTCACCCACCCGGCAATCGTCGACGGGCTGACCCAGCCGGGGGCCAGCTGCGACGACTGGCCCCCAACGCTGTTGATCGAGCTGGACGGCACGCACGTGCCCGCCAGCCTGTTCCCACCCCAGCCGCCGATCGGCCTGAGCCTGGCCGCGGGCAACAGCGTCGTGCGCGGCCTGGTGGTCAACCGCTTTACCAAGGCTATCCTGGGTGGCGACTATGGCACCGGCCTGGCGATCAACCGCAGCGGCAACAACCTCATTGTCTGCAATTTTGTCGGCATCGAGCCGGACGGCGACACCCCTGCGCCCAACCAGTTTGGCATCTCGTTGGGCAACGCCAGTGGCAACATCATCACCCGCAACCTCATCTCCGGGAACGTCGAAGAAGGGATCGTTATCTCGGTCGACCCGCAGGCCGGCGGCGAGTCCGACGGCAACCGGATCACGGCCAACTGGATCGGAACCGACCGGAACGGCACGCGCGATCGCGGCAACGGCGGGGATGGGGTGCTGTTGGTCAACGCCCGCAATACGCTGGTCGAGGGGAATCTGATCTCGGGCAACGCGGACGATGGCATCGATGTGACCGACACCGACGCGACTCCGGTGCATAGCTGTACCACGCCGCCGTGTGCCACCGGCAACCGGCTGGTGGGCAACATGATCGGCGCCGCTGCCGGCGGGATCCTCTCGCCCGCCCTGGGCAACGGGGACAACGGCATCGAGTTCAAGGGCGCCCAGGATAACCTGGTGGCAGACAACCTGATCGTCGCCAGCGGCGGGCACGGCGTACTGATCAACGACCTGGACACGTGCACCAAGGGCACGACGCCGTGCGCAGTCGGCAATACCATCCGGGCCAACTCTATCGCTGCCAACGCCGGCCTGGGCATCGACCTGGCAGGCGGCAGCCAGGACAGCTATGGAGTCACAGCCAACGACGCCGGCGACGCCGACCGCGGCGCCAACGAGCTGCAAAACACTCCCCTGCTCGACGAGGTCTGGATCGTGGGCAGTGAGCTGGCGATCAGCGGCACGCTCAACAGCCAGGCGGGCAGTGAATTTGGCCTCGATTTCTATGTCAACGCGACATGCGATCCATCGGGCTATGGCGAGGGGCAGACGTGGCTAACCAGCCACACCGTGACCACCGATGACGGCGGGCGTGGCACGTTCCTGGTCACGACGGCTATCCCGCTGGACCGTTTTATCACTGCCACGGCGACCGATGCCAATGGCAGCAGCTCTGAGTTTGGTGGTTGTGTCGAGGTCAGCGGCGATACGCCGCCGGCCCGAACCCTGACCATTGCCATCGCTGGCAGGGGCAGCGGCAGCGTCAAACCCGCTGAGGGGCAGCATCTCTATACGATGGGGACAAGCGTTATGCTGGATGCGACGGCCGCCAGCGGTTCGTGGTTCGCCGGCTGGAGCGGCGACCTGGTCACGACCACCAACCCGGTCACGGTTGTCCTGATCCAGGATATGGCGATCACGGCCACGTTTGACCTGGTGTACGACGTTTACTTGCCGCTGGTGCTGCGACTGGACTAGAGGGCCTTTCATTGTGACGCACTTGCTTACCGTACATATGCAAAGTATGGTATAATACGAGTAGGTTGGTGTTCATCAAAAAGTTCGGGATCGATTTGGGACAGCCAGATCGTGGCCAGTGCAGTCTGTGCCGGTTGTGCAATATGATACACTGAGGACATGCAAGATGGCTTGGTTGTCGAGGGCACACTGCGTGTCGTCAATCCGTTCAAGGCAGAAAGGCACCTATGAACTGCCTTGGTTCGTGCCGCCCACTCTATCTCCTGCACAGCGCCTGCCATATCTTGCTGACGTACCTGGCCTGGTGAATCGCGTCATCCAGTGCGTGATGGTGGATGCCCGTTCGTTCCGTCTTTTCGGCGGCGTCATCGATCCCCTGGCTGGCTTGTATCTGCCGCCCCAGTTCCTCGATCGTGCGCACGTCACGGTCATTCTTGTAGGACCACGGACGTTCCAGGCCAACGGCCTGGTAGGCATTGGCTATGATCACATTGTCGAACGTCGCCCCGTTGCCCCACACGCAGACCTCACCCAACGCCTGCAGGTAACGCGAGAACTGCCGCAGCGCCTTGTCCAGCGGCAGGCGGTCGCTTAACAAGGCCATACGCGCCTCCTCGGATCGCTCGAGCCACCACATGACCGTATTACCCTGGATGTGCAAGCCGCGGGCCACGCAGCTCTCCAGGTCGACGTTGCAGTAGAATGTCTTGCCCATCTCGCCCGTGTCCGGATCAAAGACCACGGCCCCAATGGCCACGATCGCGGCGTTGCTCATCGTGCTCATGGTCTCCAGGTCAAGCATCACATGTTTCATTGTTCCCCCTCTCGCTTCTCGAACAATCCGTCCTCTATTCTATCCTCTCAAGCAGGGCGCAAGTCGCCCCCACGATCTGAGCCTGCTGTGTCTCCCGGTCTATCGCCGCCTCGTTGTCACCAGATTGGCTGCCGTACCAGCCAAACTGAGCATGGTTGCCCCCCTCAATGGCCACCGACGTGGTCGTCTCTGGCAGCAGCGCCCGTGAGGCATCGATCTTGGCCGTCGTCGCCAGGCCGTCCAACGTGCCGTAAATGCTCACCACCGGCAGGTCGCGCGCCGAGAGATCATCGCTGCCGGCCGGATAGGACGCCCACAACACCAGGCCGGCGATCTGGTCGGGGTGCGCGTGGGCATAACGTGCAGCCATCGCTCCCCCCAACGAGTGCCCGCCGATCGCCCACCGTCGAACCTGATCATAGTGCGCGATCACGGCTCCGGCCCTTTCGGCGCCGAACACAGCCAGGTGCAGCGGCATGGGCACGATCACGACCAGGTAACCCTGCCGCGCCATGTCGCGCGCCAGCGGCGCGTAGGCGCGAGGGTCGACGCGCCCACCCGGATACAAAATCAGCCCGACCTGGGGCGTCGTCTCTGCCGGCACGAAACTGAGCCAACGCGCATCCTCAACCCGCACCTGGTGGTCGCTCTCCAGCACAGCCAGCGCCTGCGCCATCGGGGCCGGCACCAACGAGGCCCAGGCCACAAAGCCGCTCGCGGTGAGCACGATCAACAGACCCGGAAAAACCCACCAGCGTCGCTTCAACATAGCCATCTTTTATGCCAAGAGCCTTTCCAGGAACGGCCGCAGTCGTCCGGTATCGAACGCCAGGGCATTGTCCCAACAGTGTAACTCGGTCGTGGCCATGGTTCCAGTCCTTTCCATTTTCTCTTTCTTCTTGAGCCGGTTTGTGCCATACGATAGAATAGCGCCACAACAGATGCCGCCTGATACGTGCCCCCGGCAGTTCATCGGCACAGATCCGGCGTACCTCGGGCAGCATGAGCGGAAAGTCATGTGCGGCATGGTCCGCGGCTGCCTGCCGCATCCGTGCTAGATCTGCTTTTCGCCCAGGCCGCCGGCATCGTCCACCGGGGAGTCGCTTCCACAGCCAATCGGTACGGAGCACTCGCAGCGTCCAATGGGCGAGCACGGCTGCGACGTCGATCAGCGTATCCCATATGCCATGGGACGATTGGACCAGGTCCAACACGACGAGCACGCCGCCCGGTTTGAGTGCCGTGCTCATCCGCGACAGCATGTCCGCCAAGAGCAGATCTCGAGCACATCTGCGCTGCGCTGCGGCACATGTCGCAGCAGGAAACGGTGATAGTGGCTGTTGTGATCCCAGCCTTCTTTTGACTGCTCGGCCAGCCGGTCGAAATCGGCCTGGATGGTGGATGATGAGGGCAGTAGGACCGGCTTGTTCTGCTCGGGCTCCGGTTCTGTATCTTGCATCGCCCATTCACTCCCTTGATGGTATCGCCTCTTTATATCGTGAGCAGCGTCTCCTTGTTCTTGAGCACGTTGGTCAGGGCAATGCCCAGGTACTGCACGTCCACCCCCAGCGCGGCCAGTTTGTCACTGACCCCCAGTTGGTCGGCGCAGGCCTTGCAGGCGGTGAAGTAAACGCCGGCCTCTTGTGCTTCCTTGATCCGCTGCTGGATGTGGGTGTTCTCGCTCGCCAGTTGGGCCGTCGCCCCCCAAATCACCAGGGTCACCTTTTCCCACCAACCGTACTTGAGCGCATTGATGGTGTACATAAACACCATCTTGTCGGCCGTCACCGGGTTGTCGTTCGTCCACAGCACGTAAAGGTGTGTCTTTTCGCTCATGGCTCAGTTCCCTTCCTATTCTAAACCTGGTTCCTTGCATGCTATAACAGCCTGTGTCCCATCACGTCAAAGGCTTCGATCGGCGCCCCTGCCGCTGCGCTCGCCGGATACTCATTCATCAACAGCGTCCAGATCATCGTGTCGCGTGGTTCACCACCGGCCGTGCGTGTGCGCTGCCGCAGGGTGCCCTCGTAGATATAGCCCAGTTTCCTGGGCACGGCTGCGCTGCGCACGTTGACCGGGTCGCAGTGGATCTCGACCCGCTCGACCTGGTTCACCTCAAAGGCAACCCTGGTCAGCGCCGCCGCCGTCTCGGTAGCCAGGCCGCGACGGATGTACGTGGCGTGGATCCAGTAGCCGATCTCGAGCGCACCCTCACCCGCCCGGGTGTGCAGGCCGGTCCCGCCCACGACCTCGCTCTCATCGTGGTTCAGGATCCCATAGACATAATCGTGATCGAGGTCAAAGTTGGCGCGAAACCGGCGCAGGAGGGCGATCTTGTTTTCAACCGGTTCCGGTTCCCTTTCTGTCCAGGGCATCCATGGGCGGAGGTGCTCCAGGCTGGCATCGATTGCCGCCTTGAGCAGCGGCGCATCCTGCGGCTGCCAGCAGCGGATGACCAATCGCTGCGTGTGAATCCGGTACGCGGGACCTTCCATAGCTGTCCTTTCTGTTCTCGTTCGCGCCCTGGCCCCGGTTGGACCAGAGAAGCTCGGATACCGGCTTGACGAGGATCTAACGATCCTCCTGGGGCGAATGAGCGTCGCTCCAGCGTGAATAGGATGCATCCCCGGACCGGGCGATGCGGGGACATGGTTACAGATAGGATCCGTATCGTTCGATCTTGTCCAGGAGCCGTTGGCCAAGCTTGGCCATCTTATGTCTCCCTTCCTATGGGTCTGCAGCTCTAGAAATTATACTCCAAAAGCAGAGCAGTACCAAAAGCGTGGACTTCATGTTGCACAGAGTACAGAGTGTGGTACAATAGGGCGCTGTGGATAACCGGATGGGATCTCGCCAGCCGCCGGTATCCGCCGTCATATGCCTTCATATGCGGTCATGCCACCATAATCGCCGACGTGGTTACGACGAACCAATTGCAAAGGGAGAAGACGATGCTGCTGTTCGATGCACACCTGGATCTGGCCATGAATGCGCTTGAGTGGGACCGCGATCTGGACCTGGACGTATACGCGATCCGCCGGGCTGAAGCAACGATGAACGACAAGGGACGCGGCATGGGCACGGTCAGCCTGCCCGAGATGCGCAAAGCAGAGGTCGGCGTTTCGATCGCCACGGTCATCGCACGCACCAGCCGGCCCGGCAATCCCCTGCCCGGATCGGCGTGCCAGGAGATCGCGTACGCCAAGGCACAGGGACAACTGGCTTATTACCGCGTCTTGGAAGCGCAGGGCAAAGTGCGCATCCTGGCCGACTGGCCGAGCCTGCGACAGCACGTCCGGTCGTGGCAGAAACAGACGGCGCAGGAGCCACTGGGCCTGATCTTGAGCATGGAAGGCGCAGACCCGATCGTGTGGCCCGAGCAGGTGGCCTCGTGGTGGGAGAACGAGCTGCGGGTGGTGGGGCCGGCCCATTACGGCCGCAGCGCCTATGCCTATGGCACCAGCAGCGAAGGGGGTCTGACCGAGTTGGGCCGGGCCTTGCTGGCCGAGATGGATGAGGTGGGCATGATCCTGGATCTGACCCACCTGGCCGAGACTGCGTTTTGGCAGGCGCTCGAGCTGTTTGGCGGGCCGGTGCTGGCCAGCCACAACAACTGCCGGGCCCTGGTCCCCGGTGACCGCCAGTTCTCCGACGCGCAGATCGAGGCCATCGTCCAGCGCGGTGGCGTGATCGGCGTGGCGTTGGATGCCTGGATGCTCTATCCCGGTTGGGTAAAGGGAGAAACATCGAACCAGGTGGTGAGCCTGGAGGCGGTCGCCGACCAGATCGACCACATCTGCCAGGTTGCCGGTAACGCACAGTATGTCGGCGTGGGCAGCGACCTGGATGGCGGCTATGGCACCGAGCAGTGCCCGCACGACCTGGACACCATCGCCGACCTGCAGCGCATCCCCGACCTGCTGCGCGCGCGCGGCTACCAGGAGGAGGATATCGAAGCGATCATGCACGGCAACTGGCTGCGTTTCTTCCAGGAGGCGTGGTGCTCGCTCTGACAGTAAACGATCTGATTGCAGGTGAGATCGACCATACAAGCCGGACCGGACAACCCAGGATGAGCTGGACCAACCACATCTGAAAAGTCCTGTGCACCCTGCTTATCCTGTCAATCCTGTTGGTCTTGTATTATGCCCGCCGCAGCACGATCTCGAGGCTTTTCGCCCCCTCACGTTCACACTCGAACATCCCAGCCAGGCTCGCGCCTCCCGCCGTTCGGCCTTCGACCTGATGCTGACCAAAGAAACAGCGCAGGCGAATTCGCCCGCCCTCGTCGCTGGTCGCCTGCACGTCGGTGCGCCACTCCTCCCACGCCAACTGGTGTAGTCTTTCGTACAGCGGCTTGGGGCTCATATCGACGCGCAGCAAGCCCGAGGGCGCGCCCTGCCAGCTGGCATAGTCCGAGAAATCCCACCAGGTCACCGCCTCGACCGCCGGGTGGCTAAAGAGCAGGGTGTACAGCGCCGCCCCGTACTCGGCCTGGGCGCGCTCGCCCGCTTCGGTGCTCGGCCAATCAGTGTGCCGGAAATGCCAGTCGTTGTCGTCCGCGGCTTTGAGCGCCCCGGACAGCACGGTCAGCTCGGTCCAGTGCAGCGGCAGGCCAAACCGCGCATACGTCTCGCACGCCTGCCAGGCCTTTTCCAACGGCCAGGCGCCCTTGTGCATGTGGCTCTGGATGCCGATCGCGTCCAGCGGCACGCCCCGGTCGAGCAGGTCGGCGACCAGGGTCTCAAACTCAGGCGCCAGGTTAAAGTCGTTGTACAGCAGCGTGGCCTCCGGGTTCGCTTCCCACGCCCAGCGCATCACCTTCTCTACGCACGCCGCCGCGCCCTGGGCAGCCACCCAACGGCCGATGGCGTTGTCAAAACGGTGGGACACGGTGGCCTCGTTGACCACGTCCCAGATGTCAACCTTGCCCCGGAAACGCGAAACGATCTCGTGCACCCGCTTTTCCAGCCGCGCCACGACCTTGTCATCGGCGCAGGCATGGGCCCACTGCGGAAAGACCTCGTGCCAGGCCAGAGGATGCCCCTTGGTCGCGATCTGCTGGTGTGCGCACCAGCCGGCCATGTCCAGCAGGCGCTGTTCCTGGGTCTCGCCCTTGGTGCGTTCGTAATAACCCCAGTAAAATGGCAGGGTGGCATAGTTGAGCAGGCTGACAAAGCGCTCCCGGTAGCCACGCTGGAGGGCCTCGTCGGCGACCCCGTCGATCAGAAAGGCGTTGCAGCCCAGCTTGAAGGCGTGGCGGGCGAGCTGCACGCGCACCTGCGCGCCCGGCAGCGGCGCGCCTCGCTCATCGACCAGGCACAGCTCGACCTCGGCCGTCCGGTGCTGGCGGATGCGCTGCGGTGCGGATGAAAGGATCTCCTGCATTGCACCATTTTGCTCGTTCACAGTAGTCTCCTTCTGTTGCACAGAGTTTATTTTAGATGCGGTCCAACCACGCGTACGCCAGATCGCGCGAGAAACGAGGAAAAGGTTGATCATTGCCGTGTATCAGGTAGGCAAAATTGAAAGCACAATAACGACAGATCATAAAGGCAAAGCAGTTAATCGAAGCCGTTTTCTGTCCACGACACAGATCGATTGGGCGATCTTGGCTGGCGGCACCATTTCCAGCACGCGTTCCAACAGCCGGCACATCTCCTCGTCGGAATAGTTGCCGCCTCGGAAAAGAATCAGGCCCGGTCCCTGTGCCGAGCTCAGTGCCAATAAGCGAGGAAAGTCGAGATCAGCCGTAATCAAGACGCGATCCTCATCTCGTGCAATTGCCAGCAGTTCTTGATCTGACGCTCGCGCTTTGCCGATATGATAAGCGTGAACACCCTCATGACCATAGGCATTGAGCGTGTCCAGCAACAGCATAGAAACCGGCATATCAAGCAGGAATTTCATCCGCAAACTCGACGATCTGTTCATCGGCTAGACATGCCGCGTAGGACAACGCTTCTTGAATGTCTGCGAATTCCAGGTAGGGATACGCTCTGACAATCGCATCAGGCGTTTCACCTGAAGCCAGTAATCCCAACAGCCGCGACACCGGAAAACGCAACCCACGGATGCATGGCTTGCCGCCGCAGACCTCCGAGTTGACCGTAATTCGTTGAAAAGTCATCACCAAACTCCAGTGAAAAATTGACTCCGTCTGTATGCCTATTATACCATACAACGTCAAGTATGCCATTTCTGGCCTGCAAAGCTAGGCTCACGGTCCCCGGCCTCTCAGCCGTTGGTTGAGTTCCCACAATGCGGTCTTGTTGCCATCGTATTTGAGCAAAGCGCGCGCCTGCTCGTACCTGAGCCAGCGATATTCGGAGTGCTCGCGCGAGAGCAACAGCGTTCTTCCGGTGACCAGTACGCCAAACCAATATTGGGGGATCACATAGATGTCCTCGCCCCACAGAGAGCTGGCCCTGAACTCGATCACCGGTATGGGCTCGACGGTATCCAGCTGCAGGAAGGTCGAATCCGATGGGATCCCCGTCTCTTCAAGCGTCTCTCGCCTGGCTGCCTCAAGCGGCGTTTCGCCGCCCTCCCCGCCGCCGGACACACCCTGCCAGAACCCGGCATCGGCTCTTTTGAGCAAGGCATACTCGAACTCGCCGCTGCCCACCGCGCGGTAGGGATAGACAGCCACGTTAAACGGCGCTCTGGACATCGTGAACTTCCAGACAGTGTCAGCCCGAGTTGCTGGCGCTATTCCCCGCTGCCAAGTGGTTCATCGACTGTTTGATCAGTTCGCGCAAGACGTCGAGATCGAGATCCTCTAGCCTCTTGACATATAGGCAGGATTGACCAGTTTTGTACTTGCCAAGGCCGGCCAGCAGGGTATCGTAAGCGGCAAATCCTGACATAACATAGATGGTCAGGTTCTGCTTGCGCGGTGAGAACCCGACCTGGAACCACTCGCCTTCGCGCCCGGAAGCATACCGGTAACGATAGCTGCCAAAGCCCACGATGCTGGCGCCCCACATGGCCGGCTCTTGCCCGGTCACCTCACGCATCAGATCGAGCAGCACAAAACTGTCGTGACGCTTTTTCTCGTCTGGCACGCCGTTGAGAAAGGCCTCGACGCTGGCATCGTTTTTCTGCGTTTTCAGCTCGCTCACTGTCAGGTACCTACCCCCTGAGATATCGATCAAACCAGGCCAGGATCTCGGCGGCGATCTCTGGGGCATCGACCAGGCCGGGGCCGTGGACGCCGCCGGGCACGCGCCGGTGTTTGACCGGCACGCCGGCCTGGCGCAGCGCCTCGGCCATCGTTTCGGTTTGACCAACGGGCACCACGTCGTCCGCGTCGCCGTGGATGAAAAAGAAAGGTGGGTCGTCCGGTGTAACGTGGGCGATGGGCGAGGCCTGCAGCGCCCGCCGGTACTCGGCCGAGCCGGGGTCGGCGTCGGGCGGCACCGCCGCTCCCAGGAACAGCGCGGGCGCGCCATGGGGCCACGAGGCTTCGCCCTTGGCGACGAAACTGCACGGCGCGGCCCGGGCGACCACGCACTGCACCTTGGCGCTGAGGCGGTTGATCGGGCTTTCGTCATCCGGATCGCCCTGCCCGTCCAGCACGCCGAGCATGCTGACCAGATGCCCACCCGAGGAGCCGCCGATAGCCCCGATGCGCGCTGAATCGATACCATAGTCCGCGGCGTGATAGCGGATAAAGCGCACCGCGCGCTGCGCATCCTCGACGGGCGCGGGGTAGTGAAAGCGCGGCGTGGCCCGGTGGTTGATCGTAAACAGGGTATAGCCGGCCTTGACCAGGGGCAAACCCTCGATCCTCACATGCGCGCTTGCCTTCAGCGGCACCGCATCCAGACCGAGCGGCGCGGCCCACCCGCTCCCGGAAATGTGGATGATGCTGTAGCCATTGGGCTGCTCCGGGTGATAGACGTCCATCAGCAGCGCCAGGCCAGAGATCATGCCGTACACGACCTTGGTTTCTATACTGCGGGTTTTCCTCTCTGTCATTCTTGCCGATTGAGAACGCCTCCAGTACGCGACTGATCTGCCAGACGACTTTTCATCGCCATCTCACTCAGCTCTTTTATGCTCTTATCGCTCCAAAGATTACGCTGCCACTGGATATAGTCAAATGGCTCTCGCAAAAGCAGCGTGATAAAGCGCTCTGCATTCAATTCGCCCAACGCCTTGATCAGTATTTCTATGCCCTTTGCTCTTATTTCGGTATCTGTTATCATAAAGCATCCTCCATACGCTTGACAAAATCCAGTAGGCCCACAACGCGTATCCTTTCAAGATCGTGCAGCCTTCTGATCAAGAGATCATCTGTGGTAATAAAGTAATCCACTTTTGCTTCGATGGCGCAAGCGATGTGTAGTGCATCTTTGCTGCTTATGCCCCACGGCAACAGAGTGTGAGCGGTATTCAACGCATCTGATCCTATCATACCACCGAATGTGTCCAACAGCAAGCATTCCGGCACAACATTCGCGGCTGCCGCAAAGTACAGATAGACTTGCAATCGAGCTCGGCCAGGATCTGACAATCCTGGCCGAGCAACGATACCCACCAACATACGCGAGAGCGATATCGCGGCTACTTGATGTAGCCCAGGTAGTCCTTTTGGAGTTCCAGCATCGTATCCAGCAGCTCTTCAGCCGCCTTGCACTTGTCGACGATGGGATCGACCAATAACGCCTGCAGGACCGCGGCCTTGGAGCCGCTGAGCACCGCTTCGGCGGTCATGTCGTGCACCGCCACCTGGTTCTGCAGCAGCCCCAGCACGCCCCTGGGATAGCCGGGCAGCTCAATGCCGTGCACGCCGCCCTTGTTCACCCTTCCCGGCACCTCGACCACCAGCCAGTCGGGCAGGTCGGCGATCGCGCCCTTGTTGGGCACGTTGACCGCCGCCTCTTCGTAGCCGGAATCGGTCAGGATCCCCTCGATGATCGGGATCACCCGCTCGGTCAGCCGCAGCTCGATCTTACGCGGCTCGACCTGCGACAGGAACCCCTTGTAAAAGATATAAAAGTCGAGGATGCCGGCATGATCCACTGCGTCGTACGCCCACTGGATGTACTCGCCGAAATGGCTGTCGGTCGTGATCGGCAGATAGCCAAATTTCTCCAGGATCACCTTGAACAGGCCGCGCTCCGCCCACTTGTGCGCCGTTTCGATGGTTCCCAGTTCGCGCTGCACGGCCCCTTCATCGTGCACGGCCTGCTCCCATTCTTCCCCATGCCGCTCACGAGCCTGCCTCAACAACGTGATGACCTGGCGCATCGTCGGCAGATCCTCGAAATAGGCCGGCGCCTTTTCGCGGATCGCCGGGTACGCATCCTCGCCAGTGTCCTTGTAGGTACATTCCAAAAGTACGCTAAAGTGATTCAGCCCGCCGGCCCGGAACCACAGCTTGTCGGACGGCACGCCCAGGATCTTGGGCAAATGGCGAGGCAGCGAGCCGATCTCGTGGCACAAACCGGTAAAGCTGAGATCGGGGTACTTGCGGTGCACGGTGGTGCAGATGCGGCTCATCGGGTTGCTAAAGTTAAAGACGTGCGCCTGCGGGCAGATCTTGACCACGTCATCGCAGATAGCCAGGATGGGCGGCAGGATGCGCAGTGAGTGGAACAGCCCGCCCGGCCCGCCGTTTTCGCCGTACACCTGGCGGATGCCGAACTGCTGGGGGATGCGCCAATCCTGTTCCCACAGCTCAAAGCGGTTGCCCACCTCGATCGAGCTGATGCAAAAGTCGGCCCCCTGCAGCGCCTCGGGGCGCGACGTCGTCGCCGACAGCGTGAACGGCAGCTTGTGCTCGTCGATAAACGCCTGCCCGGCCTTGGCAACCACGGCCAACGTATTAGGATTAATGTCGTGCAGCACGACGTGGCTGCCCTCCAGCACCTTGCTCTGGAAAATGTCGCCCATCGTGCCGTACCCAAACTGCGCGCTCCCCGCGCCGATCAGAACAATGCGTTTGTTCACAGTTCCTCCTTGAACTAGAAAACTCAGGTAGGGACACCCCCAGCAGTGAACTTGACTGCAGTGGGTGCCCGCCGCTCAGACAGATACAGTCATCAGGCCGCGATCCACCCGCCGTCGACCAGCAGCACGTGCCCGTTGACAAAGTTGGATGCGTCCGAAGCCAAAAACACCACCGGCCCAAACAGATCGTCCAGCTCGCCGACGCGTTTCATCGGGATACGGCTCAGCACCCAGGCGCTTTTGGCCGGATCGTCGAGAAAGGGCGCGGCCATCGCCGTGCGGGTGAACACCGGGGCGATGGCGTTGACGTTGACCCCCTGCGGCCCCCACTCGATAGCCAGCGAACGCGTCAGCTGGTTCACCGCGCCCTTGCTGGGCGCATACGCGGCGTCCTGGACCCGCCCCTGAAAGCCGCGAACCGACGAGATGTTGATGATCTTGCCCTTGCCCTGCGCCAGCATCACGCGGCCCACGTGCTTGCAGCATAGAAACAGCGATTTGACGTTGGTGTCCATCACCCGCTGCCAGGTCTCGCTGTCAAACTCGGCGATCGGCCGCAAAGCCACGATCCCCTGGCTGTTGACCAGGATGTCGATGCGCCCGTACGTGTCACACACAAACGCCACCATCCGTTCCACCTGCGCTTCGTCGGTGGCGTCGAGGGCAAAATAGCTTCCCTTTGGATGGCCGGCGGTTGAGCCCCCGCGCATATCCGCGCGCCCCAGGCCGGTGATGGCCTCAGCCGTCTCTTCCAGCCCTTCTGGCCCCCGGCTGGCCACACAGACATCAGCCCCGGCGGCAGCCAGGGCCAGGGCCATCGCCTGCCCCAGGCCTTTCGTCCCCCCCACCACCAGCGCCGCTTTGCCATCGAGCCGGAAGCGATCTAGCGTCGACGGCGCCAACTCTACGATCCTCTGCAGATCATCCATCCTCCCCGCCTTTACTTATTCGGCTAACACGATGTCGGTAAGACGCGTTTCCGGATCGGTTATCCGCCTGGTCTTGACCCCATCGAGCACGATCAGCCCCAGCTCGGCGCGAAAACAAACCCGCGAGCCCTCTTCCAGATGCCCAACCACCATTGCGTCCCTGGCTACATCGTGGACCACGACGTGAATGTGCGGTTCGCCGCCGGCCACCGAGCCTTGCAGCGAGCCAACCTCGATTGGCCCTTCCAGCGTCAGGTAGCGCTCCTCGGGTGGCAAGCCGGTATTGGTGATCGTGTGCAGCTTGCAGATATCAAACGAGCCGATGCCGGAGGTGATCAACGCCGCGTCGATCCCGTCTTGCTGGAAAAAGGCGCGCAGCTCCTCGATCAGGTAATCGCCGCGCCGGAAAGAGACCATCATCGTGCGCACGTACGGGATGCCGTCCACAAGATACGCAGGAATGACCAGCATATGCCTCTCCTTTCAGAACTAGAGAACCGTATCGTCCAACTCCATGCCCATCGCCTCGTACAACCGGCGCCGCCCCGCCTTGTCGCTGCGCAGCTCCTGGTGGGCATAGCGGGCTACGTCAAACGCAATCTGGCGCGGCACAACGATCACCCCGTCGCCGTCGGCGACGACGACATCGCCAGGGCAGACGATCACCCCGCCGACGCTGACCGGGACATCCATGCTGTCAAATTGCACCCGCCCCTGGACCATGCCATGCGAGACCATCGCCGACCAAAAAGGCACCTTTTGCAGGATCAGCTCATCGGTGTCGCGCACGCCGCCGTTACACACATAACCACACGCGCCGTCGCGTACGCCGGCCAGCGAGTTATTGGAGCCCATCAGGCCCACATCCACGCCGCTCTGATCGATCACGCAAAAATCGCCGGGCTGGATCTCTTTCATCCACGGGTAGGTGCACACATTGCCGTAATACCAGCCCGACCACCTGGTATACTCCTCGGGCGTCATCTTGGGCATCGGCCCCTGGAAGGGCAGGTAGCGCGCCGTGCGGGCGATGCCACAGGCACGCGTCCGCCACAGCGGGCGGATCGCCGGTGACATCGAGCCATAGTGGTGCATCATACACCAGTCCATCCCGTCGCGCACGTCGGCGACGCGCAGTGGCGCGTACAATTCGAGCAGCTTTTCTCGTTCGTTCACCTCTGCCATCCTGACCGGCTCCTTTCGGGTGTCACTCACAGGGTGACGATCTGGAATCCCTGCTCGACAAACGGGGCCAGGCTGACGTGGCCGAACGCGTCGTCGATCAGCGGGATCCCTTCCGCCTGGGCGGCCTCCACCGCCTCGGCCTGCAGCGCGCACGCCTTACAGGCCCCGGCGATCAACCCTTCCCGCTTGACCTTGGCGTACAGGGCGTGCATCTTGTGCGCTGGATCCGGCAGACTGAGCAGCAGCTCAGGCGCGGCTCCTTCGAGCACGATCCGTGCCTCCCCGCCCCGCGCCTTGATGTCGCGGGCAAAGACAAAGGCATGCATCACCTTGCAAGGCGGCTCCGGCCCGGCAAACAACACGATCGCTACTTTCATCCCTTTCCTCCTCTTACCTTGACACCTGGCATGTCAAACGTCATTCGTCAAACGTCACGAATGACGTTTGACTCATCACGTTTGACGCTCTCCCTCTCACCTGCCCGCATCCACCTGCTTGAGCATCTTGAGAAACGCCGCCGCATCCTCCGGCTCGTTTAGCTGGCCGATGTGCGAGACCACCAGCATAAACCCCTTGCCCCCCAGGTTCTCGACGATCGTCCTGGCCCCGTCGGGGCTGACAAACACCTGGCACAGCTTGCCGCCGTCGCGGATCCGGCTTAGCAAGGGCAGCCATTGATCGGGCGGAGGCTGACCGTCGCCCGGGATCCACTGGACGCCGCGCAGCCGGTCGATCGCCAGCAGCATATCGAGATGAGGAATTTCACCTATGCCGTCGAGATGGTAAAAGCCGTGGTCCAGGTGCGCGCAGCACGCTTCCAGGTCGGGCACCACAAAATGTTCAAACATCGCCGGCGAGATCATGTAGGAAAAGTCGCACTGCAGCATATAACACTTGCCCGGCGACCAGATCGGCGTCCAGCAGCTCGTGCCGCGACATGGCGGGCGAATGACCGCTTCCTGCTCGTCGTAATAACGCAGCCACAGCGCCGTGATCTCACCCACCAACCGCTCGACCTCCTGCGGTTGGTCGATCAGGTCAACCAGCAGCTTGTCGGTCGCGCGAAGGGAGGCCAGGATGTCGAGGTTGCCGCCCAGGTCGGTGTGCCCAACCGCCACCTGGCCCTGCCAGCGCGCGGCGACCTCGGCGGTCACGGCCTGCACCCGCTTCCACCATAGGTTGTGGGCATCATACTCAAGATGGATGTCCGGCAGGTCAGCTTCACGCGCCGGGCTGAACCAGGTGGTTTCCGAGGGCTCGGTCATACAATTGACTGTCGCGCCGACAAACCCGGCCATGATCCCCGGCCCAAAGTTGATCCACAGCCACGGAAACGCGTCGCCGTAGAAACGGGTTGCTGCCAGTACAGGTTCATACAGATCGACGACCTCGTTTGCCGGCATGGATAGGGGATAGTTGCTCATGAACCCGTAACGTTTGCCCGATGGTTGCGAACCCATGCGGTGCGATTCAACCGCCCCCGAGAACAAGACCAGGGGGCGATCCAGTTCTCCCCCCCACCAGGCGACTGTGTCACGTTCGACCCGTTCCCAATCTTGCTGGGTAAAATGCAGTTCGGCCATATTCCCTCACTAGGTTAGCGAAAACGAAACTGGTGTCATGATAACTGTTCTGCCTGCCTTGTCAAATCAGGTCCTTGCGCGGATCCACACCATCATCTCGCCCGGCTCGCGGTTGGCCCAGGCGTAATAGGGCACGGCCAGGAACGGTACCTCTTGTACACCCCCTTCCACCGGGCGGTACAGCGCCTCCCCCCACCCATCCGCCGCGCGCCGCTGCGCCCGGCCGGTAAGGGTGACCACGCCGCCCAACAGCGTGCCATCCCAGGCCGCCTCCAGCGGCGTGTCGCGCCGCAGCGCCAGGTCGGCCAGGTGGGGGCCGTTGTCGACCTCCTCCAGGCAGTAGACCAGCGGGCCGCGCTGCAGCGCCACCCGCCCCGCGTCCTCGTGCACCGCCGGGTGGGCCTCGATCCGCTCCACCGGCATGGCCAGGTCGAGTACGACACCATCGCCCGGCGCCCACCTGCGCTCAACGCGGATATAGCCGGCCGCCAACAACGGCTCAATCGCAACCCCCTCGCCGTTCACCTGCAGCGCCGCCTGGCGGCACCAGCCGGGCAGGCGCAGCGCCAGCGTAAACGTGCTGGCTTGCTCAGGATGGACGGCAATCTCGATCTTGCCATCCCAAGGGTAGTTGGTCCGCTGCTCGATCTCGACCTGATGCCCGCCAACCTCGAGCTCACCTCGCCCCTGCACGTAGAGATGCACGTAAGCGGCCTCGTCGCCCGGATGGGATGTATCCGTCTGCGAATAGACAACCTGCCCCAACGAAGCCAGCGTGCGCAGCACGTTGGGCGGGCAGCAGGCGCAGCCAAACCATTCCTGGCGCTGCGGCGCCACCGCCGGCCAGTGCAGCAGGTCCGGGCGATGGTCGAACTTCTTCGGGTCGACGGTCAGCGGGTTGCCGTAGAAAAAGCGCCGGCCGTCAAGCGAGACCCCGCTCAATACGCCGTTGTACAGCGCACGCTCCATGACATCGGCATAGGCGGCATCCCGCTCGAGCTGCAGCATGCGGTGCGCCCACAGCACCAGGCCGATCGCCGCGCAGGTCTCGGCATAGGCCAGCTCGTTGGGCAGGTCGTAATCGTAGGTAAAGCGCTCGCCGCTTGACGACGAACCCACCCCGCCGGTGATATACATCCGCCGCCGGGTGACGTTGTCCCACAGCCGCCGGCAAGCCGCGATCAACGTCTCGTCGCCCGTCTCGGCGGCGACGTCGGCCATGCCGCTGAACAGGTACATCGCCCGCACCGCGTGCCCCTCGGCCGTCGTCTGCTCGCGCACCGGCCGGTGGCTCTGGTTATACTCGTGGCTCCGGTACCACGGCGCGGCCGTGTCGCCCCGCGCCTGGGCTTCCTGGTCAAAGTAATGCGGAAACCGCCCCCGCTCGTCGACAAAATAGCCGGCCAGGTCGAGATACCGTTTCTCACCCGGATGGTTTGTATCCGCGGTGGCCCGGTACAGTTTGACCAGCCCCAGCTCGATCTCTTCGTGCCCGGGGTAGCCGCGCTTTTTGCCCCTCCCCCAGCCAAACACCCGGCCGATGTGGTCGGCGTAACGGCACAACACGTCGAGCAGCGTGCGCTTGCCTGTGCCAGTGTAATAGGCCACCGCCGCTTCCATCAGGTGGCCGGCGCAGTACAGCTCGTGCCAGTCGCGCAGGTTCGTCCAGCGTTTTTCCGGCTCGACGACGGTAAAGTGGACGTTCAGGTAGCCGTCCTCCTGCTGAGCCGCGGCGATGTCGTCGATCACGGCGTCGGCCAGCGCCTCCAGCTCCGCGTCGGGATGCACGGCCAGGCTATAGCCCACGGCTTCCAGCCACTTGGCCACATCCGAGTCCCAGAAAATGTGCGGCGGGTTGGGATCGCCCGGCTTCCAATTCAGCTTCCAGGCGTCGATGCGTCCCGTCTGTTTGCTCTGTTCATAAGCGACGGGGATGGTCACCGTGCGGTTGATCTCTTGCCGCGGCGCCCAAAACCCATCCTGCAACTTGACCTTTGTAAAAGGCACAGGGACAAGGCGTTGTACGTTTGACATTCATCATCCTCCATGATCATCCATCAAAATCCTCAAGCACCGGATCCCCCAACTTGCTGGGGAGCACCCGAACAAGTTCGGGGATCCGACACCCTCTGGTGCGGCAGCGGCTGAATTCTGCGCCAAACACTCCTAGTTCTTCCGGAACACAAGAATAT
>JAFGOG010000474.1 GCA_016926595.1 Anaerolineae bacterium
GCCTTCTGGCAGGTGTCGCTGGGCAACCTGTTCGGCCAGCGCTGGTATCCCAACGAGGAGCTGTTCGGCACGTGGCCGCTGATCCTGGGGTCGCTGCTGGTGACAGCCGGAGCGGTGATCCTGGCCCTGCCGCTGGGGCTGGCTACCGCCATCTTTGTCCGCGAGCTGGCCCCCGACTGGCTGCGCGAGATATTAAAGCCGCTGATCGAGGTGCTGGCCGGCATCCCGTCGGTGGTGCTCGGTTTTTTGGGGATGGTGGCTATCGCGCCGCTGGTGCGTACCTACCTGGGCGTGCCCACCGGGCTGACCGCCTTTACCGGGTCGCTGATGCTGGCTTATATGGCGCTGCCGACGATTATCAGCGTGGCCGAGGACGCGATCGACGCGGTGCCCAAGGAGTACCGCGACGGAGCACTGGCGATGGGCGCCACGCATTGGCAGACGATCTGGCGGGTGGTGCTGCCCGCCGCCCGGACGGGGGTGATCATGGCGGTGATGCTGGGCATCGGCCGGGCCATCGGCGAGACGATGGCGGTGATGATGGTCACCGGCAACGCGGCGCGGGTGCCTCACGAATTGACCGCCCTGTTCATGCCGGCGCGGACGATGACCGCTACGATCGCAGCCGAGATGGGCGAGGTGGCTCAGGGCAGCACCCACTATCACGTCCTGTTTGCGGTGGGCATCTTGCTTTTCGTGGTGACTTTTATCATCAACGCCGTCGCGTCGTTGGTGGTGCTCAAGGGCGGTTCCCGGCGCGGAGGGAGGTTGATGGGTTAAGATGCCACACTCGCCACGCTTTGCCTCAATGGTAAAAAAGCTATTTCCGGCCCGCTTTCTGTTGTCGAGGGCGACCAGGCTGCCGATCGTGGGCCGGATCGCTTACCGGCTGGCCTTCGAGGGCGACGGGATGATCTACCTGCCCCAGGACCGGCTGATCCTGGTCAACGAGGCTGTGGACTCACCGGGTGAGATGGTCCTGCCGTCGCAGGTGGTGGAGTATTTCGTGGAGCAGGCCAATTATCATTGGATCATGAACTGGTGCCTGTGCCGCGACGCCAACAAGTGCCGCGACTATCCGATCGAGCTGGGCTGCTTGTTCCTGGGCGAGGCGGCGATGCAGATCGACCCGCGCCTGGGCCGCCGGGCGACCAAGGAGGAGGCGCTGGAGCATGTCCGGCGCTGCCGCGAGGCGGGACTGGTGCACCTGATCGGCCGTAACAAGCTGGACCCGCTGTGGCTGGGCGTTGGACCGGGCGACAAGCTGTTGACGATCTGCCATTGCTGCCCGTGCTGCTGCCTGTGGCGGGTGTTGCCCTACGTGTCGCCCCAGATCGGAGATCAGATTAGCCGCATGCCGGGGGTGACGGTGGCGGTAAGCGACCGTTGTGTGGGCTGCGGGGCCTGCACGCAGGGGGTGTGTTTCGTGGACGCGATCCACCTGATCGACGGCCGGGCGGCCATCAGCGATGCGTGCCGGGGCTGCGGCCGGTGTGTGAGCGTCTGCCCGGAGCAGGCGATCGAGCTGACGATCGACCCTGAGCTGTCGGTGGAAGCGTCGATCGCCCGTTTGTCGCCGTTGGTGGACGTGTCGTGAGGTAGGCTGCCGATGTCGCGCCAAACGAGCCAAAAGATCGCCTTTGCCGCGCTGACCGCGCTGGCGGTGATCGTGGTGGCGCCGATCGTCCTGGTGCTGGGCTATATCGTGGTGCAGGGCATCGGCGCGGTAAGCTGGGAGTTTTTGACGGCATTTCCGCGCAGCGGCATGCGCGAAGGGGGCATCCTGCCGGCGGTCATCGGCACGGTGGTGCTGACGTTTGGCACGGCCATTGTCAGCATCCCGATCGCCATTGGCGCGGCGATCTACCTGGCCGAATATGCCCGGGACACGTGGCTGACGCGGGCGATCCGCCTGGCGATCGTCAACCTGGCCGGCATCCCATCGATCGTGTATGGGCTGTTCGGGCTAGGGCTGTTCGTGCTATTCCTGGGACTGGGCACGAGCATCGCGGCCGGCAGCCTGACGCTGGGGCTGATGACGATGCCGGTGGTGATCTCGACCGCCGAGGAGGCGTTGCTGACGGTGCCGCAGCGGTTCCGGGTGGCGAGCCGCAGCCTGGGCGCCACCCGGTGGCAGACGATCCGCCAGGTGGTGCTGCCCAACGCCCTGCCAGGCATCCTGACCGGGATGATCCTGGGGCTGGAGCGGGCGGCGGGCGAAACGGCGCCGATCCTGTTCACGGTGGCCGCCTTTTACTTGCCCCGGCTGCCGACCAGCCCGCTGGACCAGACGATGGCGCTGCCTTATCACCTGTACGTCATATCAACACAGGTGCCGGGGATGCCGCTCGACGTCCAATATGGCACGGCGCTGGTGCTGCTGGTGCTGGTGCTGGGGATGAATGCGGCGGCGGCGATCACCCGCAGCCGGTTCCGGCGGAGACGGCAGTGGTAGGTTTAGGGACGCAGATAAACGCAGATTTTCGCAGATATAGCGGCGCGGTGTGGAAGGGCTGAACGTGACAGCCAAGTTTTCGATCAGGAATCTGACTTTTCAGTACAGCGACGGCGTGGCGCTGCGCGACGTGACGTTCGACATTCCGGAGAAGGCGATCACGGTGCTATTTGGGCCGGCGCACTCGGGCAAGAGCACATTGCTGCGCTGTTTGAACCGGCTGAATGATCTGATCGAGCAGGAGAAAACGAAACTGGAGGGCCAGATCCTGCTGGACGACCAAGATATCTATGCGCCCGGGGTGGACGTGACGGAGCTGCGCCGGCGGGTGGGGATGGTCTTTGCGCTGCCGATCCCGCTGCCGATGACGATCCGCGACAATCTGACCTACGGGCTGCGGATGAGGGGCGAACGGCGGACGGCGCGGATGAACGAGCTGGTGGAGCAGGGGCTGCGCCAGGCGGCGCTGTGGGACGAGGTGAAGGACCGGCTGGACGAGCCGGCGATCCGGCTGTCGGGCGGGCAGCAGCAGCGGCTGTGCCTGGCCCGGACGCTGGCCCTGGAGCCGGAGGTGGTGCTGCTGGATAACCCCACGTCGGGGTTGGACCCGCTGTCGACGGCCAAGGTGGAAGCGTCACTCCAGGATTTAAAGGCCGATTATACAATTGTGCTGGTGCCGCACAGTGTGCAGCAGGCGGCCCGAACCGCCGATCTGGCCGTTTTTTTGCTGGGGAGCGAGCTGGTAGAGGCAGGGCCGGGCAGTGAGATGTTCGTCAAGCCCCGCGATAAGCGGACGGAGGATTACGTCACGGGGCGGTTTGGGTAGGATCAGTGCTGTACAACCCAAAGCCCGATTTCCCACCGGTTCCAGATCCGGCATTCTGCTTGCCATCATTCCGAATCCTGCTATGATGGAAATCATGCTAACGATGTAATTTGGGCTATAGAGAAGGATGACCAGTTCCCAGGTGCGACCAGTATTGAAGTGGGCTGGGGGCAAGAGCCAGTTGCTGGCCGAGCTTCTGCGGGGTGTCCCACATGGCTTTCGCGCATATCATGAGCCATTCGTCGGCGGCGGAGCGCTGTTTTTTGGACTGGCGCGACAGGGAAGGCTGACGACTGCCTACCTGTCGGACGTGAACCGGCCGGTGATAGATGTTTACCTCGGGCTCAGGGAGTGTGTTGACGAGGTAATCCGGCTGCTGAAGGAGCACCGGTACGATGAATCGTACTATTATCAAATCCGGGCCTTGAAGGCCGAAGACCTGTCACTGCCCGAACGGGCGGCGCGGGTGATCTATTTGAACCGGACGTGCTACAACGGGTTGTACCGCGAAAACCGCGCCGGGCAGTTCAACGTGCCGTTCGGGCGTTACAAGAACCCCACAATCTGCGACGAACCTAACCTGCGGGCGGCGGCGGTGGTTCTGCAGGGAGTGGATCTGTCGTGCCGTCACTTCTCGTCTGTGCTGCAGGTCGCGCAGCCTGGGGATTTTGTCTACTTTGACCCTCCCTATCATCCACTTCCGGCAACGTCCAGCTTTACCGCGTATGATCGCCACGGATTTGGTCCGGAGGATCAGGTGGAGCTGTGGGACGTTTTTGCCGAACTGACTCAACGGAGGGTGAAGGCGATGTTGTCCAACTCGGACACGCTGTTCATCTGCCAACTGTACGAGCAGTACCGGATTTCGCGGGTGCTTGCCTCGAGGGCCATTAACTCAAAGGCCAGCTCTCGCGGCAAGATCACGGAAGTGATCGTGTACAACTACCCGGCCGAGGAAGGGGTTCAGCGTATTCTGCTCGACGAGCACCGCAGACACATTCCCACAGTACCGTGATCGCACCTCAATCCCTGGGTGAGGCTGGGCAAAGACGGATCGCACATCGCACCTAGAGCAACCAGTCGCCATCGCCGCCATCGCGCTAGCGATCGTGACCTGCACAGCGTGGCGACGCGCAGAGGATAATGCGGCCCGAGATAGCAGTGCAGGCGGCGCCGTTAGCCGCGGAGCAGGTCCTGAGCGTAAGCAAATAGAGCTGGCGCGCCGCCGGTGTGCCAGAAGAGGACCGTCTCGCCGGGGCCGATGGCGCCGCGCCGGACCTGGTCGAGCAGGCCGGCCATGGCCCGGCCAGTGTAGACGGGATCGAGCAGGATGCCCTCGGTCTGGGCCAGGAGGCGGATGGCCTCGCGCTCAGGGTCGCCCATGACGCCATAGCCGCCGCCCAGGTAGGCGTCGTCGACGGCGATCAGGCGGGATGGAGGGGGGCCGGCGATCTCCAGGAAGCGGCATACCTCGGCAGCCAGCGGGGAGACAAAGGCCGACAGGTCGGCACTTGTCCGGTCGTTGGTGATGCCCAGCAGTTGCCCCTGATAGCCGCAGGCCGCCGCCCCAACCACCAGGCCGGCCTGCGTCCCACCGGAGCTGGAGGAAAAGAGGATCCGGTCAAAGGCGACGCCCCGCTCTTGCATCTGTTCCCACAGCTCGACAAAGGCCAGGGCATAGGCCGCGGCGCCGACGACGTTGGATCCGCCCAGAGGGATGAGGTAGGGCCGCCGGCCGGCGGCGCGCTCATCCTGGGCTATGGCCTCCATGACTGCCTGGCGGTCGCGGTCGCCGGCCCACACGATGCGGGCGCCCAGGAGGTCGTCCAGGAGCAGGTTGCCGGTCCACTGCTCGCGGGGTGGGGCCGCGCCGCGCAGGATCAGCAGGCAGTCGAGGCCGGCGCGGGCGGCCGCGGCGGCCGTCTGGCGGCAGTGGTTCGACTGGATCGCGCCGACGGTGAGCACCAGGTCGGCGCGTTGGACCAGCGCATCGGCGATCAGAAGCTCCAGCTTGCGGGCCTTGTTGCCGCCGCCCGCCAGGCCGGTCTGATCGTCGCGCTTGATCCACAGGCGAGGGCCGCGTAGGACGGCGCTGAGCCGGTCGAGCGGCTCCAGGGGAGTCGGCAGGTGGGCAAGGGGAAAGCGAGCGGGTTGTTTCATGGTCTGCTCCTTTGAGTGTGATTTAACCACAAAGGACACCAAGGCAGCGAAGGTTATGGCGACCCTGTTTGGAGCTGCCGGTTGGATGGAGCACGATACGGATCAGAACACGGATGCACGGATGGATTGCTGCCTGGCGGCAGCGATCTGTTTTCATACATTGCGGCGCCGAAGGGTATGGTGAGAAACTCGGTTTCTTCCAGAAACCGAGTTTCTCTCGATATGGCTGCGGGAGGGTAGGTCACCAAGGGTAGGTGTTAGACTCCGAAGACGGCGCGGTACAGGTTGACCGCCCCGCCGGTGTCGCCCTGACTTAGCAGCAGGAAGAGGACGACCATGACGACGACGATGATAAACACCACCAGCATGACCTTGATCCAGCTTATGGGCGCCTGGCCCTGGACCTCGCCGGTCTGGCCGTTGACCAGGAAGTGGTAGATCTTGTCGTTGTAGCGGTAGGAAGCAATCCATACTGGAAAGAGGACGTGCTTGTAGGTCATCCTGGAAAAGGCGGTGTTCACGCGCAGGTTGCGGTGGGTGTCGCCCGGCACCTGTGCGGCGCACGCCTGTTCTATCCGGCTTTTCATGATCGCCTGGCCGGCGGTCCAGCCCTGTTTCAGGTCGACGGTGTAGGCCTCGGCACCCCAGCCGGCCAGGAATTCCGGCTCGTAGGGGACCAGAGCCTTGGTGTCGAAGGGGTAGAGGCTCTGGATCATGGCCTTGTCGACGTGGCCGGCGGCGGGCACCAGCACGTCGTCAAGGAACATCTGCAACTGGCCCGACGCCGGTTCCCAGCGGGTCTTTTGCACCTGGCGGGTCTGCTGCACGCGCTGGCCCTTGGTGTCGGTGGTCCAGAAGGTCTCGGTGGTGTAGTAGTGATAGCCGGCCTCGGCCTGCCACCAAGAGGAGGTAAAGGCGTCAAAGGTCCAAAAGGGCAGGTATATGCCCTGGATCTTGGCCTGGGCTTCTTGGGCGATCTTTTTGACCGGGTTGGGGCGGAAGAAGCCGCTCCCCAGCCAGGTGCGAAAGAGGGAGATGGCCTTGGCCTGTTCCACTTTGAAGGGCAACAGCGATTCGGGCTTGATGACCTGGGCCACCTGATCCTGGGACACTATTTGGTTTGAACCGCAGAAGGGGCATTCGGTCGAGACGACGTTGGCGTCTACGGTGTTGACCCCACCACAGCTCTTGCACTTGATGGAGCGTTTGTCGCCGCCGTAACCGGTCTCTGCGGGCTTGGCTACTGCCTCGCGCAACGCCTTTTCCAGGTCGTACTCGCGGATGTCGTCGGCGGTGGTCGGCACGTCCATGGTATGGCCGCAATAGGCGCAGGCCAGGAGGCCTCTGGCCGCGTCAAAATCCATCTGCGAGCCGCACGACGGACAGGGGAACTTGTGAACCTTGTCGGAGGCTTGCTCCGGTTTTTTGGGCGTTTCGTCCGCTGGCTTCTGGGACGTTTCCTGCGCTGGCTCGGCGACCGGACTGTGGGGCGTCTCTGGCAATAGCTGATCGGCCAGCTTGGGCATTTGTCGCGCAGGCCTGGCCGGCTTTTTAGGTCCTTCCATCGACATGGCGGCTCTCCTTTGAAAGTCAGGATTCAACGGTAGTAAGCAGATTGTAGCACAAAGAAGGCCGGAATGCAACCTACTATCAGGTCTGGGCCTTGACACACCTGCGGTCATCGGGTACAATGGTGCTTGAGGCTGCGCTGCGAAACCTTGACCAGGAGATGAGGGGATGGCCACACCGATCGAGTACCTGCCGACAATCAAGGAGATGCCGGCGAGCGAGCGCCCGCGAGAGCGGCTCCAAGCCTATGGGGAGGGCGCCCTGTCTACCAGCGAGCTGATCGCCATCCTGCTACGCACCGGCATGGAGGGCCAGAGCGCGGTCAACGTCGCCAGCCGCCTGCTGCACGACTTTGGGCTGGCCGGCCTGGCCCGCGGGAGTTTTGACGATTTGGCCAGCGTCAAGGGGCTGGGGCCGGCCAAGGTGGCGCAATTAAAGGCAGCGTTTGAGCTGGGCCGGCGGCTTTCGGCTGAAGCTCCCGACGAACTGCCCCAGATCCGCTGCCCGGCCGACGCGGCCAACCTGGTGCTGTCAGAGATGGGTGTGCTGGAACAGGAGCACCTGCGCACCCTGCTGCTGGACACAAAGAACCGGGTGCTGGCCAAGCGGGAGATCTATGTCGGCTCGCTGAACACCAGCCTGATCCGGGTGGGCGAGCTGTTCCGGCCGGCGATCCACGCCAACAGCGCCGCCATCATCGTCGTCCACAACCACCCGTCGGGCGATCCCACGCCCAGCCCAGAGGATGTGGCGGTCACGCGCCAGATCGTGGAGGCGGGCAAGCTGCTGGACATTGAGGTGTTGGACCACCTGATCATTGGTTGGCAGCGTTGGGTGAGCCTGAAGGAACGAGGGCTAGGATTTAGCTGATGGAACGCAAGCACGAGCTGATCCTCGCCAACCTGCTGTCGCTGCTGGTTGTAGCGGCGGCGCTGGCGGCCGGCTGGTGGCAGGAGGCGCTGCTCGGCCTGGCGGTGCTGGCGGCGATGGACGCAATCGTGCTGATCCGGCAGCGGTTTGGCCGCCGCGATGAGGATGAGCGGGAATGACCCACGGCGACAGATGGCCCGACGTGACCTACGAGCAGGCGCGAGCTGCCTACGAAGCCGGACAGAAGCTGCACCTGGCCGGACGCGTCTACCTGGTGCGCCCGATTCTGCCGAAACCGGGGGCAGCGGTGAAGGGGAGGCCAGTGTTGTGGGTCACCGACGAGTGGACTCGAGGCGATCACGGCATGGTCCTGTTCCCGGATGGGCGGGTTGAGGTCCGGTAGTCTTGCCTGGCTGCGCCGGGTGTGATACAATGGCCGGTGAATGGCTACTGGTAACCAAGAGCCGGCGTGATGTAGTGGACCGCCTGGTGGAGCGGGTTCAGGCGCTCCATAACTGTGAGGCGCCGGAGATCACCGCCCTGCCGCTGGCCGGCGGCAGCGAGCCGTACCTGCGCTGGCTGGACGGCGTTGTGGAAGGCGGCCGGCACGCCACGGATTGATGTGGATCGACGGAGGTGAAACGATGCGCGACATGATCCGGCAGATCGTGAGTGCTTATCAATCGCTCAAATTAGAGGGGCAGGGCGACGGCTATGTCCTGTTTGCCGGTAAGGAGCCGGACAGTAAGCAGCCGGTGACGATACAGGTCCTGGCCAGGACCTTGGGCAAGGACCCACAGATTGCGGCCCGCTTCCGGGCGTTGTCGCAGACGATCCGCCAGCTCAACCACCCCAACATCGCCGCGATCCGAGACGTGGGGGAAAAGGGCGGCCTGCCCTACCTGGTCACCCGCGCTATAGAACGGGCCAAGCCCCTGGCTGACCGGCTGAACCAGCCGTGGGCCGTGGACGAAGCCGCCGATCTGACCATGCAGGTCGGCCAAGCGCTGGAACATGCTTACAACAAGGGCCTGGTCCACGGTTCGCTGTCGCCCGAGAGGGTTACCGTCCAGCCGGACGGCAGGGTGGCAGTCAACGATTTTGGGCTGGCGCAACTGCTGGACTTGGCCGGCATCCAGCTCAAGCAGGCAGCGTCGCCTTACACGGCCCCAGAGCGAGCGTCAGGCCAGGCGCCCGATCCGCGCAGCGACGTGTACTCGCTGGCGGCAATTTTGTATACGCTGCTCGCCCACCGGCCACCCCAGGTGGTCCATGGGCAGGTGCTGGCTCCCAGCCGGTTCAACGCCGACGTGCCGCCGGAAATGGACAGCGTGGTGGTCAAGGCGCTGGCTCCCAACCCAGCGGAACGCTATCCCGAGGTCAAGTCGTTCCTGGCAGCGCTGGGCGCCGTCCGGCTCTCTGCCGTCGCGCCAGCCGTCGCCAGGGCCAGGCCGGCCGCCGCCGGGCAACGCTGCCCGCGCTGTGGGATGGAGAACCAGACCGGCCGATTTTGCCGCGCGTGCGGTGGTCGCCTGCCACAGGCGGAGGCGGCCAGCGCGCCCGCGCCCGCTGCCCCGAGCAAAGCGAGTCCCGGAGCGCCGGCAGAGCGAAGGCCTCCTGGCCCGGTCGCCGTCGCAAAAGAAGCGGCACCTGGCACCGCAAAAGAAGCGGCACCTGGCACCGCAAAAGAAGCGGCACCTGGCAAGACAGGCAGGGAGCCCCGGGAAGAGGCCGCCCCACGGCCGTCCAGAGCCGACGAACCGATCCAGATTACCACGATCGACGTCGGGTCGGTCGAAGTAGGCCGTGGTATCGAGATGACGGACACGGTGATCGCCACGCCTATGGAAGTGGCCACCGGCGAGCTGGTGAGCATGTTCCCCGAACCGCTGGTCATGCCCCAGGTGGATATGTCTAGCCTGGCGCCGGCCGCAGACCAGTCGCTGATCGATATGCCAGAAGCACCGCCCATGCCGGTGGTCGACTGGGCAGACATCGCTCCTCCCATGCCGGAGGTGCCAACGATCGAGGATATCCCCATCGAGCAGGAGGGCGATTGATCCGGCTGGCCGATCTGCTGGCAGCCACGGGCGGGGCTGTTCACGGGCCGATCTTTGCCGAGACGTTCGACGATTTCAGCTACGACACCCGCGTGCTCAAGCCTGGCGAGCTGTTTCTGGCCGTCGTCACCGACAGGGGCGACGGTCACGATTATGTACTGGATGCCGCCAGGCAAGGGGCGGCCGGCGTGCTCTGCCAGCGGCCGTTCGATCTGGGCCCTTACCAGGTCACCTGTGTGGTCGTCGACGACAGCCGCCAGGCGCTGCTCGACTGGGCGCGGTACATTCTGGGCCATTTCGGCCCTCGTGTCGTAGGCATCACCGGTTCCAGCGGAAAAACGACGACCAAAGAGCTGGCCGCGGCCATTGTGGGCCAGCGCTACCCGGTATTCCGCAATTATGGCAACTATAACGACCGGTATGGATTGCCGATCGCCTTGGGGCGCCTGACCCCTGAACAACAGGTGGCAGTCCTGGAGCTGGCCTGCGACAGTGTGGACGAGATCCGCGAGCTGGCAGCGCTCACCCGCCCTCAGATCGGCGTCGTCACCACGATCAACGAGACGCATCTGGGCTACCTGGGGTCGCTGGAGGCGATCGCGGCCGAAAAAAGCCGCCTGGTGGAGGCGCTGCCGGCGGCGGCTAAAGGTGGGGTGGCTATCCTCAACTACGACGACCTCCGGGTGCGGGCGATGGCAGACCACACCCAGGCGCGGATCGTCACCTACGGCCTGGCGCCGGATGCCGACCTGGTCGCCGGGGCGGTGGAGGCGGGCCCACAAGGCACGTCGTTCACCGTTTTTGTCAACGATTTCTTCCCGGTGCCGGGGCTGAGGGGCAAACGTAAGCTGCGGGTCCAGATGTCACTGCTCGGCCAGCACCATGTCTATGCGGCGCTGGCCGCGGTGGCTGTGGGGCTGGCCCTGGGTGTGCCGCTGGACGAGGCGCTGTCAGCGCTGGCCGCGGTCCGGCCGCTGCCGGGGCGGTTGAACTCATTGCCTGGGATTCATGGGACCAGGATCCTGGACGACAGCTTTAGCGCCAGCCTGGCCTCGTCCCTGACCGCCTTGGAGACGCTGACCCTATTCAAAGGCGGCAAGCGCTGCGCCGTCTTGGGCGGCCTGCACGACCTGGGGAGCATGGAAGAAGAGGCCTGCCGCCGCGTGGGCGAACAGGCGGCGCGGGTGGTCGACCTGCTGGTCGCCCAGGGCGATGGGGCCCAGCGGATCGCCCACCACGCCCAGGCCTATGGGCTGCCTGCCAAGCAGGTGGTGATGACCTACACCGTCGAGGACACGCTGCGCGGCCTGGCAGGCCGCCTGGGTCCGGGCGACACGGTGCTGGTCAAGGGGCCGGTCGAGTCGCGGATGGAGCAGGTGGTGGCCGGGCTACTGGCCGAGCCGGAAAGGGCGCCAGAGTTGTTGGTGCGGCAGACAGCCGGCTGGCAGAAGGCCCGGCTGCTCCGTCCCGGTCGCCCTACCTGGGTGGAGGTAGACCTAGAGGCGATCGCCCACAACGTACGGCGGATTGTAGAGATGGTCGGGCCGAAGGTGCTCGTCCTGGCCGTGTTGAAAGCCGATGGTTATGGCCACGGGGCGATCCGGGTGGCGCGAACGGCGCTGAACAACGGCGCCCGCTACCTGGGGGTGGCTAGCATCAACGAGGGGACGGCGCTGCGCCGGGCGGGCATCACCGCCCCGATCCTGGTTCTGGGTTATACGCCGGCCTGGCAGGCCCGAGAGCTGGTGTTGCACAGCTTGTCAGCTACAGTTTTTAACCTCGACATCGCCCGGGCGCTGAGCCGGGCGGCCGCCGACCTCAACGGCCGGGTTCCGACGCACATCAAGGTTGATACCGGCATGGGCCGGCTGGGGCTGCTGCCCGACGAGGTGCTGCCCTTTGTCCTGGAGCTGCAGAGGTTGCCCAACCTGGCGCTGGAGGGAATCTTTACCCACTTTTCGGTGGCCGACAGCGATCCGGACTATACGCGGTGGCAGCTCAACCGCTTCCAGCAGGTGGTGGAGGCGCTGGCCAAAGCAGGCATCCGCCCGCCACTGGCCCACGCGGCCAATTCGGCTGCCGTCCTGGCCTTGCCGGAGAGCCACCTGGACATGGTCCGGCCGGGCATTGCTCTGTATGGGCTACATCCTTCGCCCGAGGTGCGCTGCCCGCCCGATTTTCGACCGGCGCTGCGCTTCAAAACACAAGTGGCACAGGTGAAGACCCTGCCACCCGGAAGCTATGTCAGCTATGGGAATACCTACCAAACCAGCGGCGAGCAGCGGATCGCCGTCATTCCGGTGGGGTATGCCGATGGCTTTCGCCGGGCACCACGCCATTGGGGGGAGGTCCTGGTCCGGGGACACCGGGCGCCGATCGTGGGCCGGGTGTCGATGGATCAGACCATGATCGACGTGACGGCGATCCCCGGCGTGCGCCAGGGCGACGAAGCCGTGCTCATCGGCGAACAGGGGAACGAACAGATCACTGCCGAGGAAGTGGCAGAGCGGCTAGGGACGATCAACTATGAAGTGGTAAGTGAGATCCTGGCCCGCGTCCCTCGGATTGTGTGATCCTGGCTATTCTTGTTCTTCGACCTCTTCCTTCTTGGGCTCGTCCTCTTCGGGCTCCCTTACTGCCTTGCGAAAGCCGCTGATGGCCTTGCCCAGGGCAGGGCCAACATCTGCGATCTTGCCCACGCCGAAAATGAGGGCAACGATTGCCAAGATGATCAGGAGTTCCTGCCAGCCAAATCCACCCATCTGTTACGCTCCTATTTCAGATTTCTCGATATCAAATGCATCCAGATCGGACATTGCCGTTTCCAAGGCACGGCGGACCATGTCCCGGACCAGCGGATGCTCCTGGGGCGCGCCGCCAGCGAACCGCTGAGCCGCCGCCAGGGCCAAGCGGGCTTGGGCGCCGTCACCAGCAAGCAGCAGCCACTCACTCATCGCCTCCAACCGCCGGCTGAACACCTGGGCCGCTATCGGTTCGGCAAACAATTCCGCGGCCAAGCGTGCAACCCAGACCTCAAGTCTGCCCGATTGGCTCCGCCAATCGGGGCGTTGAAACAGCTCCTGCACCGCCTGGAGCATGTGCTCGCCCCGCAGCGACCAGGTGGCGAAGGCCGGATGATCGAGCAACCGGCCTGAAAACGTGCTCAGCGCCCGGTCATCAGGGCCAAGCTGTGGCAAGCGCTTTGGCGGCAGCGCCTCGGCACCGCTGACATCCCAGAGCCAGGTGCTAAAGAGCCGGAGCGGCCCAGCAACCGGGACCTGCGTCTCACGGCTGCGGGCCAGCGCTTCAAGCACAAGCCGCCGGCCCAGGTCAAACGGGGCCTCCAACATCAGCACCACGGCAGGGCTACCGGTCACCGGGATGTCATGCACATAGCCCGGCTCTCGCCAAGGAGGCAGCATCACCGCCGGCACGTGCTGGTGGCCCGCCGCCTCTACCGCGCCGGCCCGATCGCTCAATAGAACGTTAAGGAACCTGAACTGCTCTGCCGACCGGCTGCCCCTGACGAACCACACGCTCTGCTGCCCCAGCCCGTCCACCGGGCTGATCAGCGCCCGCCATTCCTGATCGGGCGGCGACACGGGCTTGATTGGGATGCCGACAAACTGCAGCTTGCGCAGCGATCTTTCAGCCAAGGTACGCAGCCCGGGTGCGGTGACCGGGATCAATGCCTGCAGGGCGTCGGCCGCCTCAGGCAGGCGCAGGCCCGCCAGCGCCTGCAATGCCTTGGCGGCGATCTCATCTCGCACGTCCTGGGCCATCATCCGCAACAGCTCGACGGCCTGCCGGTCAGCAATGGCATGCAACGTCCCGACGACTGCCAGGGCGATATCAGGCTCCTGCCGATCCAACTCCTGGACAAACTCGACCAGGACAGACGGATCCCTCTGCCCACGGGCCAATACTTCTTCCAGTGAGGAGAGAGCCATCCCCCCGGGGTTGGACAGGCTGGCCAGGAGCTCGTCATCCGGCTCTTGGTCCAGGAACCGCTCCAGGATGGTCATAGCTCTAACGCGGCTTGGGTCGGTGTGTCCCGGTTCAAGCACGACCCGGCGCAGCGCCTGAACAACCTCGTCGCGGTCGAGATAGGCGGCGACTGTGCCCAGCGCTACCAACAACCGGTCGTCGGCCTGGCCCACAGCCGCCCGATCGACCTGGCCAATCGTGCCGACGATGGCCGGGATTACTTGGGAGCCCAGGGCAGCGATCCGCTGCGCCCGCCGCATAAAGTCCGCGTCCGATGTGGAGGTGAGCATATCGCGCAGATCTGATTCGATCTGTCGCCGTTCGTGCAACGTGGTAATGATCTTTTGTCCGGCCGGCACCCCGCGCTCTGCCCCCCTCTACTTGGCGGCCATTATAGCATAGGTGATGGTCAGGGACAAGTCTAGGCCCTTGCCGCTTCCAACTCGACGGCCTCTTCTTGTCCCACCTCCACCTGCCGAAAGGTAGCGGGATCGGTCAGGTTGTCGGTAAAGAGCACGCCATCGAGATGGTCGATCTCGTGCTGAAGGACGCGGGCCAGGTAGCCGTCGACTTTGTGGCGCACCTTTTTGCCCCGCTCGTCGAGGCCCTGGACCGTCACCTGTTCATAGCGGGCAACTTCACCCACCCACCCAGGGATCGACAAGCAGCCTTCCAGGCCAATCTGCTCTCCCTGGCTTTTGACGATCTCGGGGTTGAACAGGATAAAGGCCCGCCCGCGCGATTTGTCGTCCGGGTCGTCCAAGTCCTCTGGCAGCTCGGCGACAAAGAATCGTTGGAGCACACCGACCTGCGGCGCAGCCAACCCAACGCCATCAGCCTGGTGCATCGTTTCCAGCATCTGGTAGGCCAGGTCCGCCAGTTGGCGGGTAACCTTCTGCACCTTCCTGGACTTGGTCCGAAGCACCCGAGACTGCTCCGGATTGTCTACGACATAGATTTCTAGATTGGGCATCTCACACCTTACGATAACCGGTCTCAACTTTTTATGTCTTCTTCTACCAGGCGAGCTATGATCTGTCCCAGCCGGACCGAATAGTTGGTGCCCCGATCCTCGGGGTAGATCTGGGTCGTGTTGGCCAGGTACAGATTGCGCAGGGGGGTGCGATAGTCGGGAATCGCCTTGGAATAGCCAAGCGGGACGATCGGCTGCGCGGCGGCCTCTCGAAAATGCCAACGCTCTTCCACCCAGTCGGGCGAGAAGCTGGGGTTGATCTTGAGCAAGTGGGGCAAATAGGCATCGAATAGCTCGTCCGGACTCATGTGGTAATAGGGGCTAGACTGATCGAGATAGTTCGAAATGTACAACACGCGCTTGCCGTTGTAGGTCTCGGGCGGGATATAGTTGGTCTGCTCGATCGTCGCGACGAAAGGGATCGAGCGATCGGCGATGTTCATCCAGTAGATACGCGACACGGGCTGTTTAAGCTTGAGGATGAACTGGACAGTGGCCATGTATTTGGCCGCCTGCATTTTGGCTACGTACCAGTCGGGGAATTCATCGACCATGCGCAGGGCGGCAAAGGACGGGGCGGTGCACACGATCCGGTCAAAAGGCAGGTACCCCTGGTCGTTAGGAGCCAAGCCCTGAGCCCGGACCTTGGCCTCGTCCCGGACTTGCAGACCACACGCCGCGCCATCGGCGACGACGATGCGGCTGACCTCTGTCCCAGGCAATACCTGGCCGCCGTGCTTCAGGATCGCCTGGTGCAGGGCATCGATCAGCACCTGGAAGGAACCGCGCGGGTAACCAAGCACCTCCTTGGACAGCCCTTTGCGCGAACCCAGGCGCAGCACGCTCTTGTACCACAACCAGACCAGGGGGATATTCTCCGCCTCGGCGCCGAATTTGCCGCGGAAAAGCGGCCCCCACGCCTTTTCCCAGGCCTGCGGGCCGGCGTACTTTTTCAGCCAGTAGGCGGCGGTGATCTGTTCGTACTCGTCGACCTTGTTCCGGCGCGACTGCAAATAGTAGGTGGTCAGACCCAGACGGGCCCGATCGAGCAGCGGCAGGGGGGTGAAGCGCATGATATCCATCGGGCCGACCCAATCCCAAACCTTGCCGCCGTAGAAGAGGCCGGTCTTGGACGGGATCCACATCAGCCGGTCGCCCAGGCCGAGCTCGTCCATCAGGTCCACGATGTGTGTGTCGTTGGTAAACCAGTGGTGGTAGCCCCGCTCGAGACGGGTGCCTTCGATGGGAAAAGTGCTGGCCAGGCCTCCGAGATCGTCCATCTGCTCGAATAGAAAGGCCTGGAAACCCTTTTTGCCCAACTCGTAGGCGGCCGACAGGCCGGCAAAGCCGCCGCCGATGATCGCGATCCTGGGTCGCATGAGCATCATTCCAGGTCAGAGTCGAACGATTCGGGCGTTGGCGTCAACCATTCCGCCAGATCGGCGGGGGGCGCGTCGGCGCGGCCTTCCAGATAGTCGAGGTAGCCTTTCATGTCGCGCTGCGCCCGGTCGTAGAGCTGCAGCAGCTCCTCGTCTGTCCCTTGATAGCGGGCGACGGCCTGCTGCGCGCACAGGTAACAGCCGCGCATGAAACGGTAGCTGCCTGAAAAGCAGGTTAGGCAGCCACCCAGGCGGATCATCATCAGGCAGAAGGCCAAGGCGTCGGCATCTGTCTCTTTCAGCGCCGATATGCGCTCGACCAGCGCCCGCCACTGATCGCCGCGTAGATCCTTCAACTCAGGGATCAACCGGGGTGGGAACAGCATTTCGGTCCTTATGTTCACTGTCATGATCACACCTGACTCGAAGCAAAACTGGCCGGCCGCTCTGCCTGAAGGTCACCCGAGAGTCGCTCTGGCGGCGCGCCTCTATGGCCAGGCAGTACGCTTTTACGGTCAAGCCGGTGTCGCCGTTCCAGCCCCTCCCATACGATGTATGGCACTGCAACGCTCCCCAGTCCGTTGTCGGCGGCCCTGCCGTGGAAATCGCTGCCGCCGGTGATCAGCAGCTCATAGCGGATGGCCAGCGTCAGCAGACGGCGGGTGACGCGGTGTGGATAGTGGGGATAGTAGGCCTCGACACCCATCAATCCGGCAGCCCACAGGCGAGGAAGCCAGCGCTTCAGATCCAGGCCGGTCTTGGGCTCACCACCCCGAGTGTAGGTGTAGGGATGGGCCAGCACAGGAATACCCCCGCTTTGTCGTACCAACTGGATAGCGTCTTCGGGCGAGATCTTGTAGCGTTCGACATAAGCCGGGCAATCTCGGCCGATCCAAAGGCTGAACGCTTCGTCGAAGCTGCCAACGTGACCGGCTTCCACAAGGGCCCTGGCCACGTGCGCCCGGCCGACGGAGTGATCCTGGCCCGCATGGGCCAGGACCTGGTCCAAGGCCAAGGGCAGGCCCATCTGGGCCAGGCGGGCCAGCATCTGCTCGGCCCGTTCTCGGCGCCTCTCTCGGGTGTGGACCAGCAGCGCCTGGAGGTCGGCATTGTCGAGATCGACAAAGTAGCCCAACAAATGGATCTCTTCCCGGCCGCTGAGGGTGCTGATCTCGACCCCTGGTACGACGGCAATCTGGCTTGGCAAAGGGATTGCCGTCCCGGCAATCGCACCGCTGTTGCAGCGGCGGGCCGCCTCGAGGGCCGCAGGAACCCCTGCCGTGGTATCGTGATCGGTGATGGCCAGCACTTCAATGCCGAGGCTGGCCGCGCGGGCTACCAGATCTTCCGGGCTGAGGTGACCATCGGATGCCGTAGTATGGCAGTGCAGATCAATCCGGCTCTGGATCGTATCAGCTCTCCTACTCCGCCTTGGCCCCGGCCTGAAGGACCGGGGTGGCCGCGGCCGGCTGAGCCGCCTTTTTGGCCTCCTCTTTTGCCCGGCGGGCGGCCTCTTCGGCGGCATAATCGGTGGGGTGCAGCTTGGCGTAGTAGTCGATCGGGACCGCCAGCTTGTCGATGTCGTACAGGAAATCCCCCCGGTCGGCCGACGCGATCTCGTACTGCTGGTTCATCTTGATGGCGTCAAAGGGGCAGTACTCGGCGCAGCTCCCACAGCCCATGCATACCGTGGCATCGATCCAGAAGCTGGCTGGCCGGGCCTTGGGCCGGCCCTTGTCGTCGGTGGCCCGCGTGATCCAGATACACTGCGGCGGGCACACCCTGGCGCAGATGCCGCAGGCGGTACAGCGCAGGTTGTCGGGCGTGCCCTCGTAGATCAGCATCGGGATGAAGCGAAAGTTCTCTGGCACATGGCGCTTTTGCTCTGGATACTGGACGGTGTAGAGCCCCTTGTGGTCAACGCGCTGGTGTTTTTCCAGCCACTCGGGGTCGTAGCGCTTTTGCCACGGCTTGCGGTCATGGACGTACGATTCGATAAAGTGACGGATGGTGACCCCCATCCCTTTCAAGAGCCCTAGTCCGAACATTAGCGGTCTACCTCTCCCAGGGTGATGTCAATGGTACCCAAGAGCACGATGGCATCGGCGACCAGGTGGCCAACTGCCATCGTCTCAAAGGCTCCCAAGTTGACAAAGGACGCGGTGCGCACGTGATAGCGATAGGGATTGATCCCACCGTCGCTGACCAGGTAAAAACCCAGCTCACCTTTGGGGTGTTCCACCCGGCTGTACAGCTCGCCAGCCGGCACCTTCGGGTTCCAGACTTTCTTTTCAGGCCGGACTGGACCATGGGTGGGGATGCGATCCAGGGCCTGTTTCAGGATCTTGACGCTCTCGCGGGCCTCGTCGATCCGCTGCACGTACCGGTCGTACATGTCACCCGTCTGGTGGGTCGGCACGTTGAAATCAAAGGTGTCATAGATGGAGTAAGGTTCTACCTTGCGGATGTCATAGTCCAGCCCGGCGGAGCGGACCATCGGCCCGGTGACGCCGAGGTTGACCATCTCCTGCCACGGCAGAGCGCCGACACCCTGGCAGCGGGCCATCAGGATCTCGTTCTCGGTGAGCAACTGCTCGAACTGATCCAGGATGCGCTCCAGCCGGTTGAACACCAGGTCACGGCACTCTTCGAGCCAGCCGGCGGGCAGGTCACGAGCCACGCCGCCGAAGCGGCAATAGTTGCACATCATCCGCGAACCGGAAGCCGCCTCGAACAGGTTGATGATCAACTCGCGCTCTTCAAAGGCGTACAGGAAGGGGGTGAACATGGCACCCATGTCGTTGAGCATAAAACCGGTGGCCGCCAAGTGGTTCACCACCCTGGTCAGCTCGCCCATGATGACGCGGATATACTCGGCCCGCTCCGGCACTTCAAGGCCCATCATCTTTTCCACGGCCAACGCGTAGCCAAAGTTGTTATACATCGAGGTGATATAGTCGAGACGGTCGGTGTAGGGCATGTTGCTCGACCACAGGTTCCGCTCGCCGATCTTTTCGTGGTTGCGGTGGAGGTAGCCGATGACCGGCAGCAGGCTGGTGATCGTCTCGCCCTGCAGCCCCAGCCTCATGCGGAACACGCCGTGGGTGCTGGGATGCTGGGGACCGATGTTGACAAAGATCTGATCGGTCTCGATCCCGCCCAGATCGATCTTGCCGTCGGGCAGGACGTCGAACTCGGGCAATTGCTCGTAGCCGTCAGGATCGAAATCGGCGGGATACTGGACGTTGCTCCGATAACGGACCCGATCCTCAGCCTTGATCCTGGACCGGTCGGCGTCGGGCCAACGGCTGGAGAAGGGCTTGTGCTCCTGCTCATAGTAGGGCTCAAGCCAGTCCTTGCGCAGGGGATGGCCCTCGAACCCCTCCCACAGCAGGATCCGCTTGAGGTAGGGATGGCCTTCAAAGCGGATGCCGAACATGTCCCACACCTCGCGCTCCTGGACGTTGGCGCCCCGCCAGATGGAGGTCAGCGACGGGACACGTGGGTCAGATCGATCGGGGATCCGCACCTTGAAGGGGATGCCCGGCCCACGCAGGTCGGGCCGGGTAGCATGGAGGTTGTAGACGACTTCCATGCGGTCAGCATAGTCGGCAGCCGACAGGTGGGTGAGATAGTCGTAACCCATATCGCGCAGGCAGCCGGCTACGGCCAGGAGATGGTCGGGCGGCACCACCAGCCAGCCGCCGTCGTGGCTCACTGCCGAACCAGGCAACGCCTCGCTCAACTGGGCC
This sequence comes from Anaerolineae bacterium, assembly GCA_016926595.1. The sequence goes on from JAFGOG010000474.1 coordinate 20,032, forward strand.
CGTAATGCTTCCAAATCCAAACTCGCCATGCTCTTCTCCATTGAAAACAATCTAGCCACTAAGGACACGAAGGATATGAAAGTGACTGGATGGTATTGTCATCCCTCGTGGCGCCCTCAGGGGCGTGTAGAATCGTCAAAAACAGGCAGCCATCGCCTGCATCATTCTGTCGCCTCAACGGGCTCCTCAACGGCGGTCTCAGGGTCAAGAGCCGCAATGCCGCGGGCTGCGGCGCTGATCTCTGGGATCCGGCGGACGTCGATGATGTCGGGTCCCAGGATCGGGACGGGCACCTCGGGTAGCGGCTCTTTGCGGAACCAAGGAACAGTCTTGATATTTTCGTTCTGGATCTTTTTGTGAAGGGCCATAAAGCCGTTGATCACCGCTTCGGGCGTGGGCGGGCAGCCGGCGATATAGACATCCACCGGCAAGAAGGTGTCGATGCCCGAGACGACGTTGTAGCCCTCTTTGAATGGCCCGCCGCCGTTGGCGCAAGCACCCATCGACACGACATACTTGGGCTCGCCCATCTGGTTGTAGAGGCGAACGATTTGGGGAACCATCTTTTTGGTGACAGTGCCAGAGATGACGATCAGATCAGCCTGGCGGGGTGAGGCGCGGGCCAAGTCCATGCCGAACCGACCAAAGTCGAACCGGCCCGCGGCAGCGGCCATGAACTCGATGGCGCAGCAGGCCAGGCCGAACGACAGCGGCCACAGGGAGTATTTCTTGCCCCAGCCATAGACCTGGCTAAGCTTGGTGATAAAGACATTGCTTTTCAGTTCGTCGGGCACGACGGCCTCTTCGCTCATGCTCCATTTCCCTTCGGCGTGTTGTGGATAGCGTTCCCCATTATAACCGCTTGTGTCCGTTTTGTCAACAATTGAGGTGATTTAACCCCAGGCGATAAGAATGATAAAATTGACATTTTTACACTGTTATGCTAGAATTGCCATCAGCAGCCGGTTATCGGCCCGGCGGGTTTCGTGGGCAACCGGCAGTTGGCACCTGGAAGCTGAAAGAGGTAAAGGGTATGCAGAGCACACGGCAGGAGATCCTGGAGATCCTAAAGGTCGAACGAACGGCCACGGTCGAGGACCTGGCCAGCCGGCTGGAGCTGACGCCGATGACGATCCGGCACCACCTGAACGTGCTACAGGCACAGAACATGGTCGCGGCGACCAAGGTACGCCGCTCGCAGAAGGTGGGACGACCACGGTTGATCTATACACTGACCGAAGCAGCGGACCAGCTTTTCCCCCAAAGCTATGGCGAATTGGCCCGGCGGATAGTGACCGAGCTGAAAGAAACGGTAGGCAAAGAGGAGACGCGGGCACTGTTCCGGCGCATCGCCAGCCGCCTGGCAAAGCAGGCGCCGCCGCCGACGCTGGGCCAAAGCTTTGAGGACAGGTTAAACCAGGTAGGCCGCTTCCTGGACAGCCAGGGGCTGATCACCCATTGGAAAAAAACCGACCAGGGGTACGTCTTTGTCAACGTCAACTGTCCATATCGCCGGGTGGCCCAGGAACACGCCGAGACGTGTGAGCTGGACATTGCGCTGATCACCGAGCTGCTAGGGGTCGTACCGAAGCAACTGAGCAGCCTGCGGCAGGAGGGGTTTGCGTGCAGCTATCTGCTGGAGGCGCCGGAGAAGGAATAACCCCCGAAGGCAACAAGGGAGGAGAGCATGGCAAGCTGGCAGGGACGTGTCTTGAAGACTGTATTAAAGATCCAGAGGCGCTTGTCGCAGCGGTCCGGCGCTCGTGACGTGGCAGAGCACAGAGCAAGCATCGAGAAGCTGTGCCGGTTTTTCAAGCCGATCGGCCCCATCCGCTGCGAACCGGTCGAGGCCAATGGGGTACCGGCCGAGTGGGTGATCCCGGAAGTTGTACAGTCCTCGCGGGCCATCCTCTTTATCCACGGCGGATCGTTCGTCGCCGGCTCGATCGCCAGCCATCGAACGCTGGCCGGCAATGTGGCTATCGCCTCCAAAACGCGCGCGCTCCTTCTCGACTACCGTCTCGCTCCAGAGCACCCATTCCCAGCCGCCGTCGAAGATGTGGTGGCTGCCTATGAGTGGCTGCTCAGCCAGGGGTTGGCGCCAAGCCAGGTGGTGGCAGCAGGCGACTCGGCAGGCGGGAATCTGGCGCTGGCCCTGCTCATCTACCTGCGCGACCGGCAGCAGCCGATGCCGGCAGGCGGAGTGGGCCTGTGTCCCGCTCCCGATCTCAGCTTTTCGGGCGAGTCGGTGGCGGTGAACCTGAAGAAGGACATCATGCTCGACGTGGGTGAAGAGCGCACCTATATCGACGCTTATCTGAATGGAGTCGATCCGCGCACGCCATTGGCATCGCCGATCTATGCCGATCTGCGAGGACTGCCGCCGCTGCTGATGCAGGTGGGCTCGGATGAGATCCTCCTGCCGGACGTGGAGCGGTTCGCAGAAAAGGCCAGGGCGGCGGGCGTCGAGGCGACGCTGGAGGTGTGGCCAGAGATGCAGCACGACTGGCAGATGGCCGCGAAGCTGCTGCCGGAGGGCAGGCAGGCGATCGAGCACGCGGGCGCGTTCGTGGAACGCGTGCTGTCGGGGTGAAGCAGGGGCGAGGTCGCGGTGTATGTGGCTATGGCACCCGAAGGACCTCCAACTGCCCGTTCCTATGACC
>JAFGOG010000475.1 GCA_016926595.1 Anaerolineae bacterium
CAATGCCATAGTTGGGGGTTGCTTCGGCGCAAAAAACGCGCCTCGCAACGACAGGCGCCGGCCCTGCCCCCAGGAACAAACGCTCGCGTTACGGGCGAGCACAGGCTGGCCTACCGGAGCGCCTCCTGCCCCTCGAACGCGCGATAGGGCGAGAGCACCTCCAGGATCTCTTGGTCGTCGGGCGGCAGCTCGCCCCGCGCCGCCATCCGCGCCAGCAGCTCGCCCAGCCCCGGGCCGAGCATAAACCCCTGCCCGCACATCCCGATCGCCGCCAGGTAGCCCTCCACCTCGCGCGCCCAGCCGACGATCGGCGCGCCGTCGGGGGTCACCGGATAGACCCCGCGCCAGGTGCGGCGCACGCGGATGTTGGCCAGGCGGGGGACCAGCTCGACCATGCGCGGCGCGACCAGCGGCAAAAAGACACTGCTCTCGCGGCAGTCCAGCTGCTCGACCGCCGGCTCGGGCGTGATGCAGAACACCACCTGCCCGGTGCGCAGCTGGAAAAAATAGTCGCTCCGCGATCCCGGCGCGGGACGGATGTCCACCAGCAGCGGGTCCAGGAAATGCGCTACCGGCTCGGTGACCCCGGCCTCGTGCGCTTCGCAGCCAACCGGGTGGTGCAGGCCCACCATCTGCCCGACCTCGGCCGCCCAAGCCCCGGCCGCGTTCACGACCACGGGTGCGCTGTAGCGGCCCCGGTCGGTGCGCACCCCCGTCACCCGCCGCCGCGCCCCCGCCGCTTGGGCTGTGGTCACGATCTCGCCTACGCTCTCGCCAAAATGGAACGTGGCCCCGGCCTGCCGGGCGGCGTCGTAAAAGGCGTGTCCCGCCAGCAGCGGCGAGCAGTAGCCGTCCCCGGGCGAATAGGTACCGCCGATCAGCCCCCGCGGGTTGAGGTCGGGGACGATGGCCAACAAGGTATCCCGGTCATGCCAGGCGATGTCCAGCCCGTAAGACTGCTGCACCGCCAACAGGCCCTTGAGCACCTGCGCTTCCTGCTCCCGGTAGGCTACGAAACTGTAGCCCCCCCTCGTCCACTCGATGTCGTGCCCGTAGGCCTCCTGCCAGGTCGAAAAAATGGCCAGGCTGCGCAGGCAGAGGCGGATTTTCGCCGGATCGGAATGCGTCGCGCGCACGCCGCCGATCGCCGCCTTGTTCGATCCCTGGCCCTGGCTGGCCAACCGGTCGAGCACCAGCACCTTGATCCCCGCCCGGGCCATAAACAGCGCCGCCGGCACGCCGACGCTGCCCGCGCCGATGATGATGACGTCAAAAGCGTCAGGCGTGATGCGTGATGCGTGATACGTGATGCGTGATGCGTGATACGTGATGCGTGACGCGTGACGCGTGACGTTTGACGCCTGACATTTGACGTTTGACGCCTGATGTTTGACGTCTTGTCCGCCGGCAAAGACGCCCAGCGGCACCTCGACAAACAGCGGGCGCTTGACATTGGGCGTCACCGCCTCCGTCGGGACCCCCTCCTCGCGGAACAGGCGGGCGATCAGGTTGGTACACGTCTTGCCGCCGCAGGCGCCCATACCGGCGCGGGTCACCGCCTTGATCTCGTTCACGTCACGATAGCCTTTGCGGATCAGCGCGCGAATCTCGCCGGCCGTGACGCGCTCGCAGCGGCAGACGATCTCATCGTCAGCTATGCGAAACGCCACATCCGGCAGCGGGGCGCCGACCCACGGCTGCTGCACCCGGATCCCGGCGATGCGCCTGGCGTAGGCCGCCGGCGCGCGCACCTTGACCACGACGGTACGGTCATTGCGCTTGAGCGCGCGTACGCCGGTCACCACGACCTCTCCCAGCACCTGGCCCACCGCGTCCAGCACCGTTACCGCCTCCCCCACCACCAGCGAGCGCTCCGCAAACTCATAGGCCAGGGTCACCGTGGGCATCGCCGCGTCCTGACGGCCATCGACCAGGGCAATCGCCAGGCCAGGGCAGACGGTGACGCAGCGCTCGCAGCCCAGACAGGGCTTGCCGGTCTCCGGCCCGAGGAATTCGGGCAGGCGGCGGATGTCGTTTTCGTCGATGCGGATCAAGCCCTGCGGGCAGACGTGCGCGCAGGGGTTGCACGGGATCTCTTGCGAGCAGTGAAAAACGGGCATGACCCCCTCGTGCTGGTCGGGGAGACGTTCCTCTGTCGTTGGCCCGGGATGGGATCTCAAGATCTCGGCGGTGCGCACCCACTCGCCGGGCACGTCCTCCACGTCAAGGCCCAGCGCCCGGGCGATCTCCAGGCCGCGGATCTTGCCGGTAAACATGGCCGCCGACGCTTCGGCGATCGCTTCCGCGTCACCGGCGGCAAAGGCCGCCATCCCAAAGTCCCGCGCCTTTTCGTAGAATTCGTTCACCGGGTCGAGCCCCACGGCGATGAGCACCGTGTCGCAGGCAAACGACTTTTCCGTGCCGGGGATGGGCTGGAAGTGGGCATCAACCTGGGCGATGGTCACCGACGCGACCTGGTCCTGTCCATTGGCGCTGACGATGGTGTGCGAGGTGTAAATCGGCACGCCCAGGCGGGCCAGCTTGTCGCGGTGCACCTTGTAGCCGCCGCACTCGGGCAGCGCCTCGGCCAGGCCCACCACCTCGATCCCGGCCTGCAGGGCGTGGTAGCCGGCGATCAAGCCCACGTTTCCCCCGCCGACGACGAACAGCCGCTCGGCCGCCCTGACCCGGTCGCGGTTGACCAGCGTCTGGAACGCCCCGGCGCCATACACCCCGGGCAGCGTGTTGCCCCGAAAGGCCAGCGACTTTTCGCGCGCGCCGGCGGCGACGAGCAGCACCTGGGGCTCGACCAGGACGTACTCGCCGGCCCGCAAGACGCCCACCTGGCGATCGCTGAATACCGCCAGGGCCGTGCTGTTGAGCCACACCTCGACGGCGTCGCAAGCGCGCACCTCGTCCTCCAGGCGCGCAGCAATGTCGATGCCGCGCGTCCCGGCGTACACGGCGTGGATATCGCCAAAAAAACGGTGCGTTTGCAGCACCAGCTTGCCGCCCAGGCGCGTCTTGTCGTCGACCAGCAGGACCCGCACGCCGCGCTGCGCCAGCTCGATCGCCGCCGACATGCCCGCCGGGCCGCCGCCGATGATCAGCACCGGCACGCGGATCGATCGCACCGGCTTGTGGGGCGCGGCCAACGCCTGGTCGGGCAGGACGGGCAGCCCATCCAACGGCTCGACGCGCATCCCGGGCGACACTGGGGTCATACACGCTTTCACCGGCCGGCCATCGGCGATCACCATACACTGCGCGCACTGCCCGTTGGCGCAAAAGATGCCCTGCGGCGCGCCATCGCGGTGGTGGTGTCCAAAAATGCGGATGCCGTGCGCGAACAAGGCCGAGGCGATCATCTCGCCGGGACGCGCGGTCAGCGCCCGGCCCTGCCACGTAAAGGCGACAGACGGCTCGTCCCCGGCCGGCAAAATGGGATGGTCTGTGATTCGATAGTCGGTCATACTCCCTCCAAACGCGCCGTTGCGAGGAGGACAGGTCATGTCAGGTCCCAGGCCGCGCAACCGGGAGGGCTCAATCATCCCCGTCCCGGGCCTGGGGGTGACGCGCTGCCGCTGTGGCGCACAGGCGCACCCGGCGCGGCTTAACGCCCCCCATACCCCGTGATCTCGGCCACGCGTTCAAAAAAGGCCCGCTTGCGCCCGGTGTTGATCGTCCAGTTGACCGGCGGGGTCTGAAAGCCGCTCAACGCGGCGTAATCGAACTCGCGCGGGGCGCTGGAATCGGCATAGATGTCGTGGCGGCGGCTTTCGCCGTTGTTGCCCTGGTCGTAATAACCCCACGAGACGTAACGCGGCCAGCACACGTCGAGGTTGGCCACCCCGGTCGAGTCCTCGTTGATCAGGATCGGCTTGGGGGCGGCCCGGTAGGCCGGCATCGCCAGGATCGTGTCCAGCCCCCTCGCCAGCCGCTCCGCCGTGTTGCCGTTGCCGTGCGGCATCAGGAAATCGACGGCCTCGATCAGCGCCGGGGTGGGCAGCTCGCGCCCGCGATCGACGTCCAGCCCGCCCTGGCTGGTCGAATAGAGAAAACCGGGAAACTCGGCGCGCAGCGTGTGGATCATCTCGGCGGCGCGGTCGACCAAAAAGAGATCCAGGCCAAAACGCGGGCCGGTCTCGTTGCCGATCTCGATCAGCACGTTCTGGCGTCCCGTCCGCTGCAAAAAGGCCAGCATCTCGCGCGCCGCGCGCCAGATCGCCGCCTCGCCCGCCATCTTGAGCGCCTGTTTCCAGTAAAACATGCCGACGATGACGACCATGCCCAACTCGTCGGCGCAGGCCAGCACCCGGGCGATGCGCGCTGCGTAGGCCGGCTTGAGCGCGCCGGCATGGGTAAAGGCGCTGTTGTCGTAATGGTCGTACACCTCGGGCAGGTAGCGCGCCCCGCCGCCCTGCCCGCAGATCGTCAAGGCCAGCACGCCGTGGTCGCGCCACTGCGGCAGCGCGGCGCAAAGCGCGCCCGTGTTGCGGTCCGGGTCCCAGACGCCCGTGTCGGGATAGGCCCACAATGGGCGCGTGCCGGGGTTGGCATCGTCGAACGTGGCCTGCACGGCGCGGACGTTAAACATCAGCCCCTCGATCGGGCGCCCCTGGAACGTCCGTCCCTGGTAGGTCGGCCGGCCGTCGATCCAGAATGCCTGGTCGTGAATGCGAACGGTGGTCATACGTGGTCTCCTTGGCAAACCATAATGTGCAACCGGTCCCATGACCGTCTCTTACTGGGGATTCTACCGTGTTTGCGCAGAATCGGCAACTCGGCCGACCTTGTCACCGCCGTATTGGCAGATTTGGGCAGATGGCATAACCATCGTATAATAAGAGCAAACCGTATCCCAAACGCCCCCAGCGCCGGCATGGAGGAGGACGATGGTCTCTCAACTGCTGAAAACCAAACTGCACCTTCCCTCCACGCACGCCAGCCTGGTCCCACGACCCCGCCTGTTGGCCCGGCTCGACGAGCCTGCCAGGCTGACCCTCCTCTCTGCGCCGGCCGGCTTTGGCAAGACCACGCTGCTGGCCAACTGGGTCCGGCAAAACAACCGTCCCGTTGCCTGGCTCTCGCTCGACGCGGATGACAACGATCCGCTGCGCTTTTGGTCGTATGTCGTCTCGGCCCTGCAGACGGTTCAGGCCGAGATCGGCCAGACCGCGCTGGCCTGGCTGCAATCTCCGCAGCCGCCGCCGGTCGACTCTGTGCTCACCGGGTTGATCAACGAGATAACCGATACCCATACCGACTGGGCGCTGGTGCTCGACGATTTTCACGTCATCACCGAACCTCAGATCAACCAACACCTCGTCTTTTTCCTGGATCATCTGCCGGCGCAGATGCATCTGATCTTGACCACCCGCGCCGATCCCCCCTGGCCTTTGGCCCGCCTGCGCGTGCGCGGCGAGATGATCGAACTGCGCACCCAGGACCTGCGCTTCACGCTCGATGAGGCGTCTATCTTTATGAGGACAGCGATGGGGCTGGATCTGTCCGCCCAGGACATGGCCGTTCTCGACCAGCGCACCGAAGGCTGGATCGCCGGGCTGCAACTGGCTGCGCTCTCGATCCAGGGCCGGGAGGACGTAACCGGTTTTGTCCAGGCCTTCAGCGGCAGCCACCGCTTTGTCCTCGACTACCTGGTGGAAGAGGTGCTCGACCGGCAGCCAGAGCCCATCCGCGCGTTTTTGCTCAAGAGTTCGATCCTGGAACGGTTGACGGCATCCCTCTGCGATGCCGTCACCGGCGACGAGCGCCTGGGCAGCCAGGCCATCCTCACCTACCTGGAACGGGCCAACCTGTTCCTGCTCTCGCTGGACGACGAACGCAAGTGGTACCGTTACCATCACCTCTTTGCCGACCTGCTGTCAAACCGGCTTGCCCAGCGACATCCCGATCAGGTGTCTGTCCTCCACTGCCGGGCCAGCGCGTGGTACGAAGAGCAGGGCATGATCGCGCAGGCGATCAGGCACGGGCTGCAGGCCGGGGATGTCGACCGGGGCGAGAGGTTGATCAAGCACAATGCGTTGGCGATGATCCTTCACGGAGAGCCGCGCGCGCTCATTTCCGCACTTGAGAAACTCCCCCACGAGACGATCCGTTCGCGCTCCTGGCTTTCGGTCGGGTACGCGTGGGCGCTGGCCTACACAAACCGGTTTGATGCTGCCGAAGCGCTGCTTGACGATGTCGAAGACATGCTGGCCCAACGTCCCCCTGCGGAGCCGGCAGAGACAAGGCGCATCACAGGCCAGGTCGCCGCCGTGCGCAGTCACGTGATCTCTTACAAAGGAGACCTGGAACACGCCATCGACCTGGCCCACACCGCTTTGGCGCTCCTGCCACAAGACGATCCGGGAACGCGCGCGTTTGCCACCTCTCTGTTGTCTGGCTTGCTCAGCCGCGCCGGCAAAAGCGCCGCAGCCATACCGCTGCTGGAGCAAGTGATCGCCGCCAGCCAGGCCGCCGGCGATCTGCCAACCGCGCTCTTTGCCTACAGCCGGCTTGCCGGACACCTGTCTGTCCTTGGGCAGTTCGACCAGCTGGTGAAAACGGGCCAGGAGGCTATGAGGCTGAATGAGGAATACGCCAGGCAGACCGGCCATCGCTCTCCTGCTGCTGCATACGCCTGCCAGCTTGCCGGAGGGGCTATGTACTATCGTAATGACCTGGATGCCGCAGAACGCTACATCAAGGAGTCTCTGGACCTGTATGCCCAAGCGGGACAACCCTTGGGCCTTGCCGACGGGTACCTGAGCCTGGTGCATGTCTTGCAGGCCAGGGGCGAGCCTGGCGCCGCGCTCGACCTGATGCACAAGGCGCATCGCATCACCGAGCGCGTTTCTCCCTGGTTCCACAGCTTTGGCCTGGCGTGGGAAGCCCTGCTGCACGTGCAGCAAGGGAACCTCAGCCCCGCCGTTGATTGGGCGCAAGCGTGCGGCCTGCGCTTTGACGATGAGGTCAGCCTGCACACCTACGTCAGGCACTTTATCCTGGCCCACGTCCTGCTCGCCCAGGGCCAAGACTCGGCTCGAAAACGGGAGGAGGCCTTGAGCCTGTCGGACCGGCTGGTCCATCTCGCCGAGTCGGCCAAGGCAAACAGGTACCTGATCGAGTCGCTGGTCGTGCGGGCGCTGGCCTTCCAGGCGCAGGACAGGTTGGACGAGGCCCTCGCCGACCTGGGCCGCGCCTTGACGGTGGCCGAGCCGGAGGGCTATGTGCGCACCTTTATCGACCAAGGCGCGCCCATGCAAGCGCTGCTGAAAAGCGCGCTGAGCCGGGGACTGTCGACCGCTTATGTGAGCAAGCTGCTGGCCGAGTGGGCCAAAGAGCCTACCGCCACACCATCGACCGAGAGACCACCCTCCCAGCCCTTGATCGATCCGCTCAGCGACCGCGAGCTGGAGGTGCTGCGCCTGCTGCCGACCGAACTGACCAGCACCGAGATCGCCGACCATCTCTACGTCTCCCGGAACACCGTGCGCTCGCACATCGCCCATATCTATGACAAATTGAACGTACACAGCCGCGCGCATGCAGTGCAGCGCGCCCAGGAGCTGGGCCTGCTGTAAACCACCAGGAACAGGAGCGAATCGATCCCCTGCCAAAACCGGCAGGGGATTTTTGTTTTTCCGTACGATCATCCACCCGATCACCCACCCTGGATGATGACAGATCATACACAAGATAGGTATACTGGTGACAAATCGGTCCAGCGAAAGAAAGGAGAGGAAAGATGAAAAAAATGACCCTTTTAACCAAGCGACCCTGGAACTGGAAAGTGCTTCTCGTGCTTGTCGGGCTGATCGCCCCGGCGACCTTTGCCATTGTGCCCTTTGCCTTCTACCGGCTAAAGGCCTACGGCGAGGCGGGGACCAGCGCCCTCGGGTGGGAGGTCCTCGTGGTCGACAGGCTGATCAACGGCCTGATCACCATGGTGCTGGGCGGGATCGGGCTTGTGGTGGCGAATCGCATTGGCCTTGGCATGCCCTTTGTGGAAAGCTGGGTCAAGCGCGAACCCACTCCATACCGGTTCCACAGTGCGGTCGCCATGGGCTGGATCGCGGGAGTTGGATCTGCCTTGTCGATCATGCTCCTGCAAAGCCAGGTGTTCGGGCCCCCCATGCTGGCCCTGTTTGAGGAGATCGGTTACGTGGTCCCTGAACAAGCGATGGCCCCGCCGCTGTATGGATCCCTGGCCGCGTTTTACGCCGGTGTCATCGAGGAAACGATCTTTCGCCTGTTCGGGCTGTCGCTGCTGGCGTGGCTGGGCGGGCTGCTGTTCCAGGACCCGGATGGACGCCCCAAGCTCGCCGTTCTGTGGACGGCCAACGTGATCTTTGCCCTCGCATTTGGCGCGGCGCACCTGCCGGCCGCAGAGGCTCTCGGCTGGCCGATCAACGCCTTGATCGTCACCCGCACGCTGGTTTTGAATGGCATCGGTGGGCTGGTATTGGGGTGGCTGTTCTGGCGGTTTGGACTGGAAACGGCCATGCTGGCGCACTTTTTTGGCGATGTGGTCCTTTACACGCTTGTCCCCATGGTTGCCATGCAGGAAGGCCAGACCGCCCAGTCCATCGCGCTCGCAGGTGTCGTGGCCGTCGTTCTGCTGGCACTTGCCTGGTCCTGGCGAACGCTCGTCGCCGAACGTCGCAGGCGCTCCGCGCAGACGGAGACCGAGCCGCAGCGTCAACACATCCATCCCGTGGCCCAAGAAACGATCGGTTCGGACCAGGCGATCTGCATCCATAACCTGACCATGGACTTTGAATCTGTGCGGGCCCTGGATCACCTCTCCCTGGAGATCCCCCCCGGGATCATCTTTGGGTTTCTCGGTCCCAACGGGGCCGGGAAAACGACCACCATCCGCTTGCTGCTGGGGCTGCTGGAACCGACATCCGGGGAGGCGCAGGTCTTGGGGTTTGACACCCGGACCCAGGCCGATCAGATCCGTGTCCGTACCGGGGCCCTGCTGGAACACTCGGGGATCTATGAGCAAATGAGCGCGGAGGACAACCTGGCATTCTACGGCCGGGCGTTCCTGATGCCCGAAGCAGAGCGCAAGGCGCGCATCCAGGAACTGCTCACCGAGATGGGCTTGTGGGAACGCCGCAAGGAGCGGGCCGGAACGTGGAGCCGTGGGATGAAACAAAAGCTGGCCCTGGCCCGCACGATGCTCCACCGGCCCCGCCTGATCCTCCTGGATGAGCCCACCGCCGGGCTCGATGTCCAGGCGGCGGTCTCGGTTCGTGAAGAGCTGGCTTGCCTGGCTGCGCGCGAGCACGTCACCATTTTCCTGACCACGCACAACATGGTCGACGCGGAAAAGCTCTGCCACCAGGTGGCGGTCATTCGCGAAGGAAGCCTGATCGCCCTGGGCAGTCCGGACGAACTACGGGCGAGGGCCGGCAAACCGCACGTGACCGTGATCGGTCGCGGGTTCAGCGATGGGGCGTTGGCGCTGCTGCGGGCGCATCCCCGGGTGACAGCCCTCAAGAGACAAAACAACCACCTGACGATCGACCTGCTTGAGGAAACAGACACGGCGGGCCTGGTCACTATCCTGGTAGGCGCCGGCGCCCATGTGGAAGAGGTGCACCGCGGCCAAGCCAGCCTGGAAGACGTGTTTTTGACATTGACAGGAGGACAAAATGAGTAACGACATTCTGACGATCATGTGGAAAGAAAGCAAGGGACTGCTGCGGTACGGCGACCATCGTTGGAAGGGGATCGCGATCCTGGTCACGCCGATCGCCCTGTTCGGCATCCTCATCCCGATCCAGTTCAGGGACGGATGGTTGACGAGTGGATGGTCATTGGGTGTGGCACTCTTTACCCCCCTGATGTTGATCGCCTCCACCATCGCCGAATCGTTTGCCGGCGAACGGGAGCGGCATACCCTGGAAACGTTGTTGGCCAGCCGCCTGCCGGACCGCGCCATCCTGTTTGGCAAGATGTTGACCTCCATTCTCTTTGGTTGGGGTATGACGCTGCTCCTGCTGCTGGTGAGCCTGGCGGTGGTCAACCTCCTGGATAGCAAGAGTGGATTCCAGAACTACCGGGCCAACATCCTGTGGATGGATGTCCTGGCAAGCTTGTTGATCTCTGGCTTTGTGTCCAGCCTGGGCATCATCATCTCGCTGCGTTCGGCGACCGTTCAAGCTGCGGGGCAGAGCATCATGTTGATGATCTTTGTTCCTGTGATGCTGCTGCAGGCCGTGGTGTTCTTGCTGCCTGTGTTTTTGCCAAGGGCAGCCGTGAGCGCGATCGCCGCCCAACTGAACCTGACCAACATCATGCTGGTCATCCTGGCGGCGCTGCTGGCCGCCGACGTGATCTTGTTCCTGGGCGCCATGTCGCGCTTCCAACGGTCGAGACTGATTCTGTCTTGAGCGATGACATTGACTGTACAATAACTGATAAGGAGATTCAAAATGGCACTAGAGAAGGAAAGAATCGCGGAAGATGTTTTGATCGACGTCGGTGGGTGTCGCCTGCATTTCAGCGTCATCCAGGGATCTGAAACGAGGATCGTGCTCGAGGTTGGCGGCGGCGCCGATGCGTCACAGTGGGGCACCTTTCCTATGACCATTGCACAAGAGACAGGCGCCACCGTGGTGACCTACGATCGGGCTGGATTTGGGAAAAGTGATCTGCCCGATACCCCGTACGACATGGTGGAGGAGGTCGATTGGTTTATGGAAGGACTGCGCCAACTGGGGCTAGATCAAGAGATCATCCTGATCGGGCATTCGTACGGCGGTTGGCTGATCCGCCTGACGGCCAGCCGGTATCCTGAAATCGTGCGCGGGATGGTCTTCATCGATCCGTTTTCGGCCGAGTTCGTCGACCTCTTGGGCGTAGCGTACCTGGACAACCACCCGAGTTGCAGAAAAGACCTGCCCTTTGCCAACGCAAACCCGGAAGACCTTACCAAGAACCAACGAGGTGGGATCCGCATGGTCAAGGAAGGTCTGGGCCCCAAGGTCGCCGTCATGCGGCACACGACCATCCCCAAGGTGCCGGTGCGGGTGATCACCTCTGGCCAACCCTGGTGGCAAACACCCGAAGAAGACCGGGCCTGGCGACAGGCGCACGAACAAATAGCGGCTTCGATCCCCGGCGCAGACCTGATCGTGGCCCAAGAGAGCGATCACTTGATCCCGGACAAGCAACCCGAGATCATCCTTGAGGCCATCAAGCAAGTGATCCGATTATCAAAGCCAGTCTAGACAAGACGGTCCTGGCCGATCCGGAGGCGTTCGAGCAGTGACCCGGCCAGTGTGCGGCTGGCCAATCTGCGCGCCTGGTACAACGAACTTTTGAACGTGAAACGCTGGGCGAGGCGACTGCCGCCATCGAAGCCTACGAACAGGCAGTGGCACTGGGTGCTCGCAACTTTTGGATGGAATTGCGGCTCGCCGAGCTGAAAGAAGGTCAAGAGTAGCCATGATGAAACGACCGGTATGTGTATCGATTCTGTTGTTGGTCCTGGTATCCGCAGCGCTATCTCAAGTCCAGGCGCAGGGCCCTGTACCGCGCTATGAGCGCTCAGATTGCCCGATAAAAGTCCCGGGCGATGAGTCCATCGCGTGCGGGACGCTGACCACGTTGGAAGACGATGACAACCCGGATGGGGCCACCATCCGCACGGCGGTCATCATCATCCACAGCCGTCAAGCGAATCCGTCGAAAGAGGCCATGCTCTTTACCGAAGGGGGGCCCGGGTTCAGCTCGCTGCCATCGGTATGGTGGCTGGCAGATACGGATTTTGCGGACCACCGGGACATTGTTATCCTGGAACAGCGCGGCAACAAGTACGCCGAACCCAGCCTGGCCTGCGATTTTTTGGTCTGGGACGATGAAACAGGAGGAGAAACACCTTGCCTGGACAGCCTGCGCCAACGCGGCATCGCCCTCGAGAACTATACGACGGCCGCCATTGCCGCAGACATCAACGCCCTGAAACAAGCCCTGGATTACGAGAGCTGGATCCTCTATGGCACATCGTACAGCGCGCGGCCGGTGCAACTGGCAATGGCGACCTACCCGGAGCACATTCGCGGCGTGGTCCTGCACTCGACGTCCCCGGTCGCCGATACCCGCTACCGGCACGACCCTGAGCATGCCGCCCGCGTCCTGGGCGTCATGTTTGACGACTGTACTGCCGATCCAACCTGTGCGCAAGCGTATCCCGACCTGGAGAACCGATTCTACGAATTGGTTCAAAAACTGAACGACGAACCGGTGGCACTCGAGATGGCTTTTCCAGGAAGCGCCGAGCGTCTCACCATGGATGTGGATGGGGGCGCCCTGATCAGCTGGATGGTCGAAGGCGCGTTCTATGGCCCGGCCTATCCTCCGTTTGAGACCGCTTACCTGCCCTTGTTGATCGACAGGCTATCTCGGGGCAACAGGGACCTGCTTTATCCGTGGGCAAAGGCGTATCTTGGCCGTTGGGGCAGCGATGATTTTACGTGGGGATTGTACTTGGCCATCAACTGCCAGGACGATGCCTCTTCTGTGACGCCCGAGATGGTCAAAGCCCAGGTTGCGGCCTACCCTGAACTGGATGGCTACTACCGGTTCGGCAAAGAGCTGGAGATCTGCGCCGCCTGGCAGCTGGATCCCGCGCCGCCGCTGGCCAGCGAACCGGTTGCCAGCGACATCCCGACCCTTGTTTTGGCCGGGAGGTATGATCCGATCACGCCGCCCGAATGGAGCCGCGCCGCCGTCGCCAACCTGAGCAACCGCACCTTTGTCGCGTTTCCGGCCTCGGGGCACAGTGTGAACAGCGATAATCCCTGTGCCCAACAGATCACGACCGCTTTCCTGGACAACCCTGGCCAAACGCTCGACCTGAGTTGTGTGCAGGCCGCGCCCAGGCCCGAGTTCGTGCTTGGCAGTGAAATCATCATCGCGCCGGCCATGTACGAGATCCACTATGGTGAACTGGGCTACTCTATGCTCGAGGAAAAGCTCTTTTTGGGCAGTTGGCTGACCCTGATCGGCACCGGCATCGTCGCCTTGATCGTGGGTCTGGTCAACCTGGTGCGCCGTCGCAGCCATCCACCGGCCGACGCCGCTGCCCGTCTGGCCCACCCCCTGCTCATCGCGCTCCCTGTGACCGCCCTGATCTGGGGAGTCGCGTTGAGGTTCACGCTGCAATCTGTCGCTGCCACTGCGCCCAATGTGCTTCGTTTTGGGCTGCCGGCTGCCTGCTGGTGGATATTTGCCGTTGCCATCCTGATCGGCCTGATGACCATCGGCTTGATCGTGATCGCGGCATGGGCCTGGAAACGGGGCTACTGGTCGCTGATCGGCAGGATTGCCATCTCATTGACAACCCTGGCAGCCATCGTGTTCAGCGGCATGCTCGCCTATTGGGGCATGTTCACGGCATTGTTCAGGTAGCTTGGGAGAGTTGTCTCAAAAAAAAGAGGGGAACGCCAGCATCTTGCTGGCTCTCAGGCCGCGGCGATGCAAAAAAACGCATCGTATGATGACGGCGTTCCCCCAAGATATCGAGAGGATAACTTGGGATTACGGCAAGGAAAAGAGAACAAAATGACCAACGGGCAAGCATTCAACAAACCGGCGATCTATGAGATCCGGGTCAAGGGCAATCTCGAACCCATGTGGTCGGACTGGTTCGATGGGTTTGCCGTGATCCAGCAGGAGAACGATGAAACCCTGCTCACCGGGCAGGTCATCGACCAGCCCGCCCTGCACGGCTTGTTGGCCAAAATCCGCGACCTGGGCTTGCCTTTGTTGGCGGTCAAACGATTAGAACGTGACGATGGCGTCAGGCCAGCGTAACCCTCGCCTCGACGGCTGCAGCACGCAGCAGGCGCAGGCTGGATCGGGCCTCGCCCGACGTCTGCACATGCTCGAGGATCACCCAGCTGTCCTCCGGCATGTGCGGCGCCATCAGACGCAGCATCTGTGACCAATCGGTCATCCCGGCCCCGGCCGGAGGCACCCAGCTAAACGCGTATTCGCCGTTGAGCATCCAGGCCGGCCCGAGTTCGCCGTCGAGCAACTCGCGCAGCCTGGCGATCGCCGGGTGGAAACGAAAGCTAAAGGCAACCATCACCCGCGCCTCGCACCGCCGGCACAGTTCGGCCAGCCGGCGGGCGTGCCGCAGATCAGCCGCCCACGGCTTTTCGACAACCATCGGGACACCCTTGCGCGCCGCCGCCTCGATCAGCGTTGCCCGGCCCCGCGGAGAAGTGCACAGGCTGACCGCGTCGAGCGCTTCGCGTTCGATCATCTCGACCCCATCGCGATAGGCCCTGGCCCCATATTGCCGCGCGTACGCGTCCAGCCCACCCGGCACGGCCGGGTGACGGTCGGCGACGGCGACCAGCCGGGCCTCCTCCATATTGGCCAGCGTGCGCACGTGATGCTGACCGAACCGCAATCCCACGACGCCGATCCGAATCTTGTTCATCTCGCCTCCTCAGTCATCCAGCGTCGTCGTCATATCATAGCGCCGTCCCGTCTGGGACGAGATCAACGCCCCGGCCATCATCTCGGTGATGTGCAGCCCCCACTCGACGTTGACCAGCGGCTCGGCGCCGCGCAAGATGCAGTCGACCAAGTGCTGCGATGAGGCGTGGTAGTAGTTGAACGCGCCGGGCGTCGGCTGCGGCCACTTGGCCTGGCTGCGGTCGCCGCGCGAGGGGATGTGATACCAGCCGTCGGCGTCGACGTGCGGCAGCAGGTCTTTGCGGGTCGAGATGATCGAGGCGGTATAGCCCGCGCCAAACATCAGGTTGCCCGCGGTGCCAAACACCTGCAGCGCGCCACCGCCGGTCCCGGGCAGCACGGGGTGCAAGATGCGCCCCACGTGGCAACTGCCGACCCCGCCATGAACCATCTCGTACAGCGAGTAGGCGTTGTCCACCGCTTCCATGCGCACCGGCTGCGTGCGCGGCAGGTCCAACACGACGTCCCAATAGTTGGCCTGGTCCGGATCGGCCGCCTGGGATAGGAACTCGTCGTATTTGTGCTCCGGCACGATGCAATGGTCGACGACCGAAATGCTGGCGTGCGCCATCACGCTCTTGCAAGGCCCCAACACCGCGACAATATTGGCCGGGGCGTAGGGCAGATCGAACAGAAACCCGCCGCTGTCCCGGGCATAAAACGCATCTCGGCCGTAGGGGTTGCTGCCCAACGACGGGCCATACGTTGTCGGGCCGGTCCAACCCAACGAAAACCAGAGTATATCGCCCAGCACGCCCTTTCTGACCAGGTCGCGCAGGTGCGCGATATCGGGATCGAGCGGGGAATTGGAGCTGGGCTCGATCAAGGCCACCACGCCCGCCTTGCGCACCGCCTCGGCGATCGTGCGCGCATCCTGCATGGTCGTCGCCATCGGCTTTTGGATCAGCACGTGCTTGCCCATCTCGATCGCCTTCAAGGCAAAGGGCACGTGCGTGCCGGGCGCGGTCAAGATAAACACCGCGTCAATATCCGAACGGTCGATCATCTCGTCATAGTCGAGATACTGCTCCCTGGCCCCAAAGAGGCGCGCGCAGGCCCGGGTGCGCGTCTCGTACCGGTCGCAGACGGCGACCAGGTCGACGGTCTCCATTTTCATCAGGTAGGGCAGGTAATAGGCGCTCGCCACCACGCCGCAGCCTGCCACTCCCACTTTGACTTGATCTGCCATTGCTCGTCCTCCCCGGTTCAGCCAATCAGCGATCGCCCTCGTTCAGCCATAACTCGATCGCGCCGCCCGTCGAGGCCACGTTGTTCCAGTTCGCGCCATAGATATCCATGCAGCCGTTCCTGCCCACGTCGACCAACACAATGTTGTGCGAGCCGGTTGTGGCCACCACCTGCTTGCGCCACGACACCCCACCGCCCTCGTTATAATACACACAGACCTCTTGCGGCGCGCTGGCCTGGTGCATCTTGGCCACGACCATGTCCAACTGTCCATTTGGCTGCGGCGACTGCCAATCGCCCATATCAGCCAGACCCAGCCCGTGCGCGTGATCGAGGGCCGCATCCAGCACGCGCTCGACCCAGCCCTCTTGCGCCGGATCGGCCGGCGCCTGGAACCATGACAGCCGCCCGCCGCCTTCGGCCGGGGAAAGCACGATCTCTAGTCGACCGTCGCCGGTCAGATCGCCGGCCCGCACGCAGACGTCGCCTCGTGTCCAGCACTGGTCAAAGTGTGCCGCCGGCATGTAGAGATGTTCGGCCCAATCGCCGCGCAGCACGTCACCCGGGTTTTCATACCACCGCCCGCCAATGATCACATCCGGCAGGCCATCGCCGTTCAGGTCGGCGACCTCGAGCCCTTCGCCGTGCGGGCAGGGGAATTGGCGATGCGCACACGGGCCGGACGCCTGCCGCTTCCAGATGTGGATCGCGTTGCCCATCCGCTTGCCAAAGCCTGACTGGTGGCGGGTGACGATCTCGAACTGACCGTCGCCATCCAGGTCAGCCACCTCTACGTCGTGCATTCGCGCCCCCTCGGCACCGATGTTGATCGCCGTCCAGCGATCGCGTGCCGGATCGCCGCCGCTGCGGCGCGGGTTGACGTACCACATCAGTCCCTCGTCGGACTGGTTGGGTTCACCGCGCCGGTTGGGTTCACCGCGCCGGTTGGGTTCACCGCGCCGGTTGGGTTCACCGGACGGGATAATCACGTCCACACAGCCGTCGATCTCGACCACGGCCATATCGGTTGTAAACGAACCGTCAGCGATCTTGAATTTGGCCCAATCCGGGTAGCGATACCAAAACAGGCCGCCGCCCGATGCGCTGGCAGCCAGCAGGTCGGCGTACCCGTCGCCGTCCACGTCGCCGGCTGCCTTACAATGTGGATCGGGTGGATGATTGCCGTCGACGATCACGTGTCGGTAGCGGCTGACGTCTGATGCCATGTGAACCATCCCTCCTCTGTTCCGCGAACGCCCATTCGCCAAACAGGCGAATGGCAATAACCGTTTACCTCTTTAGCCGTAAATGACCCACCTGGCCGCGTGTGGGGGAAACGCGAGACACGGTGTCAACGCGGCCTCACCAAATAATGTCACCTGCCGTTTATCTTGTCGCGCGGTGTGAAAGACAACACGGTCAAACGCCCACGCCTGCTCAAACCACGTCCGCAACACAGCCAGTAACCGCTTGTCCAGATCGTCGGCCAACCGCGACCGTCGCACCCAAAAGCACACGTCCGCCACATGGTCCCGCCCCTGCACCACCTGGGTCCCACACACAGCGCCATCCCACAACGCCGGCGGTGGCGGCTTGACATACACGCAACCCAGGCACGTTTTTGCCGCGGGATCCAACACGGTATAGGTAAAGGCCTGGCGCTCGACGTGTTCCCGGGCGTGTCGCTCCAGATCGGCCAGGTTATCCGCCAGGGTGAAATCATCGGCCGGCCAATCGCTCTGGCTCCAGGTGCGCAGCATCTCTTTGCTGTCCATCAAGGCCTCATAGTCCAGCGCGACGTGGCTGGCGCCCAGAGGCTGTAGCAGAAAATCGTCCGTCCGCAATGCTGCGGGGACCGGCGCCGTTTCGGGGTAAAAAGACATCGTGCCTCCTTCGTGCCTCCCTGGTGCCTGCTCGATCTTGGTTTATCTGGCGAGGTCTAGGGCCTGGCAAACCACACCTGGTAGCCGCCAAAGCGCCTGACCAGCCGGTAGTTGGCCTCGATGGTGCGATCCAGCAGGTCGATCTGGGCATCGATCTCGGTCTGGTTTGGCTCCTGCCAGTACCCTTCGTGCAAGACGATCAGCCTGACCGGCGCGGCTTGCAGTTCGCGCACGATCTCTTGCTGGACGCTCAACGTGTTGGTCACGCCGGGATGCAGTTCGTGGTATTTGCTCCCGTAGGCCCGGCCCGCCAAAAAGTAAACCATCACATGGTTGATGAGCAGACGGTCGTGATTGGTGACTCCGACATAGATCGCCTCCCCCTCAGCGGTGTTGTCCCGCACGAACGACACCACATCGGCCAGGTCCTGGCCCGACCGGGCGTATCCGGCCCGGTCGATGGCAGACCGGCTGGGCTCGACCCAATAGGGTTCGCCAAGCGCCTCGAAGCGCTCCCGGGCGAGCCCGCCCAGGAGCACCCCCATCCCGACCACCAGCACGATCGCCGCCACCCTGGCGCCCCATGCCCGGCGCGAGAACAGGTACGAAAACAGGCCCGGCGCGACGACGATGCTCAGCAGCGCGTTGGGGAACAGGTGGATGGTGTCCGAACGCACGCGCACCTGGTTGATAAACAGGATGCCCGTCAGCGACAAGACAAGCATCCCATAGGTGAACGGCGTGGGCGCCCTGTCCCTGGCGAGGAGGATCAAGGACAGGAGCAAGCCGGCAACGGAAACAACCGGAAACAGGTAAAAGTGGACCGTCTCATAGAAAGCAAAAGCCGGATAGGGAAGCCAGCGGTACCTGGGCATCACGTCCGCCGGCGTCAGGATCAACTGCTCTACCACCGGTCCAACGCCAACGACGGAAGCAAAATAGATGGCGATCGGCAGTCCCACCAGCGCGATGCCGCCGAGATAGACCGCGATCGGGCGCCACCCGGCTTCTTTGCCCCTCAGTTTGACCGCGACCAGGGCGACCCCGACGACCGCCGCCGCCATCGCCGCCAGGTCGTGCCGAAAAGTCGCGCTCAGCGCCACCGACAGCCCGCAAAAGAGCAGCCAGCGGGCCCGCCGTGTCTGCAGGTAGTGCAGGAACAAGGTGATGCCGACCAGGATCAACAGCAGGGCGACATAAACCGGATAGCCGGCAAAGCGAGTGGCTGCCGTCCAGGCCAGGGCCACGCCCCACCCGACGACCGCCACCTTGTTCGAGCAGCCCAGCTTTTTGACGACCCCAAACGCGCACGTCACCAGCAGCGCTCTGACCACCACGTCGTATATCCGCTCCACCAGCACAGACGGGCCAAACAGCCTGAACAAAAAGGCCAGCACATAGAACTGCCCCGGCGGGTACATGGACCAGAAATCCCGGTAAGGGACATCGCCTCTCAGGACCCGCTCTGCCCCGGCCAGGACGATGCCCTCGTCATAGACGTTGAGCCCTATCTGGAGGATCGGCAGACAACAAACGACCGAGACGGCAAAAAGAAGAAGCGTTAGTGTGATTTGACTGGGACGTTTCATGATGATCTCCACTTACTGGCCCAACTCTTCAAAGCGGGCCACGATCGCCAGCGCCGGGTCGACCGGCACCCTGGCACGCTTGACATCTGGCGGGATGTGGATCGTCGGCGTGGGGCGGATCGTCTTGCCCGCGAACTGGGGCAGCCACTGCCCTTCGGCGACCAACATCTCGCTCGCCATGTCGCGGATCTCTTTCAGGGTCAGCACCGCGCCGGTCAGCGGATCCAGCGCGCAGGCGTGGACGATGTGCTCCGGATCGCCGCTCAGCGCCGCCTCGACCGCCAGGCGCTGCACGTTGACGTTGCTCAGGTTCAACGCCGCGCATTGGGGCGGCAGGTTGCCGACGATCATCTTGTGCAAACCGGCGCGATCGACATAGATCGGCCCTTCGGCGCAGCAGTCAGGCGGCAGGTTGGCGATCATGCCGCCGTTGATCACGTTGCCGTTGAGCTTGAAGGGGCGCCCGGTTTCCAACGCCTCGATGATATACGAGCCATACTCGATGCTGCGCGCCGGCAGGGCGGTCGATTCCCCGCTCAGGAGCTGCTCGTCGCCGTATTTCTCGGCAACGCGCCGGTTGAACTTGAACGCGGCCCCGCTCTCGCCGCCAAAGGCGGGTTCGTCGCAGTACAGATCCAGGGCGCGTTGGCTCTTGCGAAAGTAAGGCAGGTACTCGGACAGGTGGCCGGTCGACTCGGTCATGAGGTAGCCAAAGTGCCGGAACACCTCGCCGCGCACCTTTTCGTTGGCATAGTACTCGGGCCGCTCGAACCGTTCGCGCAGCAGGGGATAGAGATCTCGGCCCCGGTGCTCCAACTTGAGAAACCAGGCCATGTGGTTGATCCCGGCGCACAGGAAATCGATCTCGTCCTTGGGCAGATCGGTATAGCCGGCGATCAGGTCCATCGTGGTCTGCACGCCGTGGCACAGGCCAACAAAGGGCACGGCTGCCGTCCGGCCCAGCGCCCAGCAGACGGGCGCCATCGGGTTGACATAGTTGAGCAGGTGCGCGCCGGGGCAAAGCTCTTGCATGTCGCGCGCCAGGTCGACGATCACCGGGATGCTGCGCAGGGCGCGAAAGACCCCGCCCGGCCCCAGCGTATCGCCGATGCACTGATCCACGCCATACCGGAGCGGGATCGTATAGTCGGCCTCAAAGGCCTGCAAACCGCCGATCTGGAACGTAGCGATGACGTGATCGGCCCCCCGCACCGCCTCGCGGCGATCGGTCGTGACCCAGACCTGCGCCGGCAGGCCATTGGCCGCGATCACGCGCTTGACGAACGCCTCCACATGGGGCGTACGCCGGGTGCTCGGCGCCATCAGGGCAAACTCGGTGTCCTCTAACCCCGGCGTAGCCAGGATGTCCAGGATCAGCGTCTTGCAGAATACAATACTCCCCGCGCCAATGATCGCGACTCGCATTTTCCTCTCCTTTCCCGCTATCGAGTGTACCACAAGCCGGCGTTCCTGCCAAACCACCCACTTTGAATGCGCGCGTTTGTCGTTGGGGGCGGTCTGAAAGCAGTCGCGATTTCCGAATCGCGTTCGATGTTCTATGTAAAAGATCGCGCGGTTGGAAACCGCGACTATGAACGCTGTATGAGCCTTGCCCCAAACTACAAACGCTCAC